>JBDTLV010000016.1:0-65161 GCA_039934615.1 Tahibacter sp.
GATGGCCACCATCAATTTGCCGTGGCATTCGACCAGCGAGTTGCAAAATCCAGTGCTGCTCCGGCGTGGCTTGATCCAGCGGCGTCCGGCGCGCCTGCAGCAGGCTGCTGCGTGCCCCCTGAATCAGCAGTGTTCGCAGGGTGCTGTCGCCGCTGCGGCTGATGGATCCAAGGATTTTATGGGCGCCGCTGGAATGTTGGCGCGGCACCAACCCTAGCCGGGCCGCCATCTGACGACCGTTCTTGAAATCGTGTCCGTCATTGACCGTCGCCACGGCGGCGTCGGCGGTCAACGGGCCTATGCCGGTGATCGCCCGCAACCGAACGCAGCGTTCATCGCCCGTGGCGTGGGTCTCGATGCGGGTGTCGCATTCGTGCATCCCCACAGTAATGGCCTTCCAATGATCACGTGGCGCACGAATCAGTTCGATGAATTGGATCGGCAGATCCGGGCGCTCCACGATGTCGATCAGTTTCCGTCGCAATGCGATAGCGGTCTGCGCAATCACAATGCCAAACTCCGCCAACAGACCACGCAGCCGATTCATCACCGCCAGATGTTCCACTTTGTAACCTTCGCGCATCCGATGCCACGCCAATCGCGCTTGCTACTCGACGCTCTTGATCGCGACAAAACGCATGTTGCCCTGGCGTGCTGCAGTGGCAATGGCCTCCGCATCGTTACGGTCGTTTTTCGTGGTTCGGCTCTTACGAAACGGCGTAACAAATTGCGCGGCCATAAGGCGCGGTTGCAGTCCACACTCGACGCAATAGCGCGCCCAGTAATGCGCTCCGCTGCATGCCTCCATCGCCACGGTTGTGCCTCCAGGTAATTGCATCAGCCACTGTGAAAACGCGGCCCGCCGAAAGTCCTGACGGTGCTGCACGCGGCCGCTGCCGTCCACCACGCACACCGAAAGTGTCAGCTTTGCGAGATCTACACCGACGGTTGTAGACTTCATGGAGACTTCCCCTCTCGTTGGATGACTGGTTCGCATCACCATCATGGCACCTCGATGCCGAGCGGTTCGCACCGCATGAGCTGGGGAAGTCTCTTTTTACTCATTCAAACGGGTATGCCTTCGGCACGCCGCTGAATTCAGACGTCAGTCGGCGCAGTGCGCGCTCGCAGCGCCGAAATTCCCACATAGCCTGTCCGACGCCGCAAAGGAGAAGACACCGTGCGACCAATCGCCAACCTCGATGAGGTCGATTTCACCGACATCGAAGACAACGGGTACTACACGTCGAAGCGAGCCCAGTTCAGCGACGGCATCGGCGCGAAGAAGCTTGGATACAACCTGACAGTGTTACCACCCGGAAAAGCCCAGTGTCCGTTTCACAACCACCACGGTGAAGAGGAAATGTTCTTGATACTCGAAGGCCAAGGCGAGCTTCGATTCGGGAGGGAACGCTTTCCAATTCGAAAACATGATGTCATCGCGTGCCCCACCGGTGGTGCGGAAGTCGCACACCAGATAATCAATACGGGAACCACTGCCTTGCGATATCTGGCGTTGTCGACTGTGGTGGAGATCGAGACCTGTGAGTATCCGGACTCAAACAAGATCATGATTGGTGTGGGCGGCCGCGGCGAACCAGGCTTGTCGAAAATGTTCCGATCGGAAAGTACGGTCGCGTACTACGACCGTGAGAGTTCAGAACCACCAAAGGGCGATGCCTAACCCGTCCATCGAGAGGACTCGCTCCGGCAAGCCGGGCCGAGCCTCTCATGTCAAACTTTAGGTCGCGGAATAACATAGAGGTGCCTATGGGGAATATTTATCAGATAACTTCCTTCCTGCATGCGCCAGACATGGTGGAATCGCTGAAATTCTTCTGCGACGTGCTCACGTCTGAGCTCAAGGCTCGTCACTCCAACTATGCATATGTGGAGTTCGACGGGTGCGGCTTGCGCTTCTTGGAGGAACCAGCCCGTAAGCCCCAGGCAGACGGAACGGCAAGGGTGACGGTCCATGTAGGCGTAGCAGACGTTGACATGTTGCACCCCAAACGGGGTCCCGCGCGTGCCAGTCTTTCTCCTGATCGCATCGAGCCAATGAAGGACATGCCGCATGGCCAACGAGAGGTCAAAGTCCGCATGCCAGACGGTGATAGGCTCAATTTTGGTGCGGCCGTAACCTGACCATTCATTCAAGCCGAACCCGCTTCGCGGGTGAACTTATTTCAGGCATTAAACGCCAAGGAGTCGTCATGACCGTTATGCGTATGGACAACGTCGGCATCGTGGTGGAAGACGTCGATGCCGCGATTGAGTTCTTCACTGAGCTTGGCCTCGAGCTCGAGGGGCGCGCGCCCGTCGAAGGGCGCTGGGCGGATGGTGTCACCGGATTGCGCGACATGCGCGTCGAGATTGCCATGATGCGTACCCCGGACGGTCACAGCCGAATCGAGCTGTCCCGCTTCCTTGCGCCGTCCGTGGTCGCCGATCACCGCAGCGCTCCGGTTAACGCTCTCGGTTACCTCCGCGTCATGTTCACCGTGGAAGATATCGACGACACGCTTGCGCGGCTCGTCAAATGCGGCGCGAAGCTCGTCGGCGAAGTGGTTCAGTATGAAAGCGTCTATCGGCTCTGCTACATCCGGGGCCCCGAAGGAATTCTCATCGGGCTTGCCCAGCAGCTCGGGCAGCAGGCTTCCCGAGAGAATCCCATAGAAAGTAAACGTTGAGAACTGGAGAAGTGGTCTCTGACAATTCGCTCAACACGGTCGTGCGAAAGCGGCGCTTCGTTCGGCATTTGCCCGTCGGTTAGCTCAGGTGGAACGCCCTATGAAGCATCAATTGATCGTTAGGTCAGCGGTCATTTCGGAGCGCGAGGCGCTCGAAGCTCTTCAATGGCGAGCTTCTCTCGATAACCCCAATGATCGTGAAGCGCTGCTGGCGAACCCGGATGCCATTTCGCTGCCGCTTCAACAAATAGTCGACGGCGGGGTCTTCGTCGCTGAGGACGCGGGCATAGTCAAAGGGTTCGCGGCGATCCTGCCACGTTCTGACGGAAACTCAGAACTGGATGCATTGTTTGTCGAGCCTGCATGCTGGCGCCAGGGGATTGGCAGAGTCCTTCTCGAGCACTGTGTTGTTGCGGCAAGTGAAGTCGGGGCCGCATATCTCCATGTCGTCGGAAACCCACATGCCGAGCGCTTCTACGTTACTTGTGGATTTGAGTCCATAGGAAAAGCGCAGACGCGGTTCGGAACCGGTCTGTCAATGCGGCGAGTTATTCAGTGAGGAGGTCAACTCTGGCCCACATCGTAAGGCCTAATGAGTCAATCGGGTTGACTGCGAAATGTATACTGGCTTTGAATTGCTGTTCGGTGTGGCAGAACTTTATTTCAGGCGTCAGGTCGCTATAAGCGATTTTGCGTGTTTTGCAACGGAGTCACTGGTGTCCGCAACTGGGCTACGTGGAACGGCATTCTCTCAAGCGGCGTTGCCGTGGTCGTGACTCTCGCATGGCTATGTCGCATCGTCTTTCCACACGATGCAGCCATCGCCTTCGACGCGGCTCAACTAGGGCGGCAGGACTCGCAAAATGAACCGACTCGTTGCCTCCTTTCTTTCGATCTTGGGTTTTGCTCGGCCCGTCGCCACCCTTGCCGAAAGACCAATTCATAGTCGGTCGCGCAGCAACCAAAGCCGACGTTGCGGCTGGTCGTGCTGCGTTTTCTGCGTCAAAGGCGATGTCGTCATTGGCAAACCCCTTGCGCTGAAAATTCCACAATACGCTTGGCTCAAGGATGGAAAAACAAAAACGCCCGTGGTGGTCATCCAGGCGGAGAAAGCCTATGGCAAGAAAATGGTCGGCGCACTTCAGGGCAACGGGCAGTTCATCGTGGCAATGTTGGCCGACCTCACGCTGCTTGGGCAAGATGCCCCTCGTTGAGATGAGGCCTTCCACGGCCTGGGCTGCTGGAGATCCGGGGTGCGGCACCCAGGTACCCTGCGCTCCGTGATAGAGCTGGCCCCGATGGTTCGGGCGCGATTTGCGTTCGTTGGAAGCTGAAGAAGTCGCGGTTACTCGCATCGTTGCTGGTTAAATAGCGACCTGCACACTTCGTGTGTCGCCTTGCAGATCACGGTGGGTTGTATAAGCTTCACTGCGGGCTTCTCTCATGGATCGGCGTTGTATCGGTTCGGAGATCAGCCGAAGCTGGCAACGGCAACCGTCTTGTCATTCAGCTGTTCGCCTCCAAAGGTCTGACGATGGCACTCCTGTCGTGGTTACGTGGTAAGTCCAGGCCCGTCCGGCAGCGAACAACTTTCGATCACCCGTACCGAATCCAACAGCCGAGAATTGGATTCCTCAATCTCCTGGGAGTGGGCGGAACAGAGCTGCTTGAGGCTGACAAGAGGGTAATTGGTTCACTCTTCAGTGCCGTGCTTGAAAGCTCCGTATCGCCCCCGCAGTGCGATGTGCTGATCATCTATGGTGCGCTCCAAGCTGATGGAAGACCGGCGGGTTCGGCCATGTCTGTTCGCGAACACATCAAGACAGCAGGTGCCTGCGTGGCCGTTGTTGCAAACAACAACGCCCCCGAGTCTTGCATCGAAGCGCTGCGAGCGCCCAAGGATTGGCCAGCGAACATAGTCATGGTGATCGATCGTAAATCCGAGTGTTTCGCGTCGTTCTTCGGTCGTCTGTTCACGCTCATGCTCTCGGGCAAGACAATGCCCATGGCATGGGTCGAGTTGGCACCGCAAGTACCGGGGCTAGATCACGCCGATGCACCTTCGACAATCTTCGCTGCAGAGGCGGGTCATGTCGCGTTTGGCGACTGCCGTACAGATCGTTGAAGTCGACTGTCGAGACGTGGTGGCCTTGAAGACTGCCGGCGTCGGCCGGCGACGGCCCAGCTTGAGTGTGGTGCCTCAATGAATCTGTTCAGAAGACTGAAGGCCATAGTGGCTGACATGAGTCGCACGGCATGCTGCTTTTGTGGAGAAAGCGTTGCCGGTGAGCCGCCGCTAGAAATCCATCTCGCGCTGCCGAAAGGCGCGTCGCAAATCATGTGCGCGCATGGTGAATGCTTCCGTGCCAGGCTCCATCCGTCTGTACCTTTTCTTACGCCGGCGGAGCACATGGACGATGCGGGTCACGAGTGAGCCGGCGGAGGGCCCATCGCGATGAGGGCTAACTGATCGTTCCAGCCGATGCCGCTGCGCGGCTGGCTCTATCTCAGGTGTCGGGCATCGGGCTTCGGTTTCGTGCGGACGTCTGCGGCGCGTCGGCAGAGTCGGCACATCCACACTGCGACGAAGATACGGCCTCGACGCGATTGGGCCGTCGAACCAGGCGGCGCGGGAAAGGTCCAACCCATTGATACGCGCTGAGATCTTCACTTGTGGATGAAAAGGCAAGCCCCTAGACTCGAGCCAGAACGGCGTCTGATTCGCGGGTTGAATTCAAACTGTGAAGTTCATGAAAATCCTTAAGCGCGCGTTGAAAGGTACCTGCGTCGTGATCTTCCTGTTCCTGCTCTATGTTGGAACAATCACATATGTACCTTGCTCGAGCTATCCTTTTGCCTATCTGCAAGCGCAGGAAACCGGCGGAAAAATCGAGGCGTTCCGAAGCAAGTATCAAAGGCTCCCTGATTTCTCAAATAGGGACGACGTAGCCGAGCTTGGGCTCGGCACCGGATACTTCATGCGACCTATCTTCGACGGCGGCACATTCATCCGCCCCATTTCCGATCGAGGTTCGTACACTGTCAGCATCGATCCGAGTACCTCTCGAGATTTCACATTCCCTTTCAACGAAGGTGTAGTGGCGAGTTTTGACACTCCCTGGGTAAATTATAATCCTGGCAATCGATCGATTACGTGCGGGCATCGCTAGGGACTTTCCAGGCATACGCCGGGGCGGGCCAGAGGCAATCTTCTCGAGCCGGTCAGACAGTGTCGCGATCACCCGGGACAGAAGTCAGTTCATGGTTGCCGGTAAGCGCGAGGACTGCCAGAGTTTTGTGGAAGGTGATACGAATCCCGATTCAGACAGCTGAGGGGTTATGCAAATCGAACATCCTTCGCACTGGGGCGATCAAGCGCGTTGCGTACTACCGTCGCTGGGAGCCTGAGCATTCTGTCGAACAATTCGCTCAAGCGGACCGCTGCGACGGGTTGCGGTAACAACATGCAGTACGCGGCGACGACTGCTTAGCTCAAGCATTGGGGAAACATAGAAATGGCACAATTTCGCGCGATCTTGCTATGGGTGCTTACGTTCTTGTTGGTCCTTTTGTGCGGGGTTGCCGTTTGGAGCGCTCTCTCCCCTCCATACAGCGATCGGGAAATCCTTGAGTCTGTCGTAGACACTTGGGAAGCGGAGACAATGTTTACGGCGGTGTTCCTTGTGCTGCTTTTCGGAGCTGCCGGTCTTGCTGCCTTTTTTGGTTTCGCCGGCAGGGAAACTTCCGGTCGTCGGCTTGCTGTGCTGGCATTTTTTCTAGCGATCATTTCCGCTGGCCTTCAGCTTTTCAACCACGCCGCACTCGCAGATCGCGTTACGCAGCTCACAGACCAGCACTTCGGCACCTTTTATGGGTTGCTTTAGCGCGTGGGCTACAGTGTGCGGCTCGGCAACCAATCCATCGAGGTGACGGCTGAATGACTACTGCGTTCAAATTTTTACCCGATGCGGCCGCGCCTTGTTTCAGTCGTTTCGCGTCACAGGCACGTGCATCGTGCAATCGCCAGGAATTCGACATAGCCAGGGGCTGACCGATGACTATTGAAGACAACAAAGCCATTGCCTGCGAATTTTTTGAACGCTTTACGGCGAGCGATATTGAAGGCGCTCTCGCCACCATGACCGATGACGCCACGTGGTGGATCCCGGGAAAGAAGGAACGCTTTCCATCAGCGGGGCTATATACCAAAGAAAAAATTGGTCGTCTCTTTCAGCGCATGGTGGCAGCGCTCAACGACGGCTTGGCCATGCGTGTGAAGTCGAGCGTAGGGGAGGGCAACTTCGTCGCACTCGAGGTCGAGTCTTCCGGTGACTTGAAGAACGGGCGGCGCTATCGACAGGAGTATCACATGCTCATGGAATTTCGAAACGGCAAGATCGTTTCTGTCCGGGAGTACCTGGACACCCAGCATGCAGATGACGTTTGGGATTCTCCGCCCGGCGACCCGCAGTCTGCAAGCAACACGCGGTGATGCCTATTCTCTGCGTCGACAGAACGCGTCTGGGCGTGCCAAGTCTGGCCTCTCCAATCAAAAATTGCTGCGCACGAGTGAAACGACCTCCGGCCATCTGGGCCTGGACTTCCTAGCATTTTGGCCCAAGCCCTGCATGTCTTCTCGCGCCTGTCGCCACAATCGTTGGATGCCTTCCATGCGCTTCGGTAATCTCGGTAAAGCCGTTTCATGGGTGTTTGGAGCGGCGTTCGTCGCGGCTGGAACTGGTATTGTTGCAATGGCTACATCTGGCGCAGTGGTGTCCGCCCCTATTGGCGCGTTCATTTCAGGCGCAGCCTTCATCCTGATTGGCCTCTGCCTGGCCACGCTTCCATTTTCCAAGCGTTTAGCGCTGGGCATCGCGCTTGCAATCGCTTTTGTCCTCGCATTTGGCTTGCTCTGGCTCGCCTTTAGTCCAGAATTGCAGTCTGCCCATCCTTCCGACGTCCAATCCGCCGCCATCACGCTCGTGGTTCTTCTGCTGGCACGTGTCGTTCTTGCGGTTCGCCGCAGGTGTCACGCGCACGACACCTGACTTTGCGTTCAAACGGACTGTACGAAATGACGCTTGTGGTGCAATCATGCGTTGCGGGCGGCACGGCCGCTTGGCTCGGGCGTCGGACGCGCACACGACATGCTTCCTTTCGTTAAGCGAACTATTGAATTCTCTTCTGGGGTGGATGCTCGCCAGCGGCTCCTGAATACGCTCGCCAGAGAGAGATGGTCTCGGCTAAAGGATTCCATTGACGGCAACTCCGTGCAGCTCGAGCACCGTCTGCCATTCTTTTTCACGAATTCATGGAACCCGATCTTCCAGGGAAGAATCGAATCGTCTGAAGCGGGGCAGCGCATTGTCGGCTACTTCCGATTCAACTGGTTCGTCTCGGGGTTTTCAATTTTTTTTGTGGGCTATTCCTTCAATCGATTGCTCCGGACTTACCTGTCGATCGATGTGGTTCCGGGAAATGTCTCAAATTGGAGAACGGGTGATTTGGCCTTCGATCTTCAGTTCTTTGCCATGGGCGTAGCCATCATTATTGCCGGTTGGGCAATCGGTATTCCTATCAACGCCGGATGCTGCTCGCAATGCGCGAAAGCATGCGCCCCTAGCACGTCGAACAGGTTTGCGTGCCTCCCATATGCCGCCTCCCAGACGTTAGGCGCAATGGCAAATAGAGCGACTCCCAAGGATGGGCATCTCTTTCGCGTCGTCGGCAAGGATCCGCACTACATCTGGAGTCCAATTGAAGTGTCGGATTTGCCGCAAGCACGGGACGAGTACGATGGACAGGTTGGGGCGCCATCTGCGTTGCTTCGATCCGGCGCATCGAACGCGGAGAATTCCTCGCACTTGCAACATGTCGCCTGCACCGGGCCAACGTTCCAGCGTAGGACTGGGGGGCTTGCTGCTTTCGATCCACCGCTGCGGCACGGCCGCTGCCAAAATCAATCTTTGGGTCCCAGCTCATGCGCGTCGAACGCACTCGTCAGATAGATACCAGCGACCCGGACGAGAACGGATTGTATGAGTACACCTACGAGTACGACATATACCGCTTTACAGACGGCACTGTATCCTTTGTCGCGAGAAGCTATACCGAGAGTCCGGAAGACGCCAACTTTCTTCACATTGAGGTGGATGGCAAGCGACGGCTACTGATTGACTCCGACCTCAAGCATCCGCTGCTCATCGCGGCAAATGCGTACTTGGTACGCGATGGAAAGAGTAGATTAAGCTGGCTGCGTGGCGTAGGAGGCAGCGAGGAACTGCTGGCATCGGGACCATCGGACAAGGCCTAGGCGTTCGTTGCGGCGGGAGGCTACCCGGTTGCTTCTTTCAACCAACTCGAGCGGCGTGGTGGCCGGTAAATTCGGGCGTCCAGACGTGCGATTGACGAAACTGCAACTCGCTTCGGTCGGCGGAAGATCGATTCAGACGTTTGTAAGCTTAGGAGTATGCGATGAAGTGGAAGATTGCAATCCTGGTATTGGCAGCCACGGGATCGGCCCTCGCTGTCCCTGCGTCGGTCACGCCATCGGATTTGGTGGGCACTTGGCGCTGCGGTCCCACAGTAATGCAGAGGCCGGAGGTCACAGTGACTACCAGCGATGAAACGACGAACGCTTCAGACGGTACATACACCTCCCGTGGCACGATAGTTACTACGTTGCCGGATAAACACGTCACTACCGTGCTGGTTCGCAGCAGTGGTACCTGGGAACTGAAGGGCGACATTGTGAGAACTCACGTCCAGCATGGAGAGTTCCTGTCGGCGTCGGACCCTTCGATCACCAAGGAAGAAGGTCAGCGGCTGCAAGATGATCAGCTCAGGAAGAAATCGGTTTTTGAAGATCGAATTCTGGAATTCACCGGCACCCGGTCCCGCTCGATCCCGATCAACTCCATGTACAAATCAGCGGTTGTCGAGACTGGCTGTGAGCGCATCTGACCCTTCTTCGAGATGGCCGCCGCGCAGCACGGCTTCACTCTAGCGTTGGAGCGCATCAATGCCTCCTCTGAATCCACATCTCCTCGGTTTCCTCGAAGGGCTTTGCGCGGCTTCTGTAACTCGCTACCCGGAGTACGGCATGTTCCTGCGTGGTCTTTCGTACGGTGACTCGATCTCCTCGAAGCCTGCTTCTGCAGAGAGCGCGAGCAGGGAAGACCTTGAGCAGTTTTTCCTGTGCGCACTTTCAGACTCCTCAGCGGCTAGGCCTACGGAAGCAACTTATGTAGTCGATCGCTTTCTCGATCTCATTCGTCGGTTTCACCCGGAAGCGTCACTTCACTGCGAGGTCTCGGAGTCGCGAGGATCGTTCGACGGGCTAGGGGTTTGGCTTGCAGCGCCCACAGGCGTCGCATACTTCTTTCTGGACTGGTCGGTGAGCTGACGATGCGCTGTAGCCCTTCTTGGATTGCACCGATCTTCCTCGCGTTTTCGCACTTGGCAGCCGGCGCGTGTCTGGGAGAACAACTTTTGGAAATTCCGCTAGCTTCCGAAGCCACTGAACATTCCGCGGTTTCGCGCGATGGATTTCACGTCGTTGCGGGTCCTGGAGAGTGCGCCTGGATCGTCGAGGTGTATGGTCCGGACGACCGGACACGTTCCGACAATCTCTTGCTTCCTCCAGCCGGCCAAGAATGGAGTGGCATCGCGTCAATAGCGTCGTATATTTGTGCAAGCTTGCCTCCGCACGTTGTGTCCAATACGCGCTTGCTACCAGTACGCTCGACGCGTCATCACGTGTGCTTGCATCTGCATGATGTGCGAACGGCGGGCGGGCATTTTCGAGCAGGAAAATTGCAGCTCATTTGGGTGGACTAGCGACGGCGAGGGACTTGGTCAGCGGCTGCAGGACGATGCCCCTGGCGGTACATTTCGTCTCGGCGAAAATGCCATATCATCAGGCCATATGCGCTACTCGTTCGCGCGCATCTTTCTTGTTGTCCTGGAGGCGGTTGCGTACCTCTGAACTCTTGCGTACGCGCAAAGGACAAGATGTTGCAGCATGGGGGAGGGAGGACTCACTGTTGGAAGCGCATCGTGCAACTTTGCACGGCTGACTGCGAGAACGCGAATGCTATTCCAGCATTGAGGAAGGTCAGAACGCGCCGGCCGAATCGCGTTGCACATTTTGAGTGGTCGAACCGGCTGATTTAAAGCGAACGTCACGCGCCTTTGTCTGTTTGCGGACTTTCTTGTTCAATCACATCCTGCGTTGAGCACTGCGGGCCCTCTGTTCCTTTCATCGTCATCAGCCTTTTGCGCGCCATTCACTGGTTCGACAACGCAAATGATGTGATGACCTGCGCCGTGTTCTTTGCCCAGCCCTTGAAGACGTCAAGAGACGGATTTGTTCAGACTTTCACTAAGAGTTATTGGTTGCAGGCAGAGCCAATCCATGTCCAAAGACCAAATGCGATCTTCAGCGCTTCACTTGCGTCCGGTAGCGACGGAAGGCCTCACGGACGTGTTCGCGCAGCGGCTCGTCATCCCACGGCTTGGTAAGGAACTTGAACACTGCGCCGCGATTCACTGACTCTGTCACAACGTCCAGGTCGGTATAGCCCGAGAGGATCATGCGGATCGTGCCTGGATAAATTTGCCTGACTGTATCGAGGAATTCTGTCCCGGACATTTCGGGCATGCGCTGATCGGAAATAATTACCTGGACTGGATTTATCGCCAGTATCTCCAGTGCTTCGGCTCCCCCGTTGGCAGTCAATATCCGATAACCATCCGTCCGCAACATCCGGCTCAAGGCCGCGAGGATGCGAGGCTCATCATCGACCAATAGCAGCGACTGTTGATTGTCCGGCGCTTGTACCGGCATCTGCATGCGGCTTGCGTTGCGCAAGTCGGATTCGAACTCATCCTTTGCCACCGGCGGCCTGAAGAAAAACCCCTGCATCTCGTCGCACCCTTGAGCGCGCAGGTAATTGAACTGGCCCAGCGTTTCGACGCCCTCGGCCACCACTTTCAGGTGCAAGCTGTGCGCCATGGCAATGATGGCGGTGATCATGGCTGCGTCGCCCGCATCGCGTGTGATGTCCGTAATGAAGCTGCGCTCGATCTTGACCGAATCAAATGCGAATTGCTTGAGGTACGCAAGCGAGGAATAGCCGGTTCCGAAATCGTCCAACGCCAGTCTGACACCGAGCTTACGCAGGCCTCGTAGTATCACCGCCACCGCCGCTGTGTCATTCATCACGGCACTCTCGGTCAGCTCAAGGTCGAGCAAATTGCCATTAATGGAATGTCTGGCCAATGCGCCGCGAACCACCTGCAATAGATCGCCTCTCTCGAGCTGAACCGAGGAAACATTCACGGCTATCGGCACCGTACGACATCCGGATGCGAGCCATACCGCTTGCTGCGCGCAAACCGCTTCAACGACCCACGCTCCGATCTGCTCTATCAGGCCCGTTTCTTCTGCGAGACCGATGAACGCCGTCGGCTGGAGCAAGCCCTTGTCCGGATGCAGCCAGCGAATCAGCGCCTCGGCACCGACAATCTCGCCGCTGATCATGTCCACTTTTGGCTGGTAGTGCAGAACGAATTGCTTCGCGTCGATTGCGCCACGCAATTGCTCCGCTAGCGCCAGTCGCAAGGTGTTGCGAATATTCATCTCTTTCGAGAAATACGCGAAAGCAACGCCTGAGGACCTGGCAAGCTTCAAGGCGACCACGGCATGCTTGAGCAAGGATTGGGCATCGACGCCATCGTCCGGGAATCGGGCGATGCCGAACTTGGCCGCGACCCGGATTACGGTATCTTCATGGCACAGCGGGTCTTCGCGTAATGCAGCGGCTATTCTTTCCAGAACTCGCGATTCGTCGGCTTCCCGAAATTCTTCCAAAATCACCAAGGCGAATTGATCGGCGCCCAAGTGCGCGAGCAGGTTTGCATTCCCGAGCGTGCGTGTCAGCCGTGCCGTCACCCATACAAGGACTGCATCGCCCGCCATCTGACCCTGTTGGCCATTGATCTGCGCGAAACGTTCCAGATCGAGCACAACAACCGAAAGACTGGTGCCGGCCGTCGCACTCGCGCGCATGGCCTGGGCCACGCGATCGAGAAACAAGGTGCGGTTCGGTAGGGCCGTGAGAGGATCGTAGTAGGCCAGGTAGTCGAGCCTCTCGCTTTTTTTTATGTGATCGATGGCAAACGCGACGTTGCCCGCCATCTCATGCAGCAACCGCATTTCTTCGTCGTGGAAGAATTCGGTCACACTCGAATACAGAACGAAAACGCCGACTACCTTTCCGTCAACCATCAACGGCAGGATGGCAAGCGAGCGCACGTCCGCCGCCGCGTATGCCGCACCCAGGAACAACCGGGGATCACTGCGCGAATCGTTGCAGACAACGGCCTTTTTTTCGCGAATCGCTGTCATGACCATGGTTCTCGGCGCCACATCGTTCGATGCCAATGCAGCGCTTACTGCAGTGAGCAGTTCCTCGTCCTTGCCTGCTGAGGCGCGCACGACGACTTTCCGGCTGTTCTCATCGATGACGCCGATGAACGACATACGGAATCCGCCAGCATCCGTTGCGATCTTGCACGCCGCACTGAAAAGTTCGTCGCTGTCGCGCGCGCGCGCGATGACGGCATTGATTCCGCTCGA
Source organism: Tahibacter sp. (assembly GCA_039934615.1). Lineage (GTDB taxonomy): Bacteria > Pseudomonadota > Gammaproteobacteria > Xanthomonadales > Rhodanobacteraceae > Tahibacter. The sequence goes on from JBDTLV010000016.1 coordinate 13,333, forward strand.
CACCGCCTCGACTCGGGTGAGGTGCATGATTCTGATCTGCGCCAGTTTACGCTCGGTAATGTCTTTCGAAATACCGGCGATGCGCACCATCTTGCCCGTCTCGTCATGAACGGGAAAACTCCTCGTTTCGATCCAGCGAATCGACCCATCGGGAACTCGAATGCGGTACTCGTAGTCGAGTTGACCGTCCACGGGAGTGCTCTTGAATTTGCTGGTGACAGTGGCTCGGTCTTCTGGAACGATCGCATCGGACCACGCTTCTTGATTCGCGTATGCGCTCGCACAACTGCGGCCCCAGATCTGTTCAAACGCCGGACTGATGTAAAGAATTCGGCCGCTTTCGGCGTCACGCAGGAAAAACACGTCGCTAATGTTCTCGGCCAATTGCCGGAATTTATTCTCGCTTTCGTCCCGGGCCAGGTTGCTGCGCGAAATTTCCAGCGCGGCCAACTTCAGGTCGTCAATATCGGTGCAGGTACCGAACCATTTTGCAATCGCACCGGCCGCGTCTTTCACCGGCAATCTGCGGATCAGCCACCAGCGGTAAATTCCGTCCGTGCGGCGCAAACGACATTGGACGGAGTAGGTATCGCCGGTTGCTATCGCGTGTTGCCATGCCACAAGCACTGGGCCCAGATCATCCGGATGAAAGGCCTTGGTCCATCTGTCACCGAGACTGTCGTCGACAGCCATCCCCGTGTAATTCGTCCACTTCTGGTTGAAATAGGAGCAGGCGCCATCCGGTTGTGTGATCCAGACAATTTGCGGCATCGACTCGGCCAACAGTCGGAATTCGGCGAGGCTGATTTTCAACGCATCCTGTGCCATCTTTCGCACAGTGATGTTTTCGAAAATTGCAACGAAGTGCTCCCGACTGTTGCTGTAGGCGCTGATCGAAAGCCAAATACCGAGGTCTTCAAACCACACCTCGCATTTCTCCGGTCTACCCGTCAATGCAATCCTGCCGTAAACGTCAAAGAGATCTGGCTGCGCTTCTCGCACACCCGGAATGACGGCACTGACCTTCTGTCCCACCACACCCTTCAGTCCAGTCATTTCCTCGAATTTGTTGTTGACTTCCACATAGATAAAATCTTCAAGCCGATCGCCCTCGAACACGGTCTGGCAGTAGGCGTATCCCTCAAGCATGTTCGCGAACAGCGAGCGAAAGCGCAGTTCACTTGCCGCGATCGTGGATTCCGCGCGCTTGCGCTCGCTGATGTCCAGATGCATCACGACGGCGCCGCTGAGCCGCTCGGTGGACAGCGGCGTAACGGTTAGCAGAAACCAGCGCTGCTCGGTTGCCGAATGACAGGGGTACTCAAGCGAAAAATGCTTTGCCTCCGCCTTCAGCACAGAACGGATGCCCGATGCGGCTCGGCGCGCTTCGAACGAATCGGTCCCGCGTGCCTGATCGCAGATTGCGAGGTAGTTGACGCCGACCGTGTGCGCTGGGCCTTGCAGCGCATTGGCATCGGCGAACTGTCGCCATGCCTCATTTACTGAAACGATGATGCCTTGATTGTCCAGCAGAGCTATGCTCGCGGGTAGTGCATCGAGAATCGAAGCCTGCCTGGAAGCCTCGCTGCTCAGAAACCGCTCCTGCGCATGTCGCAGCAGGAAGGGTCTGCCGTCGTGATCTGCAACGGCGTCGATTTGTCCCGAGGTCAAATGCTCCAGTCGCTGACTGGTCCGGTGCAGCGTTTCGATCAGCGCCGCTATTTCGTCGCCCGCTTCCCCACCGGCAGGCAGCGATTCGGGATTCATGCCACCAGCGCTTTCAGTCCGAACGCATCCAACAGTGTCTGCGCGCGACCCAAGGTTCCGACAATTCTGTGCACGGGAGCTGGCGCAATCTTGATCAAGGTCGGCGTCATTGAAACACCGTCGGCCAGTGCGCGCTTCGGATTCTTGTACACATCGACGAGTTCGATCTCGTGCCGACCAGGCAGATAGGTCTGGCAGAAGGTGTTTAGGTCGGCAATCGCCTCCACCGAATTCGGCGCATCGTCCGCGGTATAGAGCCGGAACTTGAAGATGACGGGCTGGGTCATCGGGAATTCATTTCGCGGGCGGCGTATTCACGCGATGTACCACACTGATGGGGTCGAAATGATACCTGCCGCCCTGCAGAACTTGCGGCAATCTTCGCGTCAGTAAATCGCTGCATGGCGACTCCCAATGATCTCCGTAGGCAAGGCAGTACCAGATTGCCGTCGCGAAACAGAACCGATGAACTTCATTCTGTGCTCTCGTTGCAGGAAACACTGTTCGGTGGCGCACATAGACCATCAGCGGAGCGGGCCGATGGGATTTTGTTGACTCGCTCGCGAGCTCTTTATTTCAGGCGACAGGTAAATGAAGCTTCCGATCGCCGTTACTCTCGAGATCAGCCATTCCGCCACGGTCGGGCAGCGGATGTTGCGGCATCGAGTCGGCGAAACGGCGCCGATGCTCTGGCGCCGTGTTGGACCGCTTCGCGGTTGCTGCTGAAGTACTCAGGCGGCACTGATCGTCGGCGTTAGAACGATCGCAGCGCTGCGCTTTGGGGCTACCCATAGCCGGAAGACAAACCATGCGAAGGCCAATGCGCCGCAGGCGAAGATCGTGTCGCCGGGAACGCGCATCCAGATCAGCAGATGGATCAGCGGGCGGCCCATGAATTCGGCGGAGCGCGCGTACCAGTAGCCGTTTTCCAGCGCGGCGGACAATTGCAGGACTCCCAAAGGCAGTAATGTCAACAACGCCATCAGCGACAGGCCGATATTCAGCGCCCAGAACGAGAAGCGCAGGGTGCCCTCGTTCCATTCCGCGGCCTGCTTGAGACCGCGCAGGCAGAACAGCATCAGGCCGATGCCGAGCATGCCGTAGACGCCAAACAGCGCGGTGTGACCATGCAACGGCGTCAGGTTCAGGCCCTGCATGTAGTACAAGGCCAATGGTGTATTGATCAGGAAGCCGAACAGACCCGCGCCGACGAGATTCCAGAATGAGACAGCGAGGAAGAACAGGATTGGCCAGCGATAGCGCGCCATCCAGGGCGTCGCGCGGCTGTGACTCCAGGTTTCGTGCGCTTCCAGGCCGATCAGCGCGAGTGGCACGACCTCAAGCGCCGAGAACGATGCGCCGAGTGCGATGACCGCCGTGGTCGTTCCCGCAAAGTACAGATGGTGAAAAGTACCCAGTACGCCGCCGGCCATGAACACGATCGTGGCAAACAGCACATTGATGGTCGCGCTGCGTGCACGCACCAAGCCGAGTTTCACGAACAGGAAGCTCATGACGGCAACGGCGAACACTTCGAAAAAGCCTTCGACCCACAGGTGTACGACCCACCAGCGCCAGTATTCGACGACCGATATGTGGGTGTGTTCGCCCCACATGAGTCCGGCCGCGTAGAACAGGCCGATCGCAACGGTGGACAGGAACAGCAGGCCGACGATCGACGCCATGTCGTCTTTGCGCCGCATGGCAGGCCACAGGGCGCGACCGACCAGGGTGAGCCAGAGCATCAGACCGATAAACAGGAAGCACTGCCAGAATCGTCCGATATCCACATATTCCCAGCCTTGGTGGCCGAACCAGAAGTTGTTTGCCAAGCCCAGTTTCTGCATCACGGCAAACCATTGACCAGCGAATGCGCCGACCACGATGATCAGCAGGCAGGCCCAGAGAATGTTCACGCCGAGTCGCTGAAATCGCGGCTCATGTCCGGAAATGGCAGGACCGATATACAAGCCCGTACCCAGCCATGCGGTGGCAATCCACAACACCGCCAATTCCGTATGCCAGCTCCGCGTCAGCGAGTACGGCAGGACTTTGGAAATTTCAAAGCCATAAAATTGTTGCCCCTCGACTTGATAGTGCGCGGTAAAGGCGCCGAGCAGGATTTGCACGAGGAACAGGGCGATCACCACCCAGAAGTATTTCGCCGTGGCACGCATCGACGGAGTGATGTGCAGGTCGGCAAGCGGATCCCGCGCGGGCGCCACCAGCGGTGCTTCCTTGCCGTGGTAGACCGCGTAGTGCCACGCCAGCAGTCCGATGCCGGCAATCATGAAGAGCACGCTGAACACGGTCCAGATAAAGGCTGACGGAGTCGGCGTGTTGCCGACTGTCGCATCGAAAGGCCAGTTGCTGGTGTAGCTCATCGCGGCCCCTGGGCGTGTCGTTACGGCGGCCCAGGATGTCCAGAAAAAGAAACCGGTCAATTGGCGGCGATGCTCGAGATCGGGCACCGTGTCATTGCGCATGGCATAGGTTTCGCGCAGTTTTTGTGTGGACGGATCGTTGCTGAACAGGCTGATGTAATGCGCGGCAACATTGGAGATCGCCAGCGCGCGATCCGGCGAAACGGTAATCGTATCGTTGGCCGCATCGTAACTATTGTGGCGAAGCTCCTCACGCAGTCTGGCCTTGAGGCTCTCTTGCGTGACGGCAGGCAGATCGGCGTAGGCGGCGTCGAGGTCGCGACGGGCCCACAGTTCGAGCAGAGATTGCGCCTCGCGGTGCAGCCAGTCCGCACTCCAGTCTGGCGCCACCAGCGCACCATGGCCCCAGATTGACCCCAGCTGTTGCCCGCCGAAGGATTGCCAGACGCTGCGACCCGTCTCCAGATCCTCCCGGGAATAGAGCACCTCACCAGCGCTGGCCACAATCCGTTCGGGTAACGGCGGAGCGGCGTGGTAGATCTCGCGGCCCTGCCACAGCAATACCGAAAAAGTGACGCTGAGCAGAACGCCCAGGGCAATCCACAATCGTTTGGTTGATGACATGTTTCACTCCGTCGAAAGCGACACCGGCAATGCTGCGGCGATCGCCTGCGCGTCGCACTGATCCAGATCAATCGAAGGCGCGGTATCGGATCAGCGGTGCAGGACGCAGCGTGCCAGATGACGCATCGCGTCCACTTGCAACAAGTGCACTTCGCGACCTTCGATGCGCAGCAAGGCTTGGTCCTGGAGGCGGCGGAGCACGCGGCTGACCGTTTCTGCGGCTAGGCGCAAGTAGTTGGCGATATCCGCGCGCGGCATGCTCAGGCGGAAACGTGTCGCAGAGAATCCTCGCGCCGCATAGCGATCGGCAAGGTCGAGCAGGAATGCCGCAACCCGTTCGTCGGCGCTGAAGTCGCCCGCCAGCAAGGTCGCTTTGACGATGTCCTTGCTCATCAGGCGGAACAGTTGTTCCTGCAGGCCAGGCAGACGGGTGGCGAGCGTCACCATCGCGGGAAACGAAAAACGACACAGGGCGATCGTATCCAGGGCGATCGCGTTGCACGGGTAGCGTTCGGTGTAGATGGCATTCAGACCGATGATTTCCCCCGGCAGGAAGAAACCGAGTATCTGCTCGCGTCCCAGATCGTCGACAACCGATGTCTTGACCATGCCCGCGCGCACGGAATAGATCGCCGTGAACGGATCGTGGCTGCGAAAAACGTGGTGCCCCGATGGAAACGGGCCGATGTGTTCGACCAGACAATGCAGCGCCCGCAGCGCGCTCTTGTCGTAGCCGTTCGGCATGCATACCTGTCCGAAAGTACAGGTTGCGCAAAAGTGCAATGCGTCGCCATCGTCGGCGATCGGGTTGTTGGGCGCGGGTTTTCCCGTTGGCGGATGGGCAGTCGTCAGCGCGCTCGCCTCGGCGTACGGAGTTGGCATGCTGAAGGCCGCCCGGTTTACGATCATCGCTAGATCGTCCGCGAATAGCGAACGGGTGCGTCGTCCGGCCGTGAAAGGTAGGCGTCGAATACCATGGCAACGAGCCGCAACAGAAAGCGCCCACGCGCAGTAACACGGATCGAATCGGCATCGCGCACCACCAGGCCATCCGTTTCGAGGTCGCCGAGGCGCTGCCACTCGGTCGCGAAGTAGTTGTGGAAATCGATACCGTGGCGAGCTTCGAACGGCCGCAGTTCCAGCAAGCCGTGGCACATCAGCTGTCCGATTGCATCCCGACGGATGAGATCATCATTGGAAAGATGCAAGCCGCGCTGCAAGGGTAGGCGCCCGTAATCGAGCGCGCCAAAGTAACCGATCAGATCCTTGGCGTTCTGGCTGTAGCTGTTGCCGATCTTGCTGATCGCGCTCATGCCGAGACCGAGCAGATCGCATTCGGCATGCGTCGAATAGCCTTGGAAGTTTCGTTGCAATGACGCCTGTTGCTGCGCGAGGACCAACTCGTCGTCGGGCAGGGCGAAATGATCCATGCCGACATAGCGATATCCGGCAAGGGTCAGTTTTTCCACGCACAGTCCCAGCAGGGCGAGCTTGGTCGCCGCATCGGGTAGCTGGCTCGCATCGAGTTGGCGTTGTGCCTTGAAGGTTTCCGGAAGGTGCGCATAACTATAGGCTGCGACGCGATCAGGACGCAGGGCGATGACTTCGTCGAGCGTGCGGGTGAATCCGCTGATGGTCTGACAGGGCAGGCCATAGATCAGATCCACGCTGGTCGAGCGAAATGCACTGGCGCGTGCGGCCTCCAGGACTTCGGCAGTTTCCGCGATGCCCTGATGGCGGTTGACGGCGGCTTGGACGGCGGGATCGAAATCCTGGATGCCGACGCTAATGCGATTGAATCCAAGATCGGCGAGTGCGCTCACGTACGCGGCATCGGCAAAGCGAGGATCGATTTCGATGCCGAATTCGCGCTCGGCGTGACGCGACAGCGAGAAGTGTTGATCCAGGGATTCAACGAGATCGCGCATCTGGGCGATATCGAGGAAATTGGGCGTTCCTCCGCCGAAATGCAGTTGTATCACCGTGCGATCCCGGTCAAACAGCGGTGCGGTCAATTCGATTTCGCGATACAAACGCTGCAGATAGCCGTCCGCTTTCGCGCGATCGCGTGTGATGATGCGGGTGCAGCCGCAGTAGAAACAGGGGCTGGTGCAGAACGGAACATGTACATAGATCGACAAGCGCCGCGGGATCGGATCTTCATTGCTGGAACGCGCGATGCGCGCGTAGTCGGATTCGCCGAATCTCGCATCCAGATGGGGAGCGGTCGGATAGGACGTATAGCGCGGACCCGCAACGTCGTGGCGCGCGATGAGGTCGGCATCGAAAATGGCAGGTGCGACAAAGTGAGTTTGCATGGCGACAGGGTCGCGCAGCACGACCGGTTGCGCCTTGACTTCGATCAAGCGAAGGCTTGCTTTTCGCGCGGTCTTCGCGCGCTATCGCGATGCCGGTTCGACGCAGTCGTCGCCGAACAGCCCGATCCAGCCGGGATGTACCGACGATGCGAGCCAGGGTCCGGATGCTGTCAATACGGCGAAAGCAAGCAGCGCGACGCCGGCCGTGGTGCGGGCGCGTCCCAATCCGAAGCGGCGCAGCAGGGACGGTGCGCCCAGTTGGGTAGCCAGCAGAGCTGGCAGCGTTCCCAGTCCGAACGCCAGCATGGTGGCGCCGCTGTGTAACGGGTCCATGGCCAACCACGCCAGCAGCAACACGGAGTAAACAAAACCACAAGGCATCCAGCCCCAGAGCGAACCGAACAGCAGTGCATGCGGGAGAGTGCGGATCGGCAGGAGTCGACGCGCGAGCGGCGCGATTCGCGTCCACAAGCGAATTCCGATCCATGCCCCCGGTTCACCGCGTCGCCCGAGCAGTGCCAGGCCGCTGGCGAGCATCAGCAACGCCGTCGCCAGGCGCAATCCCGTGCGCAGCGCGGGAGATTCGAGCAGCGGCGACAGCAGCCAACCGAACGCGCCGATGGCCACGCCGGCAATGACATAGGATCCGATCCGGCCTGCCTGGTAGCCCAGCAACAGCGCCAATCGACGACTCCTCGATGTGTCACGCGGCAAGGCCATGCTCAGTGCGCCGGCGATTCCTCCGCACATGACGGCGCAATGAGCGCTGGCTGCGAGGCCGATCAGCAGTGCTGACCCGATGGTAATGGCGGAATTCATTCTGCCGCACTTTGGATAGGTATACGTGATGCGTTCACGGCGGATCTCCCGTGTGATCGCGATCGGCAAGCGGCGTCAATGCCGGGGTATCCAGATCGTCGAACTGGGCATGATTGACCGCCCAGAAGAAGGCCCAGACTCCGAGCCCCAGCAGGATCATGCTCAGCGGAATCAGGACCAGCAGGATGTTCATGCGATGGCCACCCGGTTCGACGTCATCAGTGGTAGTGGCGGATCGATGCGTATCCGCAGCGAATTGAGGATAACGAGGATCGAGCTGGCAGACATCCCGATCGCGGCGAGCCACGGAGGAACCATGCCGAATGCGGCCAATGGAATGGCGGCCACGTTGTAGGCCATCGACCAATGCAGGTTCTGGCGCATGATGCGGCGGGTTTGGCGGGCCACGCTTTCCGCAAGCAGCAGGCCGGTCAGGTCATTGCCGGCGAGGACGATGTCTGCCCGCGCCTGCGCCAGATCGGATGCACTGGCCATCGCGATGCCGATGTCTGCGCCCGCCAGTATGGCGGCATCGTTGACCCCGTCGCCGACCATGGCGACACATTCACCACTTTGTCGCAAATGGGCAAGATGCGCAAGTTTTTCCGGCGGAGACTGACGCGCGCGCCAGTTTGTCACTTGCAACGCCGCGGCAACCACCGCTACACGTGTCGGGGCATCGCCGCTGAGAATCTCGACGCGCGTGCCGAGTGTGCGCAATCCCGACAATGTGGATAGCGCAGATTCACGCAGATGTTCGCCAATCTGAAAGCGGGCAACTTCTCCGTGGGAATCGGCCAGCACCAGCGCAGAGGTGTCCTCGGCTTCGTCGCCGATCGCAAAAGTCGAGCGACCCAGACGCAAAGCGACGCCGGCGACGGTACCGGTCACGCCGGCACCGGGGTGCTGCACCAGCGACGCCGCGGACCTTGTCGGTAGGCCTGTCGCCGCGACGCGCAGCGCCTCGGCAAATGGATGCCGGCTGCCGCCTTCGAGCGCGGCAGCGCAGGCAAGCGCCTCTGCGGCGCTGGTTCCCTCACGTGTCTGTACCTGCACCGAACTTGCGTTGACGTCGGTGAGCGTGCCGGTCTTGTCGAACAGCACGCAACTGACCTGCGGCAGAGTTTCGAGCGCGTCTGCACGGACAACCAAAACGCCGCGGCGCGCGAGGATCGTCAAGGCGCGGGTCAAGGCGACGGGCACCGCAAGTGCAAACGCACAGGGACAGGCTACGACCAGTACGGCCAGTGCAGCGGGGAACGCGCGGGTCGGATCGATGACTGACCAGACGATCGTCGTGAGCGCCGTGAGCGTTAGCAGCACCGCGACAAATCTCGCGGCGTCGCGTTCTCCGGCAATCGCGGCGCGCGGCTTTTCGCTGCCGGCGCGGGCGACCAAACGGAGCATCGAGGACAATACCGTCGCTGCGCCAACTGCGCGCACGCGAAGGTCGGCCGGCCCCTCCGTGACGAAACTGCCGGCGAGCAGATGTGCACCGCGCCCGCGCAGCACCGGTTCGGATTCTCCGCTCAGCATTGCCTCGTCGACAAAACATTGTGCAGAAAGCAATTCTCCATCCGCCGGTATCGCGTCCCCCACCGACACCTGTACGACGTCACCGACCCGCAGTTCGTGCACGCCGATCTGCTCGTAGCGGCCGTCGCCGCAGCGGCGCTGCGCCAGTGCCGGCTGCAGGCGCGCGAGCGCATCGACCGTATCGCCCGCATGATGGCGGGCGCGCATCTGCAGATAGCGACCGGCGAGCAGGAAGAACACGAACATCGCCGCAGAGTCGAAGTAGACCTGTCCGCCGCCGCGCAATGCCTCAACGAGACTGGCGACGTAAACCAGCGCGATGGCCGCAGCGACCGGAAGATCCATGCTCAACCGACCTGCGCGCAGCGCGCGCCATGCGCCGGCAAAAAATCCCTGTGCTGAATACAGTACGACCGGTGTTGTGACGATGAAGCCTAGCCAGCGGAAGAAATCGCGCGTGTTGTCATCCATGTCGTTGAAGGCCCCGGCGTAGAGAGCGACCGCATACATCATCGCTTGCATCATGCCAAGTCCGGCCACACTGAGTCGCTTCAATGCATCGCGCTGCTCGCGCTGGCTGACGGCATCCAGTGCGGCTGCCTGAAGCGGGTGCGGAACGTAGCCCAGGCGGGCCAGCGCGGTGAGAATGTTCGAGAGTCGGATCCGGGCGGGATTCCAGCGCACGACGAGCCGTCGCGCGAGCACGTTGATACTTACGTCGTGCACGCCTTCGAGGCTGCGGAGCGCGCGTTCGATCAGCCAGCTGCAGGCGGGACAGCGCAGACCCTCGACGAGGACGCAGGCTTCCGCGACGTCGTCATCGTGGCGACTGTACAAAGCGGAAAAACCTGGTTTATCCCATATGGAATAATCGGCCAGGCGACTGCGCGCCCGCGAGGCCGGTTCGTTGCGCAAGCGGTAGTAGTCGGCGAGACCCAGATCAACGATCCATTCAACCGCTGCGGCACAGCCGATGCAGCAGACGCGATGGCTCTTGCCGCCATGCATCGCACTCAGCACCACCGAGTCGGGAATGCTTTCGCTGCAATGGAAACAAAGTGCCTCGTTCATGAGATCAGGCTGGCGGAACCGGTGCACGCACGGGCGGTACGAGTCCACTGTGCTGGATCACGGCAGAATCCGGGTGCATCACGGCCGCCCGAATCAGCAACGCAGAGGCGACGATGGAACCGCTCAGTAGACCCAGCACCAGCCAGACTTCAGCGATCCGATACCAGGGGCGTTGCATGTCAGGGGCTCCGGACAGAGGGTGGGACAAAGAATTGCGAATCGGCATGGGCAACGAGGTTTCCTGCGGTATCGATCAGGGCAATCCGCAGCGGCTGCTTCGTTGCCAACGGTCCGGACTCGGTCGTGACCGTCAGCGCGATTTGCTGGGTTTCGTTCGCGTCCAGATGCGCGGGGGGCGCGTTGAGCAGTCGCAGCGCTGTTTTCCCGACGATTTCAAGATGCAGGTCCATGCCGCTATCGGTTTTGTTGACCAATCGCACGATGTAGCTGTTTTCAATTTCCCCTGCGCCGGATTCCCGATAGAGGGCATTTCGATCGTGCATGAGTTCGACCAGCAGCGGGCGTCGCAATCCGACGCCGAGGATGAACCCGGCGCAGAGCAATAACAGCAAGCTCGCGTAGATCAGAATTCGCGGACGCAGCAGTCGATGTTTGCCGCCATCGAGGACATTTTCCGTGGTGTAGCGAATGAGCCCGCGCGGATAGTTCATCCGGTCCATGACGCTGTCGCAGGCATCGACGCAGGCCGCACAGGCAATACATTCGTATTGCAGGCCGTCGCGTATGTCGATGCCGGTCGGGCATACCTGGACGCACGCGGCGCAATCGATGCAGTCGCCGAGCTTGAGCTGGGCGAGATCCGCGTTGCGACTGCGCCCACCGCGCGGCTCGCCGCGTGCGATGTCGTAACTGATGATCAGCGAATCGCGATCGAACATGGCGCCCTGGAAGCGCGCATACGGGCACATGTATTTGCACACCTGCTCACGCAGGAATCCGGCATTCCCATACGTTGCAAAACCGTAGAAGACCACCCAGAACAATTCCCAAGCGCTCAACGTGCCTGTTGCGACACCGTGAGCGAGGTCGGTGATCGGCGTGAAGAAACCGACAAAGGTGAACCCGGTCCAGGCGGAGAATCCAATCCACAATGCCTGCTTTGCACATTTGCGAAAGATCTTGTTGCGCGTCCATGGTGACGCGTCGAGTTTGATGCGCTGATTTCGCGTTCCCTCCGTCCAGCGTTCCATCCACAGGAATGTTTCGGTCCACACGGTTTGCGGGCAGGCGTAACCGCACCAAAGCCTGCCCGCCAACGCAGTGAAAAAGAACAGGCTCACCGCGGCGATGATCAGCAGCAAGGTGAGCAGATAGAAGTCCTGCGGCCAGAATGTCAGCGAGAAAATGTGGAACTTGCGCGCCGGTAGATCAAACAGCACGGCCTGGTGGCCATCCCAACGCAGCCAGGGAAACAGGTAGAACATGCCGAGCAGCCAGAACACGCTGATGATGCGCAGGCGCGCGAAGCGTCCGTCGATCTCGCGTGGATAGACTTTCGCATCCGACGCATACAGCGATTCGTTCGGCTCGCGCACCAGCGTGTGCGGAATATGCTTCATGGTCGCTGCGGCGTCGATCGACTTGGCGGTGGGCTCAGCAGCAGCGCAGTGAAGCTGCACGCAGACGCGGTGCACGACCAGAACATGAAGAAGCCGATGCTGTAACCCAGCTCGCGGGTAACCAGCAGATGCGGCCAGGTCAACTGCGCGAGCTCGGCAGGATCAACGACGGCGAAGAACACCATGCTGGCCACGCATGCAGCAAAGAAGGACGGCCACACGATCGCTGCGATTTGCACAGCGCGAATGTTCGCCAGCGCTTCGCCGCGCTGTGAGCCTGGCTCGGGATGGTAGGTGGTCACGGCGCGCCCGAGGATGGCACGGCGGGGGCTGGATCTTTCGACTGGGCAAGGATCCATGCGGTAACGAGGCGAGTCCGATCGTCGCCGAGTATCGACGACCACGCGGGCATGCGACCGCCGCGACCATTCATGATGGTTTCTTCAATCGTCGCCTGGCTGCTCCCGTAAAGCCAGATCTCATCGCTCAGGTTGGGCGCACCCAGCGCCACATTTCCGTGCCCGTCGACGCCGTGGCAGGCAGCACAAATCCCCGCGAATTTTGCCAGCCCCGCTTTGGCCTGCATTTCGTTGTGCGGCAAACCGGAAAGCGATCTGACGTAGTTGGCCACTTCGCTGACACCGCCATTCGGCAGCGTCGCGCCGAGCGCAGGCATCGCGCCCTGCCGGCCGTCGCGCACGCTGGCGAGAATGGCTTCGGATTCACCACCCCACAGCCAGTCACGGTCCACGAGGCTGGGAAATCCTTTGGCACCGCGCGCGTCCGAACCGTGGCATGCGGCGCAATTGTTGACGAATACATTATGTCCCAGTTTTTGTGCCGCCGGATCGCGTGCCAGCTCATCGAGCGGTCGGTTGCGGAATTGCGCGTACACGGATTCCAGTTTTGCATTGGCGGCGTCGATGCTCGCGCGCAATTCGTTACCGGAGGTCCAACCGGACGTTCCTGCCCAGTTGCCCAGGCCTGGATAGATCACAAGATAGGCCGCACCGAATACAAAGCTTAAAATGAACATGCCAAGCCACCAGCGTGGCAACGGATTGTTGAGTTCCGAAATATCGCCATCCCAGACATGACCGGTCGTCTTGTCGTTGCTGTGTTCATCCTTGCGCCGACGTGCGGTCGCAATCAGTAGCCATACCAGGCCGACCAAGTTGATCAGCGTCAGAACGGTGACATAGATACTCCAGGACGGACTCATGGGCGGTCGTCCGGTTTCGCGTCATCCAGTGGCAATTGCGCGGCTTCCGCGTAGTCGCCCCGTCGCTTGCTGCTGTAGGCCCAAGCCACGATGCCCATGAAAATGGCGGTCAACAAGCCGGTAAATATTCCGCTCAACATGATCATTCCTTTGGCGCATGCAGGCCGAGTCCCTGCAGATAGGCAATCAGAGCTTGCATTTCGGTCTTGCCGGTCACGGCCTTCGCGGCACCTGCGATATCGGCATCACTGTAAGGATCACCGAGACGCCGCAGCGCCCGCATCGACGCCTCGATCTCGTCCGGATCCACCAAGGCATTGGTCAGCCACGGGTAACCCGGCATATTCGATTCGGGTACCACGTCGCGCGCATTGAGCAAATGGGTTCGATGCCAGTCGTCCGAATAGCGGCCGCCGACGCGCGCGAGATCCGGTCCGGTGCGCTTGCTGCCCCATTGGAACGGCCGGTCATATACCGATTCGCCGGCGACCGAATAGTGGCCATAACGCAGGACTTCGGATTCCAGGGTCCGGATCATCTGCGAGTGGCAGCCGTAGCATCCTTCGCGGATATAGATGTCGCGTCCTGCCAATTGCAGCGCCGGATACGGAACCACACCGGGCGCCGGTTGTATGGCTTGTGCCTGGAACATCAATGGAACAATTTCCACCAATCCACCAAAGCTGATCACCAGGGCGATGAGGATTGCCATCAGGGTGATGTTCTTTTCAAGTATCGCGTGCTTGATCATCGACGGGACCTCAGGCTGCCACGGCCAATGGAATGGTCACGATCGGAAGCTCGGCATTTCTGGCGCGGGCGTCCATCCAGGTGCGGCGGCAGTTCCAGACCATGACCAGCATGCCGATCAGGAACAGCAGTCCGCCAAACATGCGCGTTGCGTAGTAGGGCCATGTCTGGCGCAGCGATTCGATAAAGGCATAGGTCAGCGTGCCGTCGCTATTGGTCGCGCGCCACATGAGTCCCTGCATCACGCCCGCAATCCACATGGCGGCAATGTAGAGAACGACACCGATGGTGGCGATCCAGAAATGCAGGTCGATCGCCTTGATCGAATGCATCCGTTCGGAACCGACCAGACGCGGATACATCGAATAGATTGAGCCGATGGAAATGAAGGCGACCCATCCGAGTGCGCCGGCGTGGACATGCCCTATCGTCCAGTCGGTGTAGTGGCTCAGCGCGTTGACCGTCTTGATCGACATCATCGGCCCCTCGAAGGTGGCCATGCCGTAGAACGACAGGGCCACGATGAGGAATTTCACGATGGGATCGTCGCGCAATTTATGCCAGGCACCGGAGAGGGTCATGATGCCGTTGATCATTCCGCCCCACGACGGTGCGAGCAGGATCAGCGAAAAAACCATGCCGAGCGACTGTGCCCAGTCGGGCAGGGCGGTGTAGTGCAAGTGGTGTGGACCAGCCCACATGTAGATCGAAATCAATGCCCAGAAGTGGACAACCGACAAACGATAGGAATATATCGGCTTGCCGATCTGCTTCGGAACGTAGTAATACATCATGCCGAGGAATCCGGCGGTGAGGAAAAACCCTACCGCGTTGTGGCCGTACCACCATTGCACCATGGCATCGACGGCGCCGGAATAGATCGGATACGACTTGGTCAGCGTGACGGGAATCGCGAGGCTGTTGACGATGTGCAGAACCGCCACGGTCAGGATGAATCCACCGTAGAACCAGTTGGCCACGTAAATGTGTTTGACGCGCCGGCGTGCGATCGTGCCGAAGAACACCACCGCGTAACTGATCCACACCGCCGCGATCAACAGGTCGATTGGCCAGATCAGCTCCGCATATTCCTTGCCTTGTGTATAGCCGAGCGGGAGCGTGATCGCAGCCAGCACGATGACCGTCTGCCATCCCCAGAATGTGAAGGCGGCGAGTCGGTCGCTGAACAATCGGGCCTGGCAGGTACGTTGCACAACGTAGTAGGCCGTTGCGAACAACGCGGATCCGCCGAAGGCAAAGATCACGGCGTTGGTGTGCAATGGGCGCAGCCGGCCATAGCTGAGCCACGCAATGTCGAAGTTCAGCGCAGGCCAGGTCAATTGAGCCGCAAGCAGCACACCCAGCGCCATGCCGACCACGCCCCAGACCAGGGTTGCGATCGTGAATTGCAGCACGACGCGGTCGTTGTAGGTTTGCGGAATTGGCATGCGAAGGCGCCGTGTCGGAATTGTGGCGGAGTTTGTGGCGTTGACTGCCACGCCATCTTGATGTGGATCAATTGGATCTTTCACAAACGAACGACATCGAAATACGGTGCGAGTGCGTTCTGCAGGGCGCGGGTTGTGGCAGGCGAGCCGCTGGCTTTTGCGCGCATCTCACCTATCTGCGCGACGTGACCTGCCCGGTGCGCGTACTCCATTGCGTAGCCGTTCGTGACGACCGGTCGCGAATGCGCGTCTACGCGCACGGGAAGAAATGGGGCGGGTAGAGGGGCAATTGCGTCGGACACATTGTTGGCCAAAAGAGATAGGCGCGGATGGGATTGCAGCCCGGTCAGTTTTTGATACCGGTTGCGTGCACTGGCCAGCGCGCCTCGTTCGGCGGTGAGTTCCGTGCTGGCTTTGCTGGTTGCTGTCTTCAGGCACTCGCCGATTCTTGCCGCGAAACCAAGCGCTGCGTGGCTCGCGTAAGGAATGTCGAGCAAAGCGAGTGCATCGGCGAGCCCGATCAGTCCGATCGACAGAGAGAGGGGATCGGTTCCGTGGCGTTCCGCAATCAGCACGGCGTTGTCGAGTGCGCGGACGCTGAGGGTCGCTATTTCGCCGAAATGATGGAAATCAAACTGCGCATTGTCAGATATCGGGTTGCGCACCAATACGGCAAGATTGATCGCGGACGCCAGCGCGTGGTTCCACTCGATCCGCCCCGTGCCGGCATGCGCGATCACGCGTTCGTCGGGAAGCAGACTCCACGTACTGAAACATTCGTGGAAGCGGTGGGCCCACGCCGACTGCTGTGTCGATTCGACTGAGCCGAGTGCATTGGCGACACGGCGCCATGTGGCGTCGATCGACGTATCGTGCAGGTCGTCGCCTTCGCGCCAACGGAACCAGGCGTCCCACGCCTGCACCGCCGCCAGATCCGTGAATGCAGCGGCACCCGGAGCTGGAACTCCGGTAGCGATGGGTTGCAAAATTGACATATGCAGAGTGTGCACGGGGAGTTCTGGATGATCTTGAGCAAGGTCAAGTCAGAAGCGCGCGGCCTCCACCGGTGACAAACCGTTACACACGGTTGCAGGGCTGTGATCGTGTGTGCCCGGCGCGTCTCTATGCTGGCGTCCAACCCCACCCACCGGATGTCCATGATGATTGCCTGCCAGACACCAATAGTCGGACAACGCGTAAATCCCGCGGTGACATCGATTGCTCGAGAGGCGCAGCGGATCGGCATTGACATTGAACTCCTTCGGCGGTTTTTGCCGGTGCAGCGTCGGCAGCTTCAGCCGGACGAGAGTCTCTATCGGGGTGGCCAGACATTTTCGGCGCTGTATCTGGTGCATGCCGGATTTTTCCGAATTGCACAAATCAGCGAAGATGGTCGCGAACAGGTGCTGGGTTTTCGCATGCGCGGCGAGCTGCTCGGCGCCGAGGCAATCGGCCTGCCGACGCATGTCTGCGATGCGGTCGCGCTGGATACGGCACAAGTCTGGGAACTGCCGTTTCCCGCCGTCCTTCAGGCATGTAGCGAAATGCCGGAACTGCAGGCGCGCCTGTCTGCGGCGATGGCCGAAGAAATGCGACGCGACCGAACCTGGATGCTGGCGCTCGGGACGCTCAATGCGGAGCAGCGCGTGGCGACCTTCCTGTTGGATCTTTCTGCGCGTCACGCGGCGCTGGGCTTCAGTGCGAGACGCTATCTGCTGCGCATGAGTCGGATGGACATGGCGAGCTATCTCGCACTGAAACACGAAACCGTGAGTCGCGTACTCGCCCACTTGATCGAAATCGGATGCCTTGAAGTTCAGAGGCGCGATGTCACCATCCTCGATGCGCAGCGACTCGCAGCGATCGCCTGCACTCAGACTGCGACCCCTGCATTGCGGTGCGCCGCCTGAATCGGATTCCACTTTCGACGGCTACACAGCTTTCGTTCGGGACGGAGTGTAGGAATGCAACTCCGTGTCGAGAAGCACGGTGGAGTCCGAGCTGCGAGCCAGAGGGTGATTTGAGGATCACGCGACGAGAATCTCGTTGGGCGGGTTCTGCGCGCTATCGCAGAAGATGCCCCGCTGACCGGCGGGACAATGGTACGCCAGCCCGTTGCGACGGAAGAATTCCATGAACCTGATTTCATTCTTTGGGCAGACAAAGAAGTGACTGGCCCGTGATTTCTCCTGGAAAGCGGCGGTATGCGCATACTCATCGATTGTGGAATGTTCCAGGGGCGGCGTGATCTTGACGATGAAAATGCCACTGACTTCGGCTTCGATCCAAGGCCGATCGACGCGCTAGCACACGGCGAACCTGATCGCGGCATGCGCGCATTTTCCGACCTTCTTGTGGCGAGTGGCATGCGCTGTCATTTGCCGGGCGCGAACGAGCGCGTAAAGCTGCATGGAGGTACGACGCCTTGCCGAGTATTCCACAATAAGTTTCGACCGCATCGAGGCTGGTTGATCTGAATCAATGCAGCACCTGGACAGAAAATTAAGCTGCAACTGGATGCTCCCGCCATTTGGCAGGAACTTCTCAAACCCTGGACGCGGAGGATTCGGAATGAAAATACTACTTGCCGTCGACGGAAGCGAGTGCAGTAAGCATGCGGTGAAGTGCGTGATCAAACGCTGGAATTCTCTGGGCAAGAAACCTGTCGTCATACTCGCCTATGTCGATCCGCCGCTGCTGCGTCGGGTCGCTGTGGCGCTGGGTTCGGCCGAGGTCGATCGCTATCACGCAGAAAACGCCAGCTTTGCGTTGGAATCTGCGCAGCGTGCCTTCAAGCGAGCCAAGCTCGATGTCACCGAGGCGACTCTCGTCGGAGAACCCGGCGAAACGCTCGCCAAACTCGCGGTCGACGGAAAGTTCGACCTCGTCGCGATGGGGTCGCATGGCCATGGCGCATTTCGGAATCTCCTGCTCGGATCTGTTGCCAGCAAGTTGATTTCGGGGTGCCAGGTGCCGGTGCTCATCCTGCGATGAATCGATCACCGGGTCGCTTGGTTAAGCGGCTCCAGCATTCGTATAGAAGCGGAGAGATGAAATGCGCGATATTCTCGTTACGTTGGGGACGGTCGATGCACGTTCTGGACATGTGAACTATGCCGTCGAGCTGTGTACGGCGCTAGACGCCGCGCTGACGGCTCTCTATGTATCGCAACCGTTCGTCGATATGCCACCGATCGAGTCACCGGCACTTCTTCCAGAGGCGGTTCACTTTCTGCGTGAGCATCGCCGCGCGGCCGTTGCCGGTGGCCCCGCGTTTATCACCTGGGCCAAGCAACGCGGTGTTCGCCACTGCGAATGGAAGATTGCCAACGGCTCGATTGCCGCGGCCCTCGCGGAATTGGGCAATTGGCATGACTTGATCGTGAGTGGTGGCGTGCAGCCCAGTGATCCACAATCAATGGCAGTGTGCGGAGAAATGTTGCTCAAGGCGCCTGCCGCATGTCTGATTGTGCCAGCCGGAGTGGAGTGGCACGGAATGCCGCGGCGAATCGCCGTCGCATGGAACGATTCTCCGCAGGCTATTCATGCCATAAGCGCGGCACGTCCGTTCCTTGATCGGGACAGTCACGTGATCGTCCTGAGCGGAAAGTCCCGCTCTGACGACGCAGCGTCGCATATCGTCCACCCCGGATTTGACCTGCCGGCGTATCTCGATCGGCACGGCTACGACGTCGAATGCTACAGCGGCCAAATTGATGACCGCTGTGCGGGTGAGTCCCTGTTGGCCGCTGCCGCAGACGTCAATGCAGATCTACTGGTGATGGGAGCCTACGGTCGCGCGCGCTTCAGCGAATGGGTCTTGGGCGGTGCGACGCGGCACGTGTTGCAAAATGCTACATTGCCGCTGTTGATGCGGCATTGAGCAACGAATGGTACTTCGTGCGGCCGCACTTCCTGCGGTGTTATCGACGCGACCCGTTTCTCTGTCATCCCCAATTGCTGCGATCGGAACATTCCCGATCGGGTGGCATGGCGATTGGCCTCCGTCGCCTGTCGTCCGAACGGAATGTCAGAGGCGGCGACTGTGTGGCAACGATTGCACGAATCGCGAATCCGTCCGCGCATTCGGTTCCCGCAGAGACGAGCCGCCACGGCATCGATTGATCACGAAAAATGTCGGTCGGCAACACGCAGAACCGAAGTCACCGGTCAGTGACGCATCAGCACCGGCACGGTCGCGTGATTGAGCACATGACGCGTTGCTCCGCCCAAGACCCATTCGCTGAAGCGAGTGCGGCCGTAGGCTCCCATCACCAGTAGGTCTGCATTGATGTCCGACGCGGATTCAAGCAGTGCGGATCCGGCATCGACATCGTCCGGGATCGGGCGACGTTCGGCATGGATCCCGTGATTCTCGAGATAGTGGTGAAGATCGAACTGCGGCTTCCAGCCCATTTCAGCGAAGGCCGGCCGCGCACTTCCTTCCAGCACAACGACGCGTTTGGCGCGCGAAATCAGCGCCAGCGCGGAGTGGACGGTGCGAATTGCTTCCGGCGAACCGTTCCATGCCACAGCAATGCAGTCCAGCTTGAGTACGGCGTCGGCGGCAGGAGGCAAAACGATGCAAGGAATCTGTGCCGACAGGATCACTCTGCCCAGAGCCGGGGGTGGACCCCACAGGGGATTGGCGTCTCTGTCGATAACCAGCGCGTCATGCCAATGACCCAAATGTTCGAGCACCTCCGGAACGAAGCCTTCGGCAACTTGCCAGCGCGCCGTGCGCACGCCTCGCTGCATGGCCCACGCTTCGAAACGCGCACGCACGGCATATGCCATGTCTTCCTGTTGGCGCGTGTTTTCGACAATGGCGGCAACCACTTCGGGCGCTTCGTAGGACGGCATTGCCACCAAAGGCGGCGCGCAGACATGGACGCCTGTCAAAGCGCCTTCGAGGCTGGCTGCGAGACTGGCGGCGACGGCAATGGCGGGTGACCATTCAGTATAGTTTGGAACGTATGCGACGATGTCTTTCATGGGAATTTGCTCTTTATTTGCGGCAAAGATTTGTGAGCGAGATCGCGGGTGACCTACGTCAAGGCAGCGTCACTTTTTCCCCGCGTGCGCAGCGGTACGGCTTGGCAAGTCGCGATTGGCGGCTGCAGGGTCTGCTCCGCTCATGTCGCACAACCTGATGTTCGGACATGCCGCCTTTCATGCCGCGGCGGTTCGCAAATAGAAAAGCAAGAGCCGAATGGCCACGATGCCGATCAGCAGGCAACGGACAGTCAGGTGGAACGTCGTGTAGCGGGCCTGGGATCCACGGTGACGTTTCCATTTTTTGCACAATCTCATATGACATGCGGCGTTCGCTTGATCCAGGTCAATCTCGGGACGGCGTGAAAATCGACAGATTCGGATGATTTCGCCATTCCCTTCGATGCCCTCGATTTTCTGGCCTCACGTGGAGAATTTGCCGAGCTTGATCCAGGTCAATACAACCAAACCGTGAATCGTGCATGTTGGGCTGAGCGATACCCGGTAAACGCGACCGATACGCTACGAACCCGGGCCGTTTTCGCGACTAGTCGCTCGAACGCATTTGGTCACTTGTCGCCAACTGAAAAAGTAAGCGGCGATACCTTTCAACGGTTACCCGGGAGAATTTCCAATTGGGTGGCTATCGTGTCTTCGGCGCGAATAACCCCAGTTTTTGTTAACGCAAAATGGGACACAAAGATGAAGAATGACCGTATGTTGCAGGAAGACGTCATTGCCGAACTGGGCTGGGATCCGGCTGTTGATGCAGCCAGAATTGGCGTAGAAGTGATAAATGGAATTGTAACATTGGCGGGCCATGTCGACAGCTATGCGCAGAAGTGGGCCGCGGAGCGCGCGGCGCAGCGCGTAGCGGGAATCAAAGGTCTCGCTATCGAGCTGGCCGTGGTGCTGCCGGGCAGCCACCAGCGCACCGACGCCGACATCGCTGCCGCAGCGAGAACTTCCCTGGAATGGAGCGTGTCCGTGCCGGGCAATGTCGACGTGGTCGTCGAAGGCGGTTGGGTGACGCTCACCGGCGAGGTGGAGTGGTCGTATTCGCGCACCGTCGCGGAAAACTGCGTGCGCTATCTGATCGGTGTGAAGGGCGTAATCAACGGCATCGTCGTAAAGCCGAAGACCAGCGTTCACGACGTCAAGCTTAAGATAGAAAGTGCGCTGCAGCGACGCGCACATCGGGACTCGAAAGCGATTGCCGTGCATGTCGTCGACGGAACGGTAACCTTGTCCGGTGCGATCGACTCGTGGGCCGAACGGGACGCTGTTGAGCAGGCTGCCTGGAATGCACCCGGCGTGCACAATGTCATTGACAAACTGACCCTAGGTGTCTGAGCGACGGGGTTTCGTGCGCTCAGGCTTGTGCGAGCAGGCGCGCA
This sequence comes from Tahibacter sp., assembly GCA_039934615.1. Classification (GTDB taxonomy): domain Bacteria; phylum Pseudomonadota; class Gammaproteobacteria; order Xanthomonadales; family Rhodanobacteraceae; genus Tahibacter. The sequence goes on from JBDTLV010000016.1 coordinate 35,244, forward strand.
GTTCATCGCAATCGTGCTCACAGTGACCGTATTCAAGAGGAAAATGCCATGTCGATGCTCCCCGAGTCACCTGTTCCCGGTGCGTTGAACGCCGACGCCAGCGATGTGCGAGACAAGAAGCTAGTCCCACCGGCAGTAGCGGCGAATCACTCGCTGCAGCCCGGCGATCTTTCTGCGCAATCACCGCGCTGGACCCATCGGTTGCATTGTGGAACGTCCGTGTTGATTCGTCCGATCGATGAACAGGATGCGCAACTTGAACGTCGCTTCATCGAGCGTCTGTCGCCACAGTCGCGGCGCTTTCGCTTTCTCGGACAGATTGCATCGCCGAGTGATGAGACCTTGCGCCAGTTGACTCAAATCGATTTCACCCGAGATGTGGCATTTGTTGCCGTTATCCATGAGAACAATGAAAAAAAGGAAATCGGCGTCGCCCGCTACGGTCTTGCGGCGGATGGGCAGTCGTGCGAATGCGCCGTGGTCGTCAGCGATGCCTGGCAAAACCAGGGGTTGGGTACGCTCTTGATGCGGCATCTGATCGAGATTGCGCGTCAACGTGGAATCCGGCGCATGCTGTCGATCGACGCGGCGGATAACGGACCCATGCGTGATCTGGCGGCACACTTGGGATTCGCCAGAAAGTCCGATCCTGACGATTCAGCGCAAGTCATCCACAGTCTCGATTTGTGAAAACGCTGAATGGCACGGACGATTTCCATCGAAGCGGGTGTAAGGGACGTCTACCCTTTGGCGACGGCTATCAGACGCCGAGCCAGACCATGGCGACCAACGAAGCGTTGATCAGAACTACGCCCCCTATCACCGGGCGCGCATAGGCGATTCCCCCCACCAGGGCGGCAACGCATTTCATCAGCGAATTGGCGGTAAATGCGACCGCCAGCGCTATCCCTGCGTCGTGATGCGAGATGGCATCGGTCGTCGCGAGATTGGCCAGACTGACAGCGGCTGCATGCACGTCGATGAAGCCGGTAGCCGCTGCCGTCGCGAACACACCGGAGTTGCCCAACAGGATGCGTAACCACGATGCGATGAGCAGCGATGCGGCGACGATCCCCGCGAACAGCAACGCGTGAGGCAAAGCAAAACGGCTGACCATGATGGGTAATGCCCCGTCGGTTGGTGCGTGCCGTCCTCGCCAGGCGTACAGTCCAGAAATCATGAATGTCACAATAGCGCAAAGTGTCAAAGGCGCGGCCAGCTGAAGCAACAGCGGCGGCGAGACGATGCCGATCACCAGCGCCAGCTGGACCACCGTCGCGACACAGGACAGCAGCGATGCGGCGACGCAGGCAGGAAGCAAGCGTGGATCCTGCTTTGCACGGTGTCCCATGCCGGCCAGCGTGGCCGCGCTCGAAACGAAACCTGCCAGCAGGCCTACAATGGCGAGTCCTCGACCATTGCCGAATAGCCTCAAAGCCACGTGCCCCGCCGCGCTGATCGTGATCACCAGTACGGCCACGAGCCATACTTGGCGCGGATTCACAGCGGACCACGGGTCGATGGCGTGATTTGGCAGCAACGGCAATACGATCAAGACGGATGCTGCGAGCAACAGCACGTCGTCGAGTTCGCGTTCACTGAGCACGTTACGAGTGAAGTGATGCAGCGCCGTTTTGCTCTGCAGCAGTGCGACGACGACGACGAACAGGGCTGCGGCGATGCCTGGCTGAATCGTCGCGAGCGCTCCGAGGAAATACGTCGCCAGCAGAGACAACTTCGTTGCAAGGTCCATCTCGCGCTTGAACCGTCCGCGCGGCGTCATCAGCGAAATCGCGCCCAGGGCCAGACCGCCGACGGCGATTGCGATGGGACCGAGCAGCGAAGCGATTGCGCCAATCAGGGCAGTCAGTGTAAAGGTGCGCACGCCGCCGGATTCGTGGGGAAGCGTGGTGGACTTGCTGCGTTCCCGCTCTACGCCGACCAACAAACCACCGCCGAGAGCAGCGATGATGCCTTGGAGTTGAACAGGGTCGACGGATGGCATGCAGCGCTACTCCTGGGCACTCGTTCGAGTGCCCCATAGTGCCACTGTCGCGTTCCGTTGAAATTGATCCAGCGCAATCGGTACCGACTAGCCGTGCAATCGTGCGACGTCATGTCGCGAAAATGGCGGCGTGATGGTTCGGTGAGTGTTCCGGGCAAGCTCGGGGTGCGTTGGCGCGATGGCCTCGCAGGCGTCGATCAGGCCCTGTATTGCGTCAACGCTGATCCAAGACCTGGCGCACGGCGTTGGCCAGTTGTTCACGTTTATACGGTTTCTGCAGCAGCTCGTATTCCTGTCTGCCCGACTGGCCACTGCTGTCGCGATCGTAGCCCGAGGTGAGCAGAACCGGCAGGCCCGGCCGTAGTCGCCTGGCCGAGTCTGCGAGTTCAGTGCCGGGCATTCCATCACCCAGCGCGACGTCGGTGAACAACAACGATATGGTTTGCGGCGAGGCGAGTTCGCGCAAAGCCGCCTCGGCATCGGCGGCACTTAACACGTCGTAGCCCAGGCCGCGGAGGAATGCGATGGCGATCTCCCGCACATCGGCTTCATCTTCGACGACCAGCACCGTTTCGCGTCCACCATGCACGCGGGGCGCCACCGCAGCTGCGACCGCGAGCGGATCCGTCGCAATGGCGGGGAACCACAGTTCCACCCGAGTACCGTAGCCCAGGCGGCTATCGATGCTGAGGTGCCCGCCGGATTGCTTGGCAAATCCGTACACCATGCTGAGTCCCAGACCGTTGCCCTTGCCCATGTCCTTGGTGGTGAAGAACGGTTCGAGCGCCCGGGCCAGCGTTCCGGGCGACATGCCCGTGCCGGTGTCATTCACACTGAAAACGACGTAATCGCCGGGCGCCGCGGCCGCGGTGGCAAACGAAACGGTCGGAATGGCTTGGCAGCGCACGTCGATCATCAGCCGTCCACCGCGCGGCATCGCATCTCGCGAATTCAGCGCAAGGTTGACCAACGCGGCGTCCAGTTCGGCTGGATCGGCGTAGATGTCCGGAATTTCGTCCGTGCACTGTGTCGCGATCACGATGCTGTCGCCGAGAGTGCGACGCAGCATTGTTGCAATGTCGTCAAGCAGGGCGCGAGGCGCGATGCGGTGTGGGTTGAGGCGTTGGCGACGCGCGAACGCGAGCAGTTTTCGGGTCAGGTTTGCACCCCGATCCACCGCGCGCAGCGCGCTCGCAATGACTGGTTGCGTTGCGGAATCCTGCGGCAATTCCGCGTCGAGCAATTGCAGGTTGCCTGAGATGATGGTGAGCAGATTGTTGAAATCGTGCGCGACGCCGCCAGTCAGTTGCCCGATCGCGTCGAGGCGCTGGGAATGCGCCAGCTGCTCCTCGGTGCGGCTTCGTTGCAGCGCCGCCGCGAGCAGGTTGGCAACCGACTGAAGCAGATGCAGCGCGTCGCGATCGAACGGTTGCGGCTTTGTGGACAAAGCAACCAAAGATCCCATCGCTTCTGTACGATCAAACAAGGGCGCGGCGGCGGCCGCGGCGAAGCCGGATGCAGATGCCCATGCGCTCAGATCTTCGAGTCGCCCGGGCGTGTCCTGCAGCAGCGCAGCAGGAATGGTGTGGGGCAGGGTGCCGGGCGCGTTGCTCGCGGCGCGCAGGTTGAAGGTTCCGCGCTCATCGTGGCTCAGGTAAATTCCGACGGCATCAACACCCAGTGTCGCGACGATACGCTGTGGCAGACTATCGATGAGCGCAACGTTGTCACGCGATTCCAGCGCCAGCTGACCGATCTGCGCGACGAATGCGTCATAACTTGCTCGCGTCAGCGCATGCCGCGCGCGCAAGGTTTCGGACACATCGCGGATCGAGGCGGCGAACAGCGACTCGCCGTCAAGCGCGATCGGCGAAAGGGCGATCTCGGCGGGAAATTGCGAGCCGTCGCGGCGTACGCCAGCGAGTTCACGACCAGCGCCCATCGGTCGCTCACGCGGGTTTGCGATGTAGTCGTCGCGATAGACGCGGTGTGCAGTTCGCCTGTCGGCAGGCAGCAATACTTCAATCGGTTGATTGACCAATTCGCCGGATGCGTAGCCGAACAGTCGCTCGGCATGGGGGTTGGCCAACACGATGCGCGCTTGCCGATCGACCACGACCATGGCATCCGGCGCAGTTTCAAACAGGGCCTGGAACAGGGCTTGCCGATTCGTGGCCTTCATAGCGGTCGGACCTCGGCAGAAAAAATATAGCCAACGCCGCGTACCGACTTCAGCAGAATCGGACGGTTCGTATCCGTTTCAATTTTCCGGCGCAGGCGGGTCACCTGCATGTCGATCGCTCTGTCGTACGGGCCCGCCTCACGGCTGTGCAGGCGATTCATCAGATCGTCACGCGACAGCACCCGTTGCGGTTCTTCCAGGAAAATTTTCAGCAGGTCGAATTCGCCGCTGGTGAGGCTGATTTCCAGTCCGTCAACTTGTGCAAGTGTGCGCGAGCGCAGATGCAGGCGAAAACCGGCGAACTCCAAAATTTCGCTGGGGATCGGTTCCGGGCTGACGAGGTCGGCTGGAGTGACCCTGCGCAGCACGCTGCGCACGCGAGCCAGGAGTTCGCGCAGGTCGAATGGCTTGGCTACGTAGTCGTCGGCGCCCAGCTCGAGCCCGACGACACGGTCGACCGATTCACCACGTCCACTGACAATGATCAACGCGCCATTCCAGCTCTTGCGCAGATCGCGGGTGAGATCCAGCCCGTCGGCGTCGGGCAATCCGAGATCAAGGAGTATGAGGTCAATGGATTCGCGCGCTACGCAGGCGCGCATCGCGTACGCATCCGGCGCCGTGCTCACGCGAAACCCGTGCTTCTCGAAATAGCGACGCAACAATTCCACGACCTCGGCTTCGTCGTCGACGACGAGCACGTGCGGAATGGGGACGGATTTCGGGGGATCAGGCGACATTCGAACCGACGTTAGAACGGACCGGCGTAGTTAGCAACAGCTTCCGCGCAACGAAGGCGGCGCGGGCCATGCAGGGTGCCCGGATCAGCAAAAACCGTGGCGTAGCTGCCGACCGCTGACTGAGCCTTGGGTGGCGGTGCACAGTTTTTCGCGCGGGTCTGAGTCACGCTTCGGCCACGACGACTAATGGATTCGCAAGCATGGTTCTCTTGGCGCGATGGGGTTTTGCACTGATTGCTGCGTGTGGGGCGTGTGCGTCAGCGGTTGCGGATCTGTCGATCTACGACGAAGCGCTGCTCAATGGTTTTTCAAACACGAGCTGGGGCGGCAACGAAAATCTGGCGAACACCGGACTGGCGCACGGCGGCACGCATTCCATCCGTTTTCTGCCGACCAACTGGGACGGTTTGCGTTTTGCGCACAATGGCGCATTGAATACATCGGCGTATCGGGGGCTGGTTTTCTGGGTGCATGGTGGGGTCAGCGGCGGGCAGCAGTTGCGCCTGTTTGTGGCGAATGGCAGCACGACCCTGGCGCAGGCGGATATCGCGTCAATTCTTGGCGCGCCAGTAGCGGCGAACGTCTGGACGCGCGTCGAGGTATCTTTCGATGCCGCTCCAGTGTTGGTCAATGGTACCTTTGACAATGTGTACATCATGGATTGGCGCGACGGTACCGCGCAGCCGACCGTTTACCTGGATGACATCAGTCTGATTGCGCGCGTCGGGGTTCCTGTCGATGCGATATTCAGCGCGAATTTCGAAGGACCTCCACCGGTCGCGCCAAACGGTATCATCATCGAGCATGCGGTGGGCGTGGGCGGCTATCAGACGGATCGCTACACCTGGATCGACAGCGCGGGTCGACCGCGTTCGGCGGCCATGGTGCGCAATTCGCAAGGCGATCCCAGTGGCCACCAGGGGGGGTATCTGCGGCAGCTTACCTATCGGCTGCCCGACAACAGCGTCCGCACCGTGACGGGGTCTTTTGACGGGCATCCCGGTTTTGGCTACGTCGTTACGCATTACAGCGACGACACCGGTGGCGGCGCCGACCTTGGCTACAACTACGCTGGCCAGTATGCAACGCGCTTCGCAGGGCGCCACCACGCGATCCACCGCTATACCCAGACGTATCCGATGCGCGGCAAGGCGGCCGGCGGCGGAGTCACGACGTACCCGGTTGCGGTGACCATCGAGTGGGCGTATTTCACCGGTCGGGATCACCCGCTGTGGGCGATCAGCTACGACTTGAGCGCTGCGCCGGTGAATGCAATCAATGCCGACAGTCGTTCGCCCTATGGCGACATGACCTACGACGGAGCGAACGATACGGTCATGGGTGTGGCTTGGGGAGAACGCTACAAGTTCACGAGTACCGGTGGTCCCTTGACGCGCAACAGCAGTTGGACCTGGAATGCGTCGAACACGGTGCCCTACGCATTGCAGTGGACGCAGAACGTCGACGCCGAAATGGGCCTGGTGTCGACCCAGACCATCGTGCAGCAGGACGCCGGCGGATACTGGGGATACGATCGGTGGAACAGCACCAGCGCGAGCGGTGCGGCCTGTGCCGGATCCGGCTACACCATGCCCTGCGACTGGAACTGGCCCTACCAGTTGAATCAGTATTCCTTCCTCGGCACGAGCGACACCACCACCTCGAAGCGCATGGCGTGGGGCACGAATTTCGGCTTCCTAGGCCAGTCCAGCTATGCCGAAATGGGCATGGCGGCGAATCGCTCCGGCTATCCGCGCCAGAGCTACAGTCTGCAGGTGGTGCTGGATCGGCACAGTATTTCGCCGAGTTTATTGCAGATGGGACAAGTAGAAGTTACACAGAACACTACATTGTCGGCCAGCGTAGGTAGCGTTCTGACCCAGGGGCCCGCGGGCGTCAATCGTACCGACACACGCCTCTTCCAGCCGGCCGGTTACAACCCGGTGTTCGGCACCTGGGATGTGCAGGCGGCCGGCAACGCCGCGATGCTGAATCTGACGATTGGTTCGGGAAGTCTGCGCAACCCGATCGTCGTGCTGCATGGCTACACCAACGTGTCTTTGCCATCGAGCGTGAAACTGGGGGGCACGACCTTGCTGCAGGACGTCGACTATTTTCCGTCGGTCGACACGGCTGCGCACGAGCTGTGGATCACACTGAACCGCAATCTGAGCGGCACCAATGCGCTGACTATCGCACCCTAGCGCTTCGGCGCTGCGTTGGCGCCGTCCGTACTCAACTGCGATTGCGGCCCGGATACGGTGCCATCAGGCAGGCGTCAATGTTGCACAAATCCGCAAGTACTACATCGCATATGGAAAAAGCAGAATTTATCACCAAAGGCGACATTGTCAGATATTAGCGTTGCGCACACCGCAGCTTCCGCCTGCGGACACCGGGAGATCATCGTGCGCGCAATGCTCATCGTCACACTCTCTGCCTTCTCGCTATCTGCGTCCGCGGCACAGTATTACGCCGCGACGGGCGATTTCGACAATGTCCGTTTCGACCCCACGCAGAACCGCGTGCTCTACAACAGCTATCTGCCAGAGATGGCGCGCTATGGCGTTCGTCCGAATCTGATGGTCTTGTTCGATGGCCCGGATGCGCTGCCTGGCGAACCCCTGCACGGCTACCAGATGACCGCGCAGATGATGGCCGATGTGCTTAACGAAGCCCAGGCGCGCACCGGCCAGCGCAAGATCATTCTGGACTTGTTCAGTCTTTTCTTTGTAAACCACAACTATGCGCCCGGATCGACTACGTGTCCTGGTTACCAGGCGCCAGCGGGAACGCCGGCCGCCAATGGCCGGGTCGGCAGCCGTCCCGAGCTGCGCAGCGGCGACAGCAATCACAATATGGTGCCGGACTATCGCGACCGCATGGCCGACTTCATGAGCCGCTTGTCGACACCGGTGACGGCCGCCAATTTCGAGTTCATATCGGTGAACCCGGAATCGGGTTGCGTGCCGCCGGCGGATATCAATGCGGCGGCGCAGACCGTCAAGGATTTCATTCCGAATGTGAAGGTCGCCGCGGGCTATGAGATTTCGGTGGATGCGCGTCCGGAGTTGTTCCCCGGTAACGGTGTCAATCACATTGGTAAATTTCCGTCCACGCTGGACCGGGTGTTGACCTGGTCGTATGGCGTGTTCAACCCGGCCAACGATGCCGATCCACTCAATGCGCACGATCCGCTCTATCCCAATTCGAACTTCACGAGCAACTTCAATGCGCTCAAGAACAAGCTGCGTGCGTGGCAGACCATCGACTGGGTGATCGATGCGCACTACATCAATACTCGTCACGGCAAACCGCTGCACTGGGTGATGGGAACGCACCATGCGCGTGCTGCCGTGAACTGGTGCAACTGGGTGCGCGGACAACCGCTGGTCAACGGCATGGTCGCGTTCACGTACGGTCCGAGTCCGGAGGATCACGATTTCTTTTCTTTCGCTGAAATGCCGGAGATCGTGCGCGATACTCACGCCAATTTGAGCGCCGGCGTGTGCGCGCTGCCGGACACGCTGCTGGCCGCCGATGCGTATACCCCATCACCGGCTGGCACTGCGACGGCCGGGGCGAATCTGAATGGTCGCGCGACAGAAGTAGGTGGCGTGAACTGGATCGCCAGTTCCTCTGTCGTGGGTATCGTCGGTGCCGGAGGCGATGCCTTGGGCGATGGTTATGCGACGAGTACGCTCGGCGCCAATCCGATGGCTGTCGTGCCCGTCGTAGGGGCGAACAATCGTCCACTGCTGCTGACCGCCGACGTCAATCCGCAGGGCACGGAATGGGTTGCGATTGGCCTGTCCGGATTCGCGAATCACGGTTGGTTCGGTGACGGTCAATTGTGGATATATTTGAAAAATTCGGGACGCTACAATGTGCTGGCCAATGGAACTGCGATCAGCCTGACCGGCGGCGAGCGTTTTGATGCGCGCATCCGGCCTAATGAGCAGAATCGCGTGCAGCTGTACTACGATCCGACTGCGCGCACCGTGGCCCTGCGCATCAACGGCTTCGATCTGCTCGCGGCGACGGCGTTGCCGATGGGCTACACGCCGGTTACCAGTTATGCCGGCTGGTCTGCGCTGAATGCGAGTTCCAGCATCAAGGTGGATTCCTTCGAGCTGCGGCGGCGCTAGCGGATCGGTTGCCTTCGTCCGCACCTGATTCGATCGACATGGCAGACTGCGCCGGGTTTTCCGGCGCGGTCTCGTCTCTGCGCTTACTGGAAGCCGTTACGGAAAATCAGATCCACTGGAGGAGTGAAACCGCCGATGGCGTAAACGTCCACGGTCGTGCCCTGACCGTCGCCTTCGTCGCGATTGTCGGTATAGATCGCGATGGCGTTATCGAGCGCCATATCAAGGCCGTTGTAGTCACCCCATTCGAAGCCGTCGTTGGCCGGCAGCATGGTGGCGGTGGTGAGGCGCGCGGGCGTGCTCCAGGTCTGCGCGCCATCTGCAGAATAGCTGTAGTAGAGATCGACGCCGGCGCGCGCAGTACTGTTGCGTGTGTCGTAGTAGATCACGTGCACGCGACCATTCTGATCGACCTTGATCCACGGGTGAAAGCGATCCACGGTGGTCGCATCGGCTGTGGGGTGCGGCGTGCTCGCCTGCCAGGTCGTGCCACCGTTGCGCGAATAGGCGACCTGGATGCGGCCATGGTTCGCGGTTGGCACGTTGTTGTTGGTCGCAGCTGTGGAATCGGTGAAGGCGATGTATACCGAATTGGCGTACGGACCGCTGGTGAGGTCGGTATCGGCGGACGAGTAGATGAAGGCGTGCCGCACCGGCATCGACGGAATCGGGAAGTCGTAGCTGCCCAGTGTGCTGGCGGCGACGAGCGGTGTACCGAAGCTGGTGCCGCCGTTGGTGGATTTCTTGACCAGGATCTGTTGCGTGCCGTCGGCCGGGTAGACGTAGTAGACATTGCCGGCCTTGTCGCTGGTGATGTCGCAGCCGATGCCGGTTGCGTCGCTCGAAAACGTCAGCGGTGAGGAAAAGCTGACACCCTTGTCCGTCGAGCGTGAAAATTTCTGCACATTGTTCAGGTGCCAGCAGAGATATACATTATCCTTTTGCGGCGATGTTACGAATGTGTCGACATGCACGTATTCCTTGTCGACGTTCCCGTCGGTGGTCGGGATCACCAGCGCGGCTGGCCAGGTGTGGCCATTGTCGGCGGATCGGTAAAAATACACACCGTTTCCGAGCGAAGCCGTATAGGCGACCGTGCCGTCGTAGGACCAGGCGACCGTCGGATCGCAACATACGTTGCCGCCGCCGAGGTTATTGGCATGCGTCCAAACGTTCCCTCCATCGCTGGAGTACCACATGCTCTGGCCGCCGTAAGGTCCGTTGCTGCCGGCGATCACCAGGTTGGTGTTGCTTGGATGTACGGCAATCGCCGATTCAGCCGAATCGTGCGCGGGATTGTTGATCCGCTGTTCGTGATTGAGGAATGCCGGAGTAAATTGCGACAGCGGCTTGCCTTCGTCCAGTTCCAGCTCGAAGTGCCCGTCTTTCGCACGACGCACGCCTTCGTAGACTTTGCCGTTGTAAAGATATCCAAAGTAACTATTGAGAAAACGCTGCAATGCGCTGCGCGGATACTGCGCATGCCCGGTGCTGCGCAAACCGGGATTGCGGCGACGCAATTCGACGCGGTAGAAGGCTGGAATTGGGTCGGCCGCGTCCGTTTCGTAGGGCGACAGCAGGGCCAGATCCTCGGCCGTGAGCTTGTAGTTGCGGTCGTCCCAGGGACCAATCCGGGTCAGGCCCGCATAGTCGACCTTGGAATCGACACCGCGCGAGGCACGAATCGTTACCGCCGCTTGAGTATTCGACGATAGGAACAGCAGCAGGACCGACGCGACGGCGACGGAGCGGATGAGGATGGCGTAGCGCATGGAAAGACTCGACCAGGGCGCCGGCCCCATCGTGCATCGCAGATGCATTCCATGACGGGCACTGGCTGCAGAGAGGAGCGCAATCCTCCCGATCACGCGCGGCGGATGATCGGCCGCGCCGCGTGCACTGTCAAACGTCGGCCGCACTTGCCACGCGCCATACGGCTGAACCAGTGGTCCGCCGCGGGGCGGGGTTGTCGCGGACCAGCCATCGAGCCGGATCCGCGGGCGCTGAGGCGGCTCTGCCTATCCCGACCGACCGCGCCGCGCTCGGCCGAGTTTGCGCAAAATAGCGCGGGCCCTTACTTCGCCGGGTCCCCGGCCGGCAGCAAACGCAGCGTTGCGTCGTCGAATAGCGGCTCGTCCTGGCCGATGCGCACGAACAGGAAGCGGGGCACTTTGCTCTCCGGCTGGGCTTCGAAATACTGGATGCCGTCTGGCATGTCGCCCCAGTCACCGCAGGCCGGATCGCCGACTTCGTTGGGATCGGAAGTCTTGTCCAGTTCTTTTTTATACATTGCGTCGGGCAGGAAGGTGTAGCGTTTGACGCCGCTCGGGCGTTTCTGCCCAGGCGCGACATAGGATTTGAGCACGCAGCGCTTGGCGACAGCGGGGTCCGTGTGGGCAGCAAAGAAACGCTTGATGCCATCTTCGATGGACTCGGTGCCCTGAAGGTCGATCACGTCGACAAGCGGATCGGGTTGGCCGCTGCCGTCCGAGTATCGGATGGCGAGGGAGTTCTTCACCGTCGTGAAATCGATCTTGCGAAATCCGTAATCACAGTGCTGCACCCAGGCTGCCAGTCCCAGTGTGGCGTCTACCCGCTGCTCCCACTGGCAATCCTTGACCGCCGCGCGGGAGGGCTGATCCTTGCCGATCGCGGCCATCGAGGTGAGGAGCGCGATACCGGCAGCAGCCGCAAGCAACATCGGTTTCATGTTCAGACCCGCAAACGATAGGAAGGACGACAGAATAACGATCGGTGCACGTCGTTCAGAACATCACGATCAATACATCAGGATCAGGGCTTCACGATTTAGAGAACGATGCACGTCCGCCCGTACGGGCGGGCTACAGCGCGTTCGCCTCGATGGCGAGTCCGAGTATAGGCCCGATCCAACTGGATAGTGTTCCTCCTTCGGTGAACCGACACCGTCTCGCCCGCTGCACGTATCGCCGCTCGGAAATGCTGCATAAACCTTTCCGTAACGTGTATATTTTGTCGGCACTCACGATGGGCGCGGCCACACCCTCCACGACAAGCCCCTTGCGCCTGAATGGCTGGCGTCGCAACGCAAACATGGAGAGGTTTACATGTTGCGAGTCGAACAACTGGAACGGATGCAAGTATGGGTGACTCCGCTGGCGTGGAGCCTGCTGGCCGTCGTTGCGATGTCCAGCCTGCGCTATCTTCTCGACGCGCAGGCACTCCCCGAGATAGGGCCAGTCGGTTCGTTGCTGCTTCTGTGCAGCACTGCCACGCTGGTGACATTGCACCAGCGTCCAGCGATCGCGGTGGGGCTGGGTCTCCTGACGTTGCTCTTCGCAGCCATGCTAATCGGACCGCGCGTGGCCTATGCGTGGCATGCGCAGTTGCCCCCGCAGGACGCCGCGGGTACGTTGCAGGTGGCCTTGTCGCTGGTTGGAGTCGCCATCGGGCTGGCCGGTATCGCGGTATTGCGAGCGGCGGGCCGCACTTTTGGCTTGCTGATGCTGCAGACCGCCTTGGTTGTCCTCTTGCTTGCGACGCCCAGCAGCATTTCCGTGCCGCCCGAAGCCGACCGTCTTTGGTTGCCCTTCGTCGCCTGGCTGAGCGTGCTGGCCCTGTTGCTGATGCAGATTCGGCAGGCGCACTACCGAACAGGCTTGGCGACTCCGGCCCGGCCTCGGCTCTGGATCGATCTGGCGACGGCGCTTGCACTGATCTCGCTGGCCGGATGGGTGATGCAAAGCAGCGCGGTCGTTCAGGTCGGCACTCACGCAGTCCCGATCCAGTTCAACACGGCTCTGGCCATCCTGTGCGTTGCGCTTGCGCAACGTCATGAAGGCGAAGTGCTGAAGGAAACGAGGCTTCTTCTTCTTCTATTTCCCCTGATCGTCGCCGCCGCAGCGATCTTTGAAGAATTGGCCTGGGTACGCACTTCGCTGAGCCAGCTGCTGTGGACGCACCGGATTTTCTCCGAGTCGGTACCACCAGGTCGTGTTTCGATCAGCACCGGCATTGCCTTGCTGATGCTCTGCATCGCTACCGTCATTCGCGTGACGGCGCGCCGCCGGCCATTGCTGGGGCTGCTCGAATGGGGATGCGGACTCATGGTCCTGGTCCTCGGCTTCCTCAGTGTCTTGGGGTATCTGTCGGGACTGCTTGATGCGCGGGCCTGGGGCGGGCACACGCCGATGGCGTTGATGACTGCGATCTTGCTCAGTCTGCTCGGATTCGCTGTGTTGCTACGCGGACTCTCGACCGGTGGCGACTGGGCCGGGCGCGCGATCGTCTTGCCGATCTTCGTGGCGCTGGCGACCTGCGTCGCGACGGTGCGACTGTGGCTCGCACATATAGACCAACTGGAAATACCGCAGCAGTCGTCCGGCGTTGACCAGTGGTTCCTGTTTGGCGGGCTGTTCATTGCCGCGCTGCTGGCTGTCGTCGTCCGCTTCGCGTTGTTGACCGGCGCAACTGCGCGCGCCGAGGAGAGATCGGCCACCGAACTGCGTCAACGCAACGAGCTGCTGCGCAACATGCTGTCCGGGCGCTCCCGCGAATCGATGCTCGGCGAGGTGCTTGATGGGCTGCGTGGTCGCTTTCCAACGGCCGACGTATCCGCGATGTTCCGCGACGGACCGTCGTGGCGCGTGTTGGGAAAACCGTTGAGCGCCGAGTTCCGCGAGGCTTTGATCGATGCCAGCTTCGTGGAGGACGCGGCCGAAACGCGGAGCTTGCAGGAAGCGGCCGCCATCGGGGGATACCCCCAGGTACGTATTGAAGCGATTCAGGTCGCCGGTCAGGCGATTGCCGGACATCTGGTCGTCCTGAGACGCGACGTGGTTGCGCCGAGCGCTACCGACTCCAGTTATCTGCGCTCCAGCGCCAATATCGCAGCGCTTGCGCTGCAGCACGATTATACAATTCATCAGTTGGAACAAAGTCAGGAGCGTTATCGGTCGCTGCTCGACAATCATCCCGACGCCGTCCTGCAACTGGACAGCAAGGGAATCATTGAACAGTCAAATCAGACCGCATCGCAGTTGTTCAACCGTGCCGGCGATCGATTGCCGGGCATCGCGCTCGCCAGTCTGCTGGACGCGGCGAGTGGCGCCGTACTCACGGCTCGCATCCAGGCGGCGCTGCAGGGTGAAGCGCAATCCTTCGAGGCAGCAGCACCGCTGCCGCAGCGGCGCTCGCGCGATCTGGAAGTCACTCTGGTTCCCCTGAGCGTCGAGGTTGGCGTGCGGGGCGTCTATGCGCTGGTGCGCGATATGTCGCGCTATCGCGCCGCCGATCGTGCGCTGCGCCGCACATTCGAGCACGGTCTGGAGTTCCGCAACCGCCTCATAGATCTGAACAAAGTCGCGATCGAACTGGCCCGCTACGAGGATCCGCGCGAATTGCTGCGCTTCCTGACCCAGCAGATGCTTGCCGGATTTGGTGTCCAACAGGCGCGCATCAGTCTTGATCCCGCATATACGCTCGACGATCCGATGGAGCTGTCCGCTTCCGACGCGCTGGATCGTCCGGAGCTTGATCCACGATGGCGCGAATTGGCGCGCGCCTGCGCGACGCCGAAACGCCAGTCACAGCGGGACCTGGAAATTTCTGCCGGTCTGCAGCCCGTATCCAGTGAATCTGCGCCGCGTGTGCCGCGCAACTGGCTGGGAATGGCGCTGGTCTTGGATCGTGGCGAGTCGATCGGAACGGTCGAGCTGGCTGGCCGCGAGTCCGGCGAATTCGACGATGACGACGAAACCCTGCTGATTCAGTACGCGCAACTTGTGGTTGGTGCGGTGCTGCGCACGCGACTGCTACACGGCTTGAGCGAAGCACAATCGATCGCGGCGCGCCAATTGGAATTTGTGCGCACGATGGCTGCGAGTATCGTCGACGGGATGTACGCCATCGATCAGGGCGGACGCCTGAACTTCATGAATCCGGCGGCTGAGCGACTGCTGGCCTGCGATGCGGATCAGGCGATGGGCAAACCGTTCGGGTCGGTCTTTGCCACGCCGGTTCGTGGCAGCGACGATCCGGGCATGCGCGCGTTGCTCAGCGGGCGGATCGTGTCGGCTGAGAATCTTTCTATACAAAGTGAAATCGGGCGCGTGTTTCCCGTTGATCTGCTCGCTTCACCAATGAAACTGGACGACGAAACGATCGGCGCGGTGGTCGTGTTCCGGGATATCAGCGATCGATTGCGAGCGGATGAGGCACGCACCGAGCGCGACCGCTTCTTTGAACTGTCGCTGGAACTCTTCGTCATCACTGATGCTTCAGGCCGCATGATGCAGGCTAATACGGCGGTCGCCAAACTGGTCGGTTTGCCCTTGTCGGAGCTGTCACAGCGACTCTGGATGGACTTTGTCCACCTCGAAGACCGGCCGGCGACCATCGCCGTCACCGAGGCCCTGCTTAGCACCGGCCGTCTGGAAGGTTTCGTCAACCGTTGGGTCGACACGCGCGGAGATTCTCACTGGCTGGAGTGGGCGGCGGCGCTGGCGCCGGATCAGCGCATATTTGCAGTAGCACGTGACATCACCGAGCGGCACCGCTACGAAAGTGAAATAGCGCACTTCTCCACACACGACAGTCTGACCGGACTTCCGCGGATTGAACTCGTGGAGGCGTTTCTGGTATCGGCACTCGCTGCAGCGGCCCAGCGCGGCGGGCGCCTCAGCGTTTTCTACATCGACCTGGACCGTTTTCACGCCGTCAACGATTCGCGCGGGCGCCTGATCGGAGACCTGGTGTTGCGCGCCGTCGCCCAACGTCTCTCCGCAGCGGTCGGCGAGAACGGCAAGCTGTGCCGAGTGGCGGGCGATGAGTTCGTACTGGTGCGTGTGGACTCGGAGGAGGGACCGGATCAGCAGGAAATGGGTGAAGCCCTGCGCTTGATCATTGAAGAACCGATCCTGCTGGAACCCGAGCAGGTGTTTCTCACCTGCAGCATCGGCGTCAGCTGCTTTCCAGAAAATGGCGCGACCTCGAGCGAGCTGATCCGCCAGGCTGAAGCGGCAATGATGCGGGCCAAAGACGAGGGACGCAATTCGGTTGCCGCGTTTTCCAATAGTGAACTTCAGGCTTTGCGAGATCGCCTCGAGCTCGGTTCCGGGCTGCGCAGCGCGATCAGCGCTGAGCAACTGGTCCTGCATTTTCAGCCGCAGATCAGCGCACACAATTGGCAGGTGACCGGTGTGGAAGCGCTGGTGCGCTGGCAGCACCCGGAGCGCGGATTGTTGTTGCCGGGTCGTTTCATTGCGGTCGCCGAGGAACTGGGCGTCATTGTGGAATTGGGCCAGTGGGTACTCGATGCGGCATGCCGGCACGCGCGGGAATGGCTGGATAGCGGCATCGCGGACTTTACCGTCGCGGTGAACGTGTCGGCACTGCAACTGCAGCGGCCCGATTTTCTGGAGCGGGTACAACAGGCGTTGGAGCGTTCGCGATTGCCGCCTCGCTATCTGGAACTGGAACTGACCGAGAGCATGGTGATGGCTCACGTGGAGCGCGTGATTACCACGATGCGTTCCCTGAAGGCGCTCGGTGTCAGTATTTCACTGGATGATTTTGGTTCGGGCTATTCGAGCCTCAGCTACTTGCGGCGTTTTCCGGTCGACAAACTCAAGATCGACCAGTCATTCGTGCGCGACATCACCACCGATCCAGGCTCGGCCGGCATCTGCCGGGCGATCATCGGCCTGGGGCATCAGCTGGGCATGACCGTCAGCGCGGAAGGTGTCGAAACGATCGGTCACGCCGGATTCCTGCGCCGCAGCGAGTGCGACCAGTTCCAGGGCAACTATTTCAGTCTGCCGTTGCCTGCCTTGCAGGCCTTTGACGTGTTGCGCCGACGCTATCTGCGCCAGGAGGAGCTCGGCGGTACGCTGAAACAAGCGCACGCATCCAATACGCTGCTCTTGCTCGACGACGAAGAGAACGTGATTCGCGCCCTCGTGCGCCTGCTGCGACGCGACGGTTACAACATCGTAACGGCAACCAGCGCGGAACAAGCGTTCGAATTGCTGGCCAATGAGCCCGTGCAGGTGATCATCTCGGATCAACGCATGCCTGACATCAGCGGAACCGACTTTCTGCACAAAGTCAAAGAGCTTTATCCCGCCACCATACGGCTGATCCTCAGCGGCTACAGCGATTTTGCCTCGCTGACCGACGCGATCAA
Organism: Tahibacter sp.; assembly: GCA_039934615.1. Taxonomy (GTDB): domain Bacteria; phylum Pseudomonadota; class Gammaproteobacteria; order Xanthomonadales; family Rhodanobacteraceae; genus Tahibacter. Next base: position 52,483 of record JBDTLV010000016.1, read on the forward strand.
TCGCGGTGCGGTCTATCGGTTCGTGGCCAAACCTTGGGATGACGAAGAGCTGAGGCGCACCATCCGCGAGGCTTTCCGTCGTGTCGATACAGGTCAGGAATCGCGCATCGTCTAGGCCGGCTCAAGGGGGCGAGCGGCAGAAGGTAAACCGAACCTGCCGCGTGTGTTCAGAGGTCGTCCTCGTCGATGAAGATCGCGCCCGTCTCGTCACGGTGGAGTCGCGTTATGCCGGGATTTTCCGATTCCAGGCGTTGCAACTCGGCCTCGTGCTGGACCAGTCGTCCCTGCTGCGCGCGCACGATGTCGGCAAGGCGCTGATTTTCCAATTGCAGGCTGCGCACTTGCAGCGACTGTGTGATGGCCAGGCGCAGTTCGCGCTCATGCCACGGTTTGGCAATGAAACGATAGACCTGCGCCTCGTTGACCGCGCCAATGATGGCGTCGAGGTCGGCATAGCCACTCATCAACAAGCGCGCGACGGTTGGCTGGCGGGCCGCGAATTGCGAGAGCAGCGAAATGCCGTCGGTACCCGGCATGCGCAAATCGGAGATCACCAGATCGAAACTTTCGTCGTCGAAGCGCTCGATCGCTTCGCGGGGATCGGTACAGGCGACTACTTCAGGTCGTTGGCCGTCGAATTCCCGAACGGCGATGTTGTTGATTACCCTGCGCAAGGCCGCGAGAATGTTCGGCTCGTCGTCGATCAACAGTATCCGATACATGGCATTCTCCACATTGCGATCAGGTACATTATGCGGGCGTGTGCCGCTGCGGTAGGGTAACGCGAAATGTGGTGCCTGCGTCTGCTCTGGATTCGACCGCGATGTCACCGCCGTGCTTGCGCACGATACCGTAGGAAATGGACAGGCCCAGCCCGGTGCCCTTGCCGACCGGCTTCGTCGTAAAAAACGGATCGAAAATGCGCTTGATCACGTCGGGCGGAATGCCGGGACCGGTATCTCTGATCGCGATCCAGACGTTGCCGCCGTCCACGCCCGTCGACACGTGGATTTCGCCGCGCTGATCGATCGCCTGCGCGGCATTCATCAGTATGTTCATGAACACCTGATTGATCTGCGATGGCAGGCATTCGACCAGTGGCAGAACGCCGTATTCCTTGTGCACTTCGGCCTTGTACTTGATCTCGTTCCAGATGATGCCGATGGTGCTGTCGAGGCCCCGATGCAGATCGTACAGGGACCAGGTCTCTACCCGGTCGGCGCGGGAAAAATCGCGCAGGTCCTGCACGATGCGGCGTACCCGGTCGATGCCTTCGCGGGATTCCGCCAGCAGTTGCGGGAGATCCTGCACCAGGAATTCGAAATCGATCGCTTCCTTGCGCCGCGCAATTTCGACCTTGCGCTCCGGTGTAGTCGGCGATCCGTGCACGACGGATTCGTAGCATTCGATCAGGCCGAACAAATTGTTGAGGTATTCCTGCAGCGTACCCAGGTTCGAATGCACATAACCGATCGGATTGTTGATTTCGTGTGCGACGCCTGCGGCAAGTTGGCCAAGCGAGGCCATCTTTTCCGATTGGACCAGTTGCTCCTGCGCCGCATTGAGACGCGCCAGCGCCAGCTCCAATTCCGTGTTATCTCCCGATCGTCCCTCCGCCAAGGGTTCGGTCGCTTCGAATTCGAGCAACAGCATGAGGTTGAGGTCTTCGTTCGGCGGACCCAGGGTAATTCGCAACGAACGGCCCTGCGCGGCGCCGCTGTCGGAGCTCGCCGAGTTGGCAACGAGTACGCGCAGAGCGAGCTCAGCACTGCCGACACCCGCCAATCCTTCCGCGAGACGGAGTGCCGGCGGATTGGCGTGCATGATATCGCCCCCGCGCAGCAGCAGCGCCGGTTCGAACAGCAGATCGAGCGCCTCGCACAATCGCGGTGCATCGACGGGCGGCAGGGACAGCATCGTGCAACTCCTACCGGAATGGTGGTTCATTTTTCTCCAGTATCTGGAAAAATGGAAGAAGTATCTTCGTCAAGGATGCGGCATGGGCCTGGAACGGCGCTCGGGCGCCACGCTGACGATCGGGGTTGCGCCGACCTTCGGGGCAATCTGGCGCTGGATGCGCGCTGAAACGGCAGGCGCTTGCTTTGGGCGCGCGCCGGATCGACACTCCAGCATCCGCCGCATCATTGCAGGAGTCATGCCGTGAGTGCCACCGTTGAAGTCGCCGCGTCCGCCGAGACCGAAACCCTGCAACGAGACCAAAGTGTTGCCAAGCATCTGTTTTTTGGCGACATCTTCGAGGAAAACCTGTTTCCCTATCCGAAGATGCGCGAGCGCGATCGCGAGATGCTCGGCGCGATGACGGATGCGATTGACGATTTTCTGACGCCGAAGCATGCCGAACTTGCACACTGGGATCGCGACGCGCACCAACCGGAGGAGTTCATCCAGGCGCTGCGCGACATGGGTCTGTTCGGCCTGATCATTCCCGAGCAATTCGGTGGCCTGGAACTGTCCAACGCCGCTTACGCGCGCGTGCTCGCCCAGACCAGTTCACACGACAGCTCCGTGTCGCTGACCATCGGTGCGCACAGCTCGATCGGTATGAAAGGGGTGCTGCTGTTCGGCACGCCGGAGCAGAAGCAGCGCTACCTGCCGAAACTCGCGAGCGGCGAGATGATCGCGGCGTTCTGCCTGACCGAATCCGGCGCGGGATCGGACGCCGCGTCGGTGCGCACCAAGGCGACGCGCAACGGTGACGGCAGCTGGGTGCTGAATGGCGAGAAAATCTGGATCACGAATGGTGGAATAGCGGATTTGTACACGGTGTTCGCGCGCACCGACACGCCCGAAGGCAAGATGACTGCGTTCATCGTCGAGGCGAAATGGCCGGGCGTCAGCCACGGCCCGCACGAAGACAAGATGGGCATCCGTGCTTCATCGACGACGACGGTCGCGTTTTCCGACGTACAGGTACCGGCGCCGAATGTGTTGGGCGAAGTGGGCAAGGGATTCAAGGTCGCGATGGCGATCCTCAACAACGGGCGCACGGGGCTGGGTGGCGGTGCGGTCGGGGGAATGAAATCGTTGATCAAGCTTGCCGTTGCGCAAGCCAAGGACCGCAAGCAATTCGGCAAATCGATCGCCGAATTTGGCCTGGTACGCGAAAAAATCGCGCAGATGACGATCGATTGTTTCGCCGCGGAAAGTGCGGTGTGGATGGTCGCACACTACATCGATTCGGGATGTGTGGATTATTCCACCGAAGCCGCGATGAGCAAGGTGTTTGCCAGCGAGGCTATTCAGCGCGCGGCGTACGAAGCGTTGCAGATCGCTGGTGGCAATGGTTTCATGCGCGAGTTTCCGTATGAGCAAGTCACGCGCGATGCGCGCATCCTGTCGATCTTCGAAGGTACGAATGAAATTCTGCGTCTGTATATCGCGCTGTCGGGTCTCAAAGACGTCGGCACATCACTGTCTGGCGTAAAGTCCGCAGTGGGCAGCCTGCTCGCGGATCCGATCAAGGGCTTCGGTGTTCTCAGCAGTTACGTGAGTCGTCGCGCGCGGGAAACCACCGGTGTGGGTACGGACAAGATTTTGCGCCAGCTCGATCCGACCCTGCGCAAGGCCGCCGCGGCTTACGAGAAATATGTGGTGGAATTGTCCAAGAGTTCGGACGCGTTGCTGCGCAAATACGGCAAGACGATTGCCGACCAGCAACACGCCCAGAAGCGCATCGCCGATCTGGCGATCGATTTGTTCGTCGGTTGCTGCGTGCTGTCACGAGCCGACAGTCTGGTGCGCGAAAAACATCCCGAAGCGACAATGGCGGTGCAGATTGCTGAAACCTTCACTCGCCAGGCGCGTCGTCGCATGTCGCGCAATGTGCGTGGAATGGAACGCAACGAGGATGACGCGGTGGAAAGCATTGCGACGAAGATCATCGATAGCGGGAGCTATCGCTGGGACGTCATCTAAGGAGCGTTCCGCCGGTCCAATTTGCTATGCGCCAGCCATTGATTTCCGTCGGCGAGTGCCCACCTGCTGAAAGTTGGCTGGCGCATGCTGTGAGGCGTGCACGCATGCCGTCGAGGTCGCGCAGCACAACGCGGAGCAGCGGCATTCGGCGCGATCGATAGACAGGGTCACTTTGGAGCTCGAATGGAATCGGTGATTTCGGTAAAGAACCTCAACAAGACCTACAAATCCGGCTTCCAGGCACTGAAATCGATCGATCTGGAAATCCGACGCGGTGAAATCTTCGCCTTGCTCGGCCCGAATGGGGCCGGCAAGACCACACTGATCAGCATCATCTGCGGCATCGTCAATGCGACCACCGGCACGGTGGTGGCCGATGGCCATGACATCGCGACCGACTTCCGCGCGGCGCGAGCCAAGATCGGGTTGGTGCCACAGGAACTGTCGACCGACGCATTCGAGACGGTGCTGGCGACGATGAAGTTCAGCCGCGGCTTGTTCGGCAAGGGGCCGAATCCGCAACATCTGGAAAAAGTGTTGCGCGATCTGTCGCTGTGGGACAAGCGGCACAGCAAGATCATGACTCTCTCGGGCGGAATGAAACGCCGGGTGCTGATCGCGAAGGCGCTCTCGCATGAGCCGCAGATCCTGTTTCTCGATGAGCCGACGGCGGGAGTCGACGTCGAGCTGCGTCGCGACATGTGGCAAATGGTGCGCGACCTGCGTGCGAATGGCGTGACCATCATCCTCACGACGCACTACATCGAAGAAGCCGAGGAGATGGCCGATCGGATTGGCGTGATCAGCAAAGGCGAGCTGATTCTGGTCGAGGACAAAGCCGTGCTGATGCGGAAATTGGGGAAAAAGCAACTAACCCTGCAACTGCAGAACCGGCTTGATCGCATTCCGGAAGCGCTGGCAAACCGGTCGCTCGAACTCGCCGACGACGGCCACGCTCTGGTCTACACCTTCGACACCCAGAGCGAGGAGACCGGAATCGCCGAATTGCTGCGGCAGCTCGCCGAACAGGGCATCGTGTTCAAGGATCTTCATTCCAGCGAGAGTTCGCTGGAGGACATCTTCGTCAGCCTGGTGCACGCCGACAAGCCAGGAGTTGCCGCATGAACTGGCATGCGATTCGCGCAATCTATCGATTTGAAATGGCGCGCACATTCCGCACCATCACGCAGAGCATCGCATCGCCGGTCCTCTCGACATCGCTGTACTTCGTCGTGTTCGGTGCTGCCATTGGTTCGCGCATGGGCGATGTCGATGGCATACGTTACGGCGCGTTCATCATTCCCGGCCTGATCATGCTGTCGCTGCTCAATGAGAGCGTCTCGAACGCATCGTTCGGCATCTACATGCCGAAATGGGCCGGTACGATTTTCGAACTGCTGTCCGCACCGGTTTCGACCATGGAGATCGTGCTGGGTTACGTTGGCGCGGCGGCGACGAAGTCGGTCATGCTGGGTGTGCTGATCCTCGTCACGGCGCGCTGTTTCGTATCGTATGACATTGCACATCCGTTCTGGATGCTGTGTTTCCTGCTGCTGACCGCGGTTACGTTCAGCCTGTTCGGTTTCATCATTGGCCTGTGGGCCGACGATTTCCAGAAGCTGCAGGTCATTCCGTTGATGATCATCACGCCGCTGACGTTTCTGGGCGGTGCGTTCTATTCCATCAAGATGCTGCCGGAATTCTGGCAAAAAATTGCCTTGTTCAATCCCGTCGTCTATCTGATCAGCGGTTTTCGCTGGAGCTTTTATGGCATGGCCGACGTGAATATCGGCGTCAGCGTCGCCGCGATTCTCGGTTTCCTGTCCGCCTGCCTGGTGGCGGTTTGGTGGATCTTCCGCACGGGATGGAAACTGAAGGCGTGAGGCCGCTTCATCGTTTCAGACTTATCCTCATTTCAGCATTGAATGTTGAGGGATTTAGCGTTCTTCACCGCGTTTTTTTGAATCGTGCGGTTTGGTGAATCTTGTTTCGAGCGACGCATAGTGTCCGTTGACGCGAAAATGGTCTTCACAATTCTTGTGCTCTGGATTGGGGCGCTGGTGGTTTTCTCACTACGGCCAGGTCAGCCAAAATCAGTGAGTTCACGTTGGTACGCGCTCGGAAATCGTGATCCATTTTACGTATGGATATTCCGTGCCGATGGTCACCCGCGCAAGTATGCAGGACTCGTCGCAGCGGCTTATTTTGTACTGTCAGTCATCGGTTTCTGGTTGCTGCCAACGGTCCTTTAAGGCAAATCGCTGCAAAATACAAATACGTTGTCCAACGTGTGGATTCAAACTGTGGTGTCGGGATTGCCCGTAGGACACTCGCATGTCGTTCCCACGCATCACTGGAAGCCATTGGCGAACAATCGGTCGCTGGTACTGAAAACACGATCGACGCGGGTTATGTTGCCTTGTGCATCGCGCACGGAAACGTAAAGATGTGCACGTGTCAACAACGGTACTGCTTGCGCCAGATTGATCACGACAATGCCGTCTCCACCCGGTACCGCGAGGTCGGACAACTCCGTACCCGCGGCACGTCCGGCGACACTGAAGTCCGCGCGCACTGAAAGACTTCCGGGAAGAATTCCGCTGTCGGCATCCGTGTAGCCGATGCGAAACTGGGTGATCGGCGTCGCGCTGTACCCCGCACGCGGCGCACTGACTGCAAGGGTCGGGCGCAGATCATCGAGAAACCAGCCATACGCCGAGTTGTCCGTGTTGATCGGCGCGCCGAGATCGATCCAGCGCGCGACCGTGAGTTTCTCGTCCTCACTGAGCATCGTTGCGCCGCTGCCCGGCGGTGGCATCGCGGTGCCCGTGTAGTCGATGTCGGCGGCATTCGCATCGGAACCCGCAGGCAGGCTTGACGCATTCCCGGGAATGGTTTCGGTCGGATGGTCTACGTTGCTCCAACCATCGAGGCGTTGTCCGAACAATTTCCAGATCAGCAGGCTGCGCCGGCTCTGGAACATTCGCACATAGCGGCTTGCGTTGGTCTGGCGCCACGCCGGAAAGCCGATCACCGGTGCATAGCCGTGCTGCGCGCTGGAATCGTCGGCGAGGCGTCGATAGTCACCCGGCACGCCGTTGACCAGCGAGGTATCGGACAGGTCGAGATTTCCCGCCGGAGCAGCGCCCTGATGACAGCCGACGCAACTGCGTTGCAGCAATGGGCGGATGTCGCGCAGGAATTCGACATCGGCGACGCGCGTGTTGTCGACACGCAGAGATGGATCCCCACCCGGCGTGCTGCGCGTCAGCAAAGGCGTCTGCTTTGACAGATCGTAAACGGTGTAGCCAGGTTGGGCTGCGGCGGTGCTCGCGAACGAGAGCGGTTGCTGGCTGTGTGCGTGGCAGCCACCGCAGTCGGCGCGAAGCTCACCGGGGCGCACCTGATGCCACGTTTGCGACATGTTTAAAACGAGACCATTGCGGTCCAGGGTCTGAAACGTGAACGGTGTATCGGCGCTGAGCTTGACCAGGAAACTCGTATCCGGGTTGCCTTCCGTGTCGAGCACCGGTTGTCCAGAAATACTCTTGCGCAGCGGAATTTCGCCGAGTATGCGCAGCCGCTCCTGTGCGTGGCTGATGAAATGCCGGCCCGCGTTGGGCCCATAACTGCGATGCGAATGCGGCTCCATCGCCAGTACGCGAACAGCCCAGATGTCACTATTGTTGTATCGGCCGGCGTCGGCGCCTTGCACGCTCCAATTGCTGCTTTGTCCATTTTCTGCGGTATTGAACGCATCCAGCCCGTTGAACGCGTTCGACCACGAGGGGACGTAGCCCGGGAAACTCTCGCGCTTGTAGAAGCTCGACGTTCCAACCATGCCATACGGCGTGCCTGCGGGCAGTTGCGCATGCGTGCTGCCGTCGTTGGGCAACCAGTCGAGATTGGCGGGCGCATCCACCCCGTGGATCGCGCGATACGGGACGACGGCACGTGGCCAGGCCTCGTTGTAGAGCGGGTTGTTGCGGATCAGCACCAGGTTTTGCGGTCCGCTCAGGATGTCGCCGTTCGGCACCAGATACAGGCCGCTGTTGTAGCGCGGCAACGGTGTCGGTCGATCCAGATCGTTGGCAGGACCCGGCGTCCACGCGACCAGCAGATGGTTACCGGGCGCGGCGGACGGATGGGTGAATTTGCCGACCCGCGCGCCGCCTCCCGCCGGCGCCGGTGCTGCCTCGTCATCACCGGTCGTGAACGGCGTGATCGAATGCAGACCGCGTGGCGTGAACGGCATGCGGAACGGGTAGTAAGTGCCGCTCGACAGTGTGCGGGCGATATCCGGATTGTCCGCGCCGAATGCGCTGAAGAAGGCGAGCTGGCCAGCCGGGGCGTGCAGCGGCATGCGGTACAGCGCACCGAAACCATTGTTGTTGAGATTGTAATAATCCACAAAAACCAGGTCATCGTTGCCGAGCTGGGTCATGAAGTGAAACGCCTGACCGTCGCGGAAGGCGCTGACTACCGGTTGCCAGTATCGACCGTCGGGCTGAATCGCCCAGATGCCCCATTGCCGCGTGTCGCGCAGACCCTGGTCTTCGTGCGACGAGAACAGCAGACGTCCATCGCGCAGGATGGTCGGATGCAAGGCGCTGGAGATGTTCATCGGTGCGATTGCCGTTACGTTGTCGCCATTCTCGTCCATGACGAACAACTGCAACGTCGGCGCGGTATAGCCCTTCGGCGGTTCGAAGCCGTTGCGATTGCTGGTAAACGCAATGCGTCCGCCCGGCAGGGGGCACGGCGCAAGATTGAGGATGCCGTAGCCGAGTCGGTTGTATGCCGCTGCCGGATCGAGCGGGTTGGATTCGTCCCAGATGCCGGCGCCGGTATTCGGGCTGAACTCGCCGTGGGTGAGACGCTGGATCTCGCGCGTCACCACGTGTATGCGATAGATGTCCGAGCCGCGTTCTGGCAGATAATCACGCTGATTGTTGAGCGCCGTCTCGCGCAGGTCCGGAAAGTAGCTGTAATAAATCCACTGTGCATCAAAAGATACAAAGGGGTCGGTGACGCCGCCATTGCCGCCGGCGACCAGCAGTTCTTCGCTGCCGTTCGGGTGCAGCAGCATCAGATCTGCGCCAGGATCCAGGCGCGCCGGATGGAACACTTCCGGCCAGATCGTGTTGATGGAATCGCCATAGCGGGCCTGCCGCACATAGGCAATGTCGTAGTCGATGGTTTGCGCGTTCGACGGTGTGACCGCGAACAGGCAGAGCAATCCCAGTGCGATTCGAGACATGGCAGTTCACCCCCGGCAAGCGGCTGCAAGCTTTACGCTCAAGCGCCGCTGCAGATTGTGCGCTGATTCCCATACGCCGGGTATTTACGCGACCGAACGGAAAGCAGGCCGACGGGCGGTATCCGCAGGCTTGGAACTGCAGTCGTTCCGGGCACGTCTTGCCGTGCCGCGGTGATCGGGTCACCATCGGCGGAACTGCGCGACTGCTCGGAGCAATATTGATGAATTTCCGGAACACAGCCGAGCCAATCTTCATCGCCATGCGTGAACTCAAGCTGCTGTCGACCGGAGAGATCAGCGGGGCGATGTCGCTGTTCGAAGCCACTTTTCCATTCCGCGATCAGGTCGAGAATGCCGATACGATCCATCTGCACGTCAAGGTCGAGAGCACCGACGCATTGCCCCATGCAGCGATCCTTGCGCTGGGCGGTCGGACAGAAAGCGAGCAGTCCGGATACATAAAGTACACATTTGCTGGTGGTGTGAATGTGATTTTCTCGTCGATTCCGGTTGCGGAGGAAGATCGCCTGGTCACCGGCGCTCATCCATCAAAGCCGTTTCTGGATCATGCCGGGGTGGATCTGCGCCGGGAAATTGCCGAGGTCCGTACCAGCTTCGACGCGGTGCCAGCCGCCGCGAGAGATTTGGGCTGGAGGCATGTCGCGCAGGGAGGTGCGGATCGCGCAGTCTTCTGCTGTCATACCCAGGTCAACGAGAAACACTGGATTTATCCACCTCTGGGCGCGCATGCCTGGAACCGCCCGCTGGAATTTGCCTACGGGCCCTTGGTCGTGCACGCATCGTCCATGGGCTGCGACCTGCGTCCGATCGATCCTGCGGATGCCCGCGCCGCCGAAGTCGGTTGCTGCGCGACCGCTTCTTGCGCACCGCCCGCGACGGACTCAGCTGCGAAGAGCGATTCCTACTACGATCCCAAGGATATGCTGCGCTTCGGCGATGTCGGTCGATACGCCTCGGAAACGATGGACAAGTTCTGGGTGTACTTCGACGCCGCAACGGCCCAGCCCGGGGCGTTGTCAGCGCGCGAAAAGGCGCTGATCGCGCTCGCGGTTGCCCACGCCAAGCAGTGCCCGTATTGCATCGATTCGTTCACCAGCAAGTGTCTGGACGTGGGAGCGAATGCCGAACAAATGCACGAAGCGGTTCATGTCGCGGCGGCAATGGCGGCGGGAATCGATTTGGTGCATGCGGTGCAGATGCAGAATACGCTGCGTGCCAAGGGGGCGATCGTCTAGTCCATGGTCAGCGCTATTGAGGAAATCCCGGCGTCCGGAGCGGCGATCGCTGTGGGCGACCTCATCGGTCGAGAACGGCCCGTCGTGTTGCGCGGACTTTGCCGCGATTGGCCACTGGTTGCGCGGGCACGGCAGTCAGCGACGGATTTTGCCGAGGCACTGGCCCGCTACGACAATGGCACGCCGGTCGACGTGCTGCGCATGCCGCCCGGCGAGCTCGGTATCATTGGCTACAACGCCGCAATGGACGGTTTCAACTATCAGCATTTCCGGGTTTCGGTCACTCAGGTGCTGGAACGGCTCGCCGCGTTCAGTCAGCACGATGAGGTGCCCGGCCTTGCGATGCAGAGTGCGCTGATTTCAAGCTGCCTGCCTGATTTTACAAAAGTCCACTCCGTATCATTTCTGCCGACGTCTGTGGCACCGCGCTTGTGGATTGGCAATCGGGTCACCACGCCAGCGCATTTCGACAGCACGCACAATCTGGCGGTGGTGGTCTGTGGTCGGCGGCGTTTCACATTGTTTCCACCGGAGCAGGTGCGCAACCTGTATGTCGGCCCGCCTGATTTTGCGCCGACCGCTGCGGCGATCAGCATGCCTCGGTTGAGCGAGTGCAATGACGCGCGCTATCCACGGCTGAAGGACGCCATGGCGCATGCACAGGTCGCGGAGCTGGAGCCGGGAGACGCGATCTACATTCCGCCGGTCTGGTGGCATCACGTCGAGTCGCTGGCAGAACTTAATGCACTCGTGAACTATTGGTGGCAGTCGTCTGCATTTCCTGGTCACGTTGCCGAGCCCGGTCTCACGGCTCTCATGCATGCCGTGCTTGCATTCAGATCGCTACCGCAGGCGGAACGCGCCGCCTGGAAACTGCTGCTCGATCACTACGTGTTTTCCGATGAAGATCCGCTCGAACACCTCGCACCGCAGCAGCACGGCGTACTCGGACCATTGACTCCCGCGCTGGTGGATCGGCTGCGACTGCTCAGTGGAATAGCGCGCTGATCAGATCGTCACGGGTTTTCGCGGGGTCTCAGGGATGGCGGCTGAATGGAGGTTTTCGTTCTCCACGGCGGATGGTCAGAGTGATGAATCCCTGAACACGAATCCACCGGGATTGATATTGCTCAAACGCCGCCGCTGGTCGCCATTGGATGTCAGCGGAGCGCGTCGTTCCTTCTGATCCTGACGATTTCCGGCAGACACGGGGCGTTGTCCAGCCGGTTCTGCCGAATTTGCTTCCTGGGCTGGCGTTTCAATGCGTCCCCGGCATTTCAGTATGTCGATATGTGTGGCGAACCCATCGCTCTGCACTCGCAGGCGCAATCCGCTGGGGCTGGCGTTGCTGGCGGCGCCGATGGGACGGAACAGAAAACCGATGCAGCCGCCCGTCTCGGCGGCGAGTTGCAAACGTCGCAATTGCGCATATTCAGCTTTGTGCAACCAGAACAGCACGGCGCCGCAACCACCGGAACGCAGACACTGCTCGGCGCTCCAGGCTCCATCAGCCTCACCGGCATCGATATGCGTGACGTAGTTCAGGTCGATGCCATGCGCCACGAGCGCTGGCGCATAAGGAATGTAGGGCGGCGAAATGAATACGACACGCCGCCGCTGTCGGGTCAGCTCGGCGAGCGCGGGTATTACCAGGGAGAGTTCACCGAGCCCATCGTTGGCGAGCAGGATTTCGCTGAGCGTGCCGATCGGCCAGCCGCTGCCAGGCAGCATCGCATCGAGTTCCGCGCATTGGCTGGGCACGGTGCGCAACGAAGGCGACACCGGTGCCGAACGGCGCCAGATGCCGGGATGGCGCAGGATTTCGTTCAATGCAGAATTCGTGACGCTCATCGCTACACTCCGGACACTGTGAAAGTGAGCCTCCTGGCATACCGATTCGCTGCATCCTGCAGCGTGTTTTTCGCGATTCGCGTCCGTACTTGCGTACGGACGAATCGCAGGCGTCGCCGAATGCCTGGGCGGATTTCCGGCTCAGCCGACTTGATCAGGTACAACCGTCGCGTCGATGCCTGCGAATGCCTCGTCAGATCATCGTCCAGCGTCTTCGTCTGCGTCAGTTCGCCTGCGCCGGCTCACTCACATCATCGATGAGCGGGTTCCAGCGTGCTCACCCAGCATGTGTCGGCTAGTGCGGCGTTTGCAGCTTTGTAGAAGTTGGCACGTCCCTGTGCCGGAGCAGAGTCACACTGCCCACTGACGAATTACA
>JBDTLV010000017.1:0-63039 GCA_039934615.1 Tahibacter sp.
GCCGAGCCGCTGGCAAAGCTCACGATCACCGGCTTGGTGACGGTCGGTTCCTGCTTGGCCGCCTGGGTGCGCTCGGTTTCGGTGAAGGTAAATTCCGGTTTGGCCGCTGCGACTTGCGCGGCCTGGCTCTTCGACAGCAGGTTGCGCAGATAGCGCAGGTCGATCGAGTCCTGCGGCGCGATCACCGGCGAGTTCGGATTGGCCAGTGCACCGGCCTTGCGATAGATCCCGTCGAAGCGCTTGTAGACGCGTTCGTAGTGATTGGTGCCGCCGATCAGGCCCATGATGCGTGCATTGTCTTCGAGGCCGGTCCAGACGAGGTTGGCGAACAGGCCTTTCACGAACGGACGACCCTGATCCTTCGCGAGCAGCGAGAAGAACTCTTCGGTTTTCACCAACGCGTCGACCGCGTCGTCCGGTGCGGCGCGTGCCGCTTCGACGCCGGCCATCCAGCCCGCGACGAATTTCTGGAAGGCCGGTTCGTTGGCAGGATCCGACAGCGCGCGGTTGTCGCAGACAATCACGTCGTAGATCAGGTTGGTCGCGGTCTTTGTGGAATACACCACATGTGCGCCGGGCACGTTCTTCAGCGCCAGCGACAGATCCGGGTCCCACAACGCGATCGCGTCGACGTTGCCCGACTCCAGCGCAGCGCGGACACCGGCGGTGCCTTCTTCGGCATTGATGTAGACGTAACGCACCGACGCCTTCTTGCGCGCGGTCAGACTGGAGTTCTCGATCGCGTCGATGGTCATGCCGTCAGACGGGGTGAACTGCAGCAGCGCGACACTGTGGTCGGCCAGATCCTCGACCCGCTGGATCGATGCACTGCGCGCGATGATCGCGTCACCGCCCTGGGTATTGTCGACCGCCATCAGCGCGCGACCGTCGAGGCCCGCGTTACGCAGGTTCGGTTGTTCCTGGGCCCAGAAGTCCGAGGTGCGCCAGGCGCATTGCGCGGTCTTGGATTCAAAAATGGTGGACAAGGTCGGAATGTCATCCTGGATGACAAATTCCACATTCAGCCCCTGCTGCGCGTAGATCGAGCCGGGCTGTGTCTTCAGCGACTTGCCGTTTGCCAGCAGCGCCGGGGCATAGCCGTGGAAACTGACCAGGCTCACCTTGAGCGGATTGCCCGGCGAGCCGAGCGGTCCCTTGCCATTCGCGGCGACCGGGCGCGGATCGGCTTTCGCCGGTGTCGCGGCGGCCGTCGTGGTCGACGCCGGTGTCGAAGCGGACGTGGCTGCATTCGCCGGCTGCGCCGGCGGCGTGCCCACGCCCTTGCCCTGCACGATTTCGCGCAGTCCCAGGTGCCATGCCGCGGCACCGGTGCCGCCGAGGATCACCAGGGTTACCAGACCTTTCGCGAGCGGAGTCAGTTTGGCCATGTCGATTCCAGAATTACAGCGTTGGATAAAAGATCAGCGTGTCTTGCATTGCCCGGATCGAACCGCGCTTCCCGCTCAGGGCGGCGTGGCCGCCGAGGGGCCTGGACTGTGCCCGAACATTTCGGCGATCTTCTTCAGGCGCAGCGCTTCCGCATCGAGGCGGGTCGCTTCGCGCACACAGGCATCCTTGGTCGCACGCGCCGTGTTTTCCAGCGCGGATTTCTCTTCCGTCGCGCGGGTCACTTCGCGTTCGAGCAAGGCTTCCAGTTCAGCGATCTGCGAGCGCACGCGGGTCACAGCGTCCTGCTGGCGCTGATCGCGTTCGGTCACGTCCTTGCGCGCCTGCTCCAGCGCACCGCGCGCATGCGCTTCCAGCTGACCGCGTGCGGTGGCCAGTGCGCGGATCTTGCGCTCGGCGTCGAGCAGCGCGTCATCGATGGTCCAGGCGTCATCGGCCGCGTCCAGCGCAAGCACGGCGGCCTTGCGCGAAGCGGGTTCCAGCGCAGCCAGGCCATCCAGGATCTTCAGCAGTTTTTCCGCACTGAACGGCGACGTCGGCACCGACTGTTCAGCGTAGATCGCATCGTAGGGGCGTTGTTCGACCACGTCGCCGGTGGGCAACGGTGCTGCGGGTTCCGGCTCCGGTGGTGCGGCAGGCGTTTCCACGACCGGTTCGGCCGCGACCGTTTCCGGTATCGAAACCTCGCCATCGTTGACTTCGACCAAACCGACTTTTTGCAGCGCACGCAAGAACTTGCTCACCGCGACCTCCCCGCCGCCGACACCGTCATGGCGCAAGTGTAGGGCATCCCGTGCCGCGCCGGCGTGTCGCCTTGCCCCGCGACGGCCTGCCTGACCCGTGCCCGCACTGTCATGATGAACGAGACATGTGGCAGGGAACGAACGCGCACAAGGGTGACGTTTGGGTCATGCATCGTGCGATACGGCATCCGGCGCGTCCTCCGCCTGATCCCTGCCGTCGACCGGAAACGCGTCGAGAAATTTGCGCACGAAGGGCACCAGGCGCTCATGTGCGTCTTCCAGCACGTAGTGGCCGGCGTCCGGAAACGCCACCACCTCGGCCTCCGGAAAGCGCCGCCGCCATTCGGCGAAAAACGCATCGTCGAAGACGAAGTCGCGTTTGCCCCAGGCGATCAGCATCGGCCGGTCGGCGAATTGCGCGATCGCCTCGCCGGTCGCCGCGACCAGCGCCCAGGCTCGGTCGCCCGGTCCCAGCGGAATATCCTGCACAAAGCGCAAGGTGGAAATGCGATGCGCCGGCGTGTCGTACGGCGACAGCAAGGCCGCCCGGACTTCGGGACTCAGCGGTCGCACCACACCCCAGCGCGCCGCGCCGCGGGCGAACGCGTTGTAGCGCAGGATCAGCCACTCGCCGAGCTTGGAATCACGCCCCAGGCGCAGCGACGCCGGCAGCTGGCGCGCTTTCGGATTCGGAAATCCCGCAGTATTCGTCACCACGATGCGCGCGACCCGCTCCGGGCGGCGGCAGGCCCAGGCCATGCCGATCATGCCGCCCCAATCGTGCAGCACCAGGGTCCAGCCGGTGGCCGGTGCGTTCTGCGTCGCGATCAAATGGTCGATCAACGCATCCAGGTCGTCGACGCGCGACTGCAAAGTATACGTATAGCGATTGTCGTCCGGTTTGTCCGACAGCCCCATGCCCATGTGATCGGGCACGACGCAGCGATATGCATCGCGCAGGCCCAGCACCAGATGTCGCCAGTAGTACGACCAGGACGGATTGCCGTGCAGCATCAGCACCGGCGGCGCACCGCGCGGACCTTCGTCCAGGTAATGCTGGACCAGCCCGTTGGCATGGGTCAGATGGTGGCCGCTGAAGGGATAGTCCGGGAGATTCGGCATGCGGGCGGGCGGGCGCGTGGTGCGGCAGGCGCCGCGGCAGCGCGGATCATAGCGGCAATGCCGGTCGACGCGCCCGCGCCGACGGGCAAGCGGTTATTTGGACCCGTCCGCGCGCGCTGATAGGCTCGGGCAGAGGTCCCTCCATGCCCAACGATTATCTGCAACGCATCCTCACCGCGCGCGTCTACGACGTCGCGAGGGAGACCGAACTCGAGCCGGCGCCGCTGCTCTCGGCGCGCACCGGCGCGCGCGTCTGGCTCAAGCGCGAAGACAACCAGCCGGTGTTCTCGTTCAAGCTGCGCGGCGCGTACAACAAGATGTCGCGGCTGACCGCGGCGCAACGGCGGCGCGGCGTGATCGCGGCATCGGCCGGCAACCATGCGCAAGGCGTGGCACTCGCCGCGGCCCGGCTCGGTACGCGCGCAGTGATCGTGATGCCGGTCACCACTCCGCAACTGAAGATCGACGCGGTGCGTGCACACGGCGGCGACGCGGTCGAGATCGTGCTGCACGGCGAATCCTATTCCGATGCGCAGGCGCACGCCGAAACATTGGCGCAAAAGAAACAACTGAGCTTTGTGCACCCGTTCGACGACCCGGACGTGATTGCCGGGCAAGGCACCATCGGCATGGAGATCCTGCGTCAGCATCCCGGTGCGATTGACGCGATCTTCGTGGCGATCGGCGGCGGTGGCCTGATCGCCGGCGTCGCGGCGTACGTCAAGGCCGTGCGGCCGGAGGTGCGCGTGATCGGCGTGCAGTCGACCGATTCGGACGCGATGGCACGCTCGCTCGAAGCCGGCCGGCGTATCACCCTGAAAGATGTGGGTCTGTTCGCCGACGGCACCGCGGTCAAGCGCGTTGGCGTCGAAACCTTCCGCCTGTGCCGCGAACTGGTCGATGAAGTGATCCGGGTCGACACGGACGCGGTGTGCGCCGCGATCAAGGACGTGTTCCAGGACACCCGCAGCATTCTCGAACCGGCCGGCGCACTCGCGGTCGCCGGTCTCAAGGTCTATGCCGCGCGCAAGCACAAGCCCGACGGCAGCCTGATCGCTGTGACCTGCGGCGCGAACATGAATTTCGACCGCCTGCGTTTCGTCGCGGAACGCGCCGAAGTTGGCGAATCGCGCGAAGCGGTGTTCGCTGTCACGATACCCGAGGAGCGCGGTTCCTTTTTGCGCTTTTGCGGCGTACTCGGCGGCCGCAGCGTCACCGAATTCAACTACCGCATCGCCGATGCCTCCGCCGCGCACATCTTCGTCGGCGTGCAGATCGCCAATCGTGGCGAAGCCGCCCGCCTCGCCGGCGCCTTCACCCGCGAAGGCTTTCCGGTACTCGACCTGACCGACGACGAACTGGCCAAGCAACACCTGCGTCATCTCGTCGGCGGCCGATCCGGACTTGCCGACGACGAACTCCTCTATCGCTTCGAATTCCCGGAACGCCCCGGCGCGCTGATGCGCTTTCTTTCCGCGATGAGCCCCAACTGGAATATTTCCCTATTCCACTACCGAAATCAGGGCGCCGACTACGGCCGCATCCTCGTCGGCATCCAGGTCCCCCGCCGCGAAATGGCCCAATTCCGGCGCTTCCTCGCGAGTCTCGGATATCCGCATTGGGATGAGAGCGCGAATCCGGCGTATCGATTGTTCTTGCGCTGAAGGATACGCTACTGCGCAGCGGCGTTCGCGCGTCACAGGGCTGGGGTACTTATTTTACACCGCAAAGATCCGCAACCTATTTCGCCGATGTCCAAGTGCGTGAGGCAAACGGCGTTTCGGGTTGTGCGAGTCGACTTGTGATGCTTGGCGGTGGGTGGAAGTAGCCCGACAGGAGTGCAAGCTGTGCGCGATCTATTTGCACACTGCGAGTTGCAGTTTCGTAGCCTGGATGAAGCGCGTGATCCGCTGGGTGGCGAGGAAGTCGCAGATGAGTCCCGATGAACGAGAAATCCGCGAGGTGCATACAATCTGGATCGATGCCGTCAACATCGGCGACCTGGCCTGCTTGCTCACCTTGATGGCGGACGATGCGGTGTTTCTCAATCCGGGCCAGGCACCGTTCGGCCGCGATGGATTTTCCGCGAACTTTTCGGCCGCCCACCAAGCGGTTCGGATCCGCTGCATCAGCGAGCTGGAAGAGGTCGTGGTCGTCGGAGAAGTCGCCTACACGCGGAGCCGCGACGCATTGGCGGTTGCTCCGCGCGCTGGCGGGAAAACAATCCAGCTGGCCGGACATCGCATCACGGTGTACCGCAAACAGCCCGAAGGCCACTGGCTGCTGGCCCGCGATGCCCACACATTGTCCCCGCTGGGGACATGAGATCGTTCTCATGATCCATTCTTTTCAACTGGCGGGTCGCGCATACGTGGCCGCCTGACACCGCGTTGAGTCGCAGGAGTCTTTGTTGCAATATCCAACAGACAGAAATGGTGACGCTGTGCATATTGGAGCACGAGTCCGCCTGTTGTGCCTTTCGGGCCAATGGCTGGACGAGTTGCCGCCGGATGAGAAAGCAAATGTCCTGTCGATGATCGGCGAAGTATTCGTAGTCGCGGAGATCGATGAGTACGGTCAACCCTGGGTTTGGAGGTCGTGGCAAGATTCAGCGCGCGACCAGCGTCATTCGCACTCCATAGCGGTGGCTCCGCACGAGATCGTACTGGTTGCCGGGCATGCGCCCTCGTCACGCGCCCAGTCGGACTGAGAGGAGCCGACACAGCCGTTCGGGATTTCCTTTCAAGCCAGGATCGGGCATACGATTCTTTCCAGCCTGTCATCTTCGGCACCGAAGTGTCTCCATGTCGGGGGGCTGCGCTCAATCCGTTCTCTGAGCTGACCCATACGACCTTTCTACAGTTGTGACAGGACAAGACCCTCATGACGATTGAGATCGTCCCTTTCCGCGATGAGCACGCACCGGCGTTCGCCCAGCTCAATCGCGCGTGGCTGGATTCCGCCGGACTCTACGAAGCCGCGGACGGTGTACATCTCTACACTCCGCGCGAGTCGATACTCGATCGTGGCGGCAACATCCTCATTGCCGTGAGGGACGGAACCGTCGTGGGCACGTGCGCGTTGGTGCCTTGCCCGGATGGATCTGTCGAACTGGCGAAACTTGCTGTATCACCCGCAGCACGCGGAGAGGGCCTCGGCCGCGTTCTGGCGAAGTCGGTTATTGATCTGGCTCGCGCCGGCGGCGCTGATCGCATCGTGCTCTCTTCCAACAGCAAACTCACAGCCGCGCTGGCGCTGTATGAATCGCTCGGGTTTCAATACGCGTCGCCGCCCGCGGATCTGAAATATCAGACCGTCGACGTGTTCATGGTGTTGGACCTGGCGGCAGGCACCGCGCCCTTTGTGCAGGAGGCCCTGTGATGCGCCGATTCGACAGTGCGTGCAGTACGCAGAAACCACTCTTATACTTTTTTGCCTGCGCATTGATCGCGCTGCTGGCTTCCTTTGTGGTCCCCGTGGCGAACGTGACAGCCGCCGCAGCGAGCACCGTCGCCGGAACCACATTGCGTGATTGCGGCGAGTGTCCGCAACTCGTCGTCGTGCCTGCCGGCACCTTCGTGATGGGGTCGGCGGACGGCGAATGGGGACACCAGAAGGACGAGGGGCCGCGACGCACCATCGCGTTCGCGCAGCCACTTGCGGTCGGTCGCACGGAAGTGACGCGCGGCGAGTACGAGGCGTTTGTGCATGCCACCGGGCGCGCGGTGTCGGGCGACTGCGTGACGGATCGGCGCAAGGCCGGCACGTGGGAAGCGGATTCGACGACAACGTTCCGTGACCCCGGCTTTGCGCAGACCGACCGCCATCCGGTCGTGTGCGTCAGTCACGACGATGCCGTCGCGTACATCGCCTGGCTCAACACACGCACGCACGGCGGTTATCGACTGCCGTCCGAGGCCGAATGGGAGTACGTCGCGCACGCCGGTGCAACCACCACATTTGCCTGGGGCAACGATGCGAACGGCGGCTGCCATTTCATGAACGGCTTCGACGCAACCGCAATGAAGAAATACCGCGACATCGATGTGTCGCAGTATCCGGTGTTCGATCCGCTTGCCTGCAACGACGGCGTGCTCAACACCGCCCCCGTTGGCACGTTTCAGCCGAACCGATTCGGTGTCTACGAGACCATGGGAAATGTCGGCGAATGGATCGCGGACTGCTACACCGATTCGCACGCCGCGCAGCCCGCCGATGGCAGCGCGATTGTCAATCCGGCTGCGCCCTGTGCAAATCCGATGTCCAAAGGCGGATCGTGGGGTTCGCTCGCCCACAACCAACGGCCTGCAGAACGCTTCAAACAGGAGCCAACGCTGCGCGATGACTCGATCGGGATCCGCGTGGTGCGAACCCTACAGGCAGATCCCAAAAACTGACGCCGGCCCCAAGCAGAGCTGCGGCAATTCCAGCGCATCCATCCGGGGTTCACGCGTCGGCGCGCCTTTCGCGCCTCCTGTCGTCACAAACCTCGCTCGAGCATTCTCCCGTTTTGCCACCACAACCCGTGCGTCCACGATGCCCTCGAGCGTCTGGGCATTCCGATATCGGTCGGCGAAATAGTGAAAGTCATCGCGTGCCGGTCAGCGACGTGCGTAAAGCGTCAGCTCGAGCGAATTGGGTCTGCCGCGTACAAGGTCGGAATCGAAGGCGCAGTCGTGTGGTCATTTTCCAGGCACGGCGGAAACTCGGCACGGGTGATCCGGAACGCGCGCGGCATGGGGCGCGTTATCCGTCCACAGCCGGTACGCCCACTGAGACCCTGGGTCGGTATGTCTCAATCCTGAGGTATGCTCGAAAGACATCCAACGGTGGGCGCGACTATGAAATGCGGGTTCTCGATAATGCTGGGCGCGGCTCTGATTGCCAACGTGGCGATCGGCGCAGAACAGATCCAAACCGCTGCCGACGGCGGTGTCATTGCCGGCATGTACCGCGGCGGCTGGCCCGTTGCGAAATTCGATATTTCTCCACCTTTGCGTTCGATGACGCCGATTGCCGTGCCATCGGGACCGTTGAAGGGGTCCGAGCGTGAACTGGAGGAAATGCCGTCGGGGCTCGAATGGTTGACCGTACCGAACGGTCCCGACCCGGTGGTGCAGTCGCGAACGGGGCCTCTGGCAACCATCCCGAATCCGCTGATTTCATTCGATGCACAGAGCAATATCGGCGGCGTCAATCCACCCGACCCGGTCGGGGACGTGGGCCCGAATCACTATGTCGCGATGGCTAATTCATCGTTTCAGATTTTCAACAAGTCCGGCGTATCCGTATTTGGTCCGGTCAACATCAACACCCTGTGGTCGGGTTTCGGTGGTGCCTGCCAGACCGAAAATTCCGGCGATCCCGTCGTGCTTTACGATCAACTCGCAGACCGCTGGTTGATCACCCAGTTCACCTCCGCGGGTCCGAACTATTTCAATTGCGTTGCGCTCTCGCAATCGGGCGATCCGACGGGGGCTTACTACCGGTATGCATTTACTACGGGTACCAATTTTCCGGATTATCCAAAGTACGGAGTCTGGGCCGACGCCTACTACATCAGCACGCGCGAATTCGCCCAGCCTGCCAATACCTTCGCGGGCGTCGGCGCTTACGCCATCAACCGGACGCAGATGCTTGCCGGGAATCCGAACCCGACTGTGGTGAGTTTCCTGGTACCGCCCGGCGCTGCGCCGTTCAATACGGGCGATGGATTGTTGCCCGCTGATCTGGACGGACTTTCCCTGCCTCCCGGTGGTTCACCCGAGTACTACATGGGGTCGATGGATGCCGGCGGTCCTTACTCCGCGCCGCAGGATGCACTGACTTTGTGGAAATTTACGGTGAACTTCACGACGCCGGCGTCGTCGTCATTTGCCTTGGCCAGTACGATTCCAACGGCAACCATGGACACGGTGTATCCCTGCACGCCGACGGCGCGCGAGTGTCTGCCCCAGCAGGGCACCGCCACCAAAATCGACATTCTTTCCTATCGGCAGCGCCCGCTGCACCGTCTGGCATATCGCAATTTTGGCGACCACGAATCGCTGGTGACGAACCAGTCGGTCGAAGCTGCTGCGAGCCTTGCCGGTATTCGATGGTGGGAAGTGCGCAGTCCCAACGCCACGCCGAGCATCTTTCAGGAAGGAACCTATGCGCCCGGCGTCACGGACGGCGTGCACCGCTGGAATGCTTCGGCGGCAATGGACTCGTCCGGCAACATCGGCATGGGCTTCAGCGCAACCAGCCCGACCATGTTCCCGAGTATCTGGTACACCGGCCGCCTCTCCGGTGATACGCCTGGAACGATGCCGCAGGGCGAGGGCGTCATCATGACCGGGACCGGATCCAATACGGCCGGTGGCAATCGCTGGGGCGATTACACATCGATCAATCTGGATCCTACCGACGATTGCACATTTTGGTATGTGAATCAGTACACGCCGGTGACCAGCGCATCAGGCTGGCGTCTGCGTGTCGGTTCGTTCCGCTTTAACCAATGTGGCAGTCCCACCTTTTTCCTGTCGGCGACGCCACCCAACCAATCGGTCTGCGTTGGTGCAACCGTCAGCATCAACGTCGCCGCAAGCTCGATTCAGTCCTTCAATAGCCCGGTCACGCTCACGGCAGGCGGCAATCCCGCCGGGACAACGGCCGTGTTTGGAACCAATCCGATTACTCCGTTGCCCGGTAGCAGCACGCTTGCGATTGGCAACACGGCCGCGGTTCCGGCAGGCACCTACACGATCGCGATTGGCGGCACCGCGGCGGGTCCGATCAACCGCGCGGCGTCCAGCGCCGTGACGTTCCAGGTGCCGCTGGGCGCTGCCCCGACCACTACTGCGCCACTCAACGGCGCGACGGGTCAGTTGTCCCGCCCGACGCTGACATGGACCGCGGTGGCCGGCGCGAATACCTATACGGTTGAAGTCGCCACCGATCCGAGTTTTGTGCACATTATTGCCAATGCTACCGTTGCCACGCCGAGCTGGCAGGTCACGACGAGTCTCGCTGGAAATTCCGTCTACTTCTGGCGGGTGCGCGCCAACAATGGTTGCGGATCGAGCAGCAACAGTGCGCGCATCTCGTTCACTACGGCGAATGTCGCCTGCGTCGGTCCGCTGACGATCCCCGACAACAACGCGACCGGGATTAGCGGCGACGTCGTGCTGCCCGCCGGCCTGCCGAACGTGAGTGGACTGCATGTCTCCGTCAAGGCAACCCATACCTATATCGGCGATCTGGTCATTCGCCTGACTCACGGCGCAGCGGGCGCGGACATCATCAATCGCCCCATCAATCCAGGCGGTTCGGCAGGCAATTGCAGCGGCGACAACATGGATGCCTCGTTCTTTGACGCCGCCGCGGGCGTCGCGAACACGTGTGCCACCAGCGGTACCGCGATGACCGGCAGCATCAAGCCCAACCAGGCGTTCTCGGTATTTGACGGCGCCAGTCTCTCCGGCACCTGGACCGTGACCGCGTCCGATCGAGCCAATACCGATACAGGCACGGCGACTGCCTGCCTCGAACTTCCCGCGGGCCCTGTGGACAGCATCTTCCCGGATGGTTTTGAATGATCGGCTCCTGTATCGAAGTTTGAATGGTTTATTTTTTAATACCGCCGCGTCGGAGAAATCCGGCGCGGCTTTTTTTTCGACGTCTTTATGGAGGCCTGGCTGGGCTGCTGTTGATGGTCGTGCGAGCGGACCAAACCGGCGGCATCGGTTTTGTGCAAACGTCGGTCTGACGGTCCTGCGCATTCGTGAAAGACCTGGCTCTGATCCAACCCGTGGCGAGTCAACACGACCCGCGGCGAGCCAACGGCATTTTCGATGCCGGCATGATCTGCGTTGTGC
Source organism: Tahibacter sp. (assembly GCA_039934615.1). Lineage (GTDB taxonomy): Bacteria > Pseudomonadota > Gammaproteobacteria > Xanthomonadales > Rhodanobacteraceae > Tahibacter. Next base: position 11,132 of record JBDTLV010000017.1, read on the forward strand.
TCCGGCCTTTGAGGCAATGGAAGGTCCCCTTCCGCATCGCGACGTGCTCGGTCTTCGTCAAACGCATGGTTGGCCGGAACGCGGGCCTACGCATCGACACCGTTTGCGCTTCTGGCCGATCGCCCGCCGCGGATGGTGGTCGCTGCGTTGCCGCCCCTTCGCCCGAGACCGCGTGCCCTCGCGCTAACGCGGAGGCCACTTCATGCGGCGTCGCCCGAGCGGCATTTTTCCAATTGACAGCGTCTGGGCTTGAAGTCAACCATCCGGACGCGGCCCTCAAAACCTGGGCACGCGTTCAGCGTTGGGCCAAGACTTTCGAGGAACGACTCGCCATGATTCGAAAGCTGCCTTCCGGTGAATATCGTCTGTACTCGCGCAAGAAAAATCTGAAGACCGGCAAGCGACGCAACCTGGGGACCTTCGAAACGCGCGAGCAGGCAGAAAAGCATGAGCGAGAAGTCCAGTACTTCAAGAAGCGTGGCTAATAGCAGGGTTTTCAGCCACCAATTTGTGGCGCTGGCGTTGGCGGCCGCGGCAGAGTATGCATAGAAGTCCGAACCCGCTGGAGGATTGACGATGCCGGGACATCGCATGTTCGTGATGCCATTTGCAAAGGTATATCCGCTGTATGTTCAAAAGGCGGAGCGGAAGAATCGATCGAAGGAAGAAGTCGACCGTATCATCTGCTGGCTGACGGGCTATTCCCCTGCGGAACTGCAGCAGCAGATCAAACGGGAAACCGACTTTGAAACTTTTTTTGCACAGGCACCGGCCATCCATCCCAATCGTTCGCTGATCAAAGGGCTCGTGTGTGGCATTCGAGTGGAAGAAGTGGAAGATCCCCTTATGAAAAAAATACGCTATCTGGACAAACTGATCGACGAGCTCGCCAAGGGAAAACCGATGGAGAAGATTCTGCGCCAGTGAGGTAGGCACGCACACCGAGCCCTGCCGAGCAGAAGCCTGCAAGGTGCTACGCGCTTGCGGTCGTCACCCCTATCGATCGATAGTTCGCGCCGAACCCTCAGACCTTTCCCGGTGCGGCATGACACCGTTCAAAAGCACGGCAGTTGCCCCGACGTTCGAGGCGTATCCACCCGTCATGCGCCGCAAGCTCCTGGCACTGCGTGAACTCGTCTTCCGGACGGCAGCGTCCACGCACGGCGTCGGAGAGATCGAGGAAACACTGAAGTGGGGCGAGTCCGCTTACCTCACATCGAGCAGCAAACGTGGAACTACGGTCCGGATCACCTGGACGATGAAAAGGCCGGCCGAATACGCCCTGTACGTCCACTGCCAAACGAGCCTGATCGAAACGTTCCGGACCTTGTTCCCGACGGAGTTCAAGTTCGAAGGCAACCGCGGCATCATCTTCAGCGCATCGCAATCAGCGCCCACCGATGCCGTGTCGTTCTGCGTGGCAGCAGCTCTGACCTATCATTCCAGACTCAAACCCGCGAGGCGCAGCAAGCGTCGCGCGAATGCGCCCTGACGCCGTTGTTCGTGCGATCACTCAGCTCACGCATCACGCGTCGCCGACAAAGTCGGCCCTGTCTGGATTTCGAGCGGCGCAGTTGCGCCGAGCAGGCTATCGCTCATCGAGTTCGTGATGAATCAACACAACGCACTGCGAGGCGAACAACATTTTTGATCCGAGCGTGATCTTGGTCGCACCCAGCCGTTCTAGACCATGAAATGTCTTCTTCGGCATCGGGATATGGTCGGTCAGCAGGAAACAGGGATTGCCATCAAACGCCTGCTCGCGTATCGACGCGCCTTTCCGATCCATCACAAACAGCTGATGACTGTCGCTGAGTTCCTGCACCAGCCGCTCGAAGCTGACCGTGCGCACCACCACGCCTGATTCCACGGGGCGCGTCTCTTCCTTGCCCATGCCCTGGGACACATCCAATGCCTTCGCGACTTTGCCCAGCAGCGCCTGCTCGTGAAAGCCGCCGATGTCCTGCATTGCAGTGGCCTCGAAGCGGATCGTGCGGGAGTAATCCTGAGTGCTTTCCAGCACCAGATACACGATCACGTCCGCCCGATGTGACTGCGCCACGAAGATCGCATTCATCAACGTATGCGCCAGAATTTCCGTGTGTGCGTCCTTGCCAACCGACGCCAGCAGCTTCATGCTGTCGGTCGGTGCCGCTCGCGCTCTGAGTACAAACGTTCGCATGTGCAGTAACCGTGCTGTGTGCCCACGCGCCGTGCGGAGCGACTCGGTCCATTGTCCAACAGTTCAGGACTGCTTGCTCGAAATGGGGCGCAGGGCCGCGCTCATCGGTTGTCCATACCGTGCATCTCAGACTCGGATTTTTCGACAATTTCAAGGGAGGAGATAGAGTTCTTCTCTCCGCAACACGCGAAGGGATCGACGCGCTGTCTGCGCTGCTCACCCGATTCGTTGAATCGAATCAGCCCGTTCTGGCCATTCATGAAGTCGTGTGGGTCGCCCCTCGGCAAGGCACGTGTCTGTTCGTGGTGGCGGATCAGGCCTGTCGCGTAGACGGCCACGCGTGGCTGTGCAATCGTGCAACTCTGCCGGACATCGTCGACAAGTTGGTTGTCCTTACTGCAGGTCACCAGTACTTCGGACTCGTCGACACCGATGCTGAGCTGATCGTTTCGAGCGGGGAGTACCGTTCTGATTGGTGGCAGAGGCACGGTTGAACGCACGCCCAAGCCGACTCCGGTTTCGGTTGCTGACCCGTTGGCGTTGCAACAGCTTTTCCAGATGACAAGCCGTGGGAATTCCCGATGAAGCGCACGTGGACCATTATCGGTGTAGCCAATGTTACCCGCAGCCAGGCGTGGTACCAGTCGCTGTTCGGTCAGCCGCAATTGCCTCCCGCGCATAGCTACTTCGGGCAAATCTGCGATACCGATGGAACCGTGCTGCTGTGTCTGCACGAATGGGGAGCGCACGAACATCCCACCTTGAGCAGTCGCGACCACGCGGAACCCGGTAACGGACTGCTGCTGTTCTTCCGCGTGGATGATTTCGACGAGGCACTGCCGCGGGCGCGAGCACTGGGCAAACTCGTCGAGGAACCCAACGTCAATCCCGCGACGGGAACACAAGAATTCGCGCTGCGGGATCCCGATGGCTACTACGTGATGATCAGCGCGCTTGATCCTGCCTGACGATGTGCGGCCGGCATCCGTCACGGTGAAACCTGCGACAAGAGGCGGGCGTCAATTTTCAGGCAGATCTGCAAGAGTCATCCCGACAGCCGCGCCACCAGCCATTGTTTTCATGAAAAGGCCCAGAAAAATGATCGGTCGACGGTTTGCTCTGTTCGCTTTACTTGTTGTCAGCTCACATGCTTTCGGCAAGACGGGGTATGCGCACGGAGAGGACCACTGCTACTACTTTGACGCTCCGGCTGGCTGGACCATGGACAACAAGGCTATGGCCCGCAAGGAGGTGTCGATGGTTTTCTATCCACAAGGCACCGATTGGGAATCGGCTCCAGTCGCCATGTACACGCAGCCGGTGTCCTCGACGCCCGATCGCTCCGCAGCGGTGCGCATCAAGAAGCAGGTCGAACAGGTGATCCAGATGTACCGTTCGGCATCTCAGACGATCGACGCACAGCGGCTCCAGGTCATTCAATCAAAGTCCGGCACAGCCGGCGAACTCTGGAAGTTCACGGGTTATGAGAATCGGGGCACGGAATTCGCTGCTTACTTCCCCGCACCACACACCGTCGACTTTTTTGTCATGCAAGTCTCAGCGGGTGTTGATGACGACGCCCAGCTCCCGGTCTTGCAGGAACTGGCCGCTTCGTACCGCCAATCAACTGACTGCAAGCCCTGTTCCGACGGGGATTCCTGCACGCTGCCGCAATGACACCTTGATTATCCCGTCGACGCATCGTCCACAATGCGGCCGTTCCCCATCTGCAACGTCACTGGCAGAAAAATGAGGACTCGTGGAATGGCCGATCGCATCCGTTTGCTCCTATCCGCCGCGATTTCGGCCCGCAGGCACCCAGCTCGGGGGCAGCTGCCATGACGAGACGAAGTTTCGCGTGCTTCATTGCAGTCCTCTTCATGGTTGCCCCGTTGCCGTCGGTTGCATGCCAGTGCGCTGCCCCGCACATAACGCCCGAACAGGAGATCGAGCAGGCGTATGACCAATCCGAATCCGTTGCGATCATGGAGGTCATCGGCTTCGAACGGGTGCTGGTTCCCGCAATGGGCAAGACTCGCCGTACCTTGGTCGCGGTACTCGATGCGCGTTATGTGTTCAAAGGCATCGTCTTCCCTGGCAAGAAGTTTCAGGCGACCGGATCCTTCCGGCGCGGCTGGGGCGTCCATTCCGATTGCGATGTTTCGATCGCAAAAGGGCAACTCCTCGTCGTGTACATCCCAGCCTCCGGAATTATCAAATTGACGGCATGTTCCCTTTCGGGACAATTGCGCTTTGACACGCTGCCCTATCTGTACAAGCGTGCAGGCCGGGGTCCGTTTGCGCCCCGCGTGGGCGGCTGACGATGCCCATGCTGATCCAAGCATGGTGGCCAGCTTCGACCTTGGCAACATCGGTCGGCATGGGGTGGTACGGCAAAAACATCGCAATGATCGCCGCAATCGTTTTTCCAAAAATACTCGAACATCGCTCTCTTTCTATCTATCGCCATGACTGATCACGTTGACTACGAGATTCGATTTGTCGGCGTCATGATTGCCTTGGTTGCCATGTGGCGACTGGGTGATTGGTCCGCTCGGGGCGGCTTCACCGCCATCGCCATCGTTTCGTGGATTGCATTTCTCCTTTGCTGGATACTCAGTGTTTTCTGTGTTTATCGCCTGGCGAAAGTGCGTCGTGAAACTCGCAAAGCCCGGATGCAGTCTCCGCCAGATACATGAGATTCAATCCAAGTGAAAGCCGAATGAATTCGAGGTTCCCATCATTCCCCGCTGCGACGAATCCTTGTATCCGGTCCGATCGCCCATGCCAAAGCCGTTGAGCAGGCGTTTCGCTGTCTTTGAGGCGATATTCCTCATCGCCCCATTGTCACTGCTGTTCGTGGTGTACGGTTTACCGATCATGCTGGTTCCGGCCATGACGAATGCACGTTTGTCCGACGTTCTCATCGTGGCCATTGCTGCGTCTGCTTCGTGGGCTATTCTTAGCGCGTGGGTGCTGTTTTTCAGATTCATGCGCGGAGGGCCTGCGCGGTTGAGATCCGGAAGTTCGGTCTGGTGGCTCGGTTCGTGTGCCGGTGTTCTGATTCTTGTCTGCGCACTCTTTGCGATGTGGCTACCGCCAGCCGAGGAGTACGGTCCCTGGTGGATGTTCCGCGACACGCTGAGTTACACGATCATGGGCGTACCGCTGCTGATTCCACTTTTTCATTTGGCTTTTGAAGCGATTTTCCGCAACGCGGCTGACGAAGAATCTTCGATGCGTGCAGGCTTGAAGTGACATGCTTCGACCCCAGCAGCGCCGGCCTGCAGCGACTTGACCCGGGAATCGATGTCACCGCCATGTCTCAGCATGGAACGGTCCTCTCAAGCGCCTAACACCAAAGGATGCAGCGTGGATCGTCCCGACGAGATGGAATTGGAAAATCCGCAACTGAGCCCCGAAGAGGTTGCGCGCATCGCTGCATTGACCCCGGCGGAGATTCAAGCCATTGACGCCGACCTGCTGGCAGGTGCGGATGTTCGGTGGAGGAAGGTCGCGCGTCTCGTCGCCACAGCCATGATGGCCCCACGCCATCCATCTGCCATACCCGATATCTACTACGCGCTGCGTATCCGGGTGTTGGTCTCCAGCGGGGCGTTGAATGCGCGGGGTAAACTTTCACGCATGCGGTACAGTGAAGTGCGTCTGCCTACCGACGGTTCTGACACGCATGCCTAGCGCATTTTCACGCGGCGATTTCCAGGCGCCGATGATCCGCCGGGTGCGTCAGCCTCTTGGCTCAGCTCGCTCTCGAGTGGGCCGTCAAAAAGGAATTCGTCCACATGCGTATTTTTGCCGAGTACGCTGTCAAAATGAAACCCGCCAATTCGACCTCACAGACCGCTGGCTCGGCTCGTTCCACGCACACCAACCAGCCGCGGTCGGGTTTGGGCGTGAAGCACCAGTTGGTCATCGCGATGGCGCTGCTCGTACTGCCCATCGCAACGCACGCCAAGTGCGAGCCGCAAGTGTGTTACGCAGTCTCTTTTCACATTACCGGTTGTCGCTCTACGCGCGATGAGCGCCCGCCGCTGCGTGCGCGCAAAATACATGGCATTGTTTTGGGGAGCAGCAAGCTGGTCGCGCGGCCAGCGCCCTGCGCGATCGGCGACGCGATTCCCGCAAATGGCGCCGCTTCCGCCGAGCAAATTGTTGCTGTGAGCGAGTTTTTCTACGGTGCCGAACAGTGCGGCAATCGGGAGGGTCACGGCGTAACCCTGTTCGCACCCGCAGTCTGTTGCGACACCGGACCGTGCCCTGCCGGAAAGGCGGCTCACCGCGCTACCGATATGGGCTCAGTGATGGGCTTGGCAATTGAAGCGTTATTATGGCCCGTATGAAACGCACTCTTTTCATCGGGATGATTCTTGCGATGCTGGCGGCGTGCGCATCGATGAATCCGTATGTGCGCCAGAGCGGGCGCATGCTCAAACACTTCGATGCCATTTTCTGCTGGGCTCCCGTCGAAGCAAAGAACGACCCTTCGTCATGTCAAAATGAGCGCGCTGCTCCGAGCCTTACGGCGTGCGTCCAGGAGCTTCGATCCACGGCGACGTTTTTCACGGGACCGGAAGTCGCAGGCCAAAACCTGGACCTCTGCATGAGCCGCAAAGGCTGGCAGCGACTCTTCATCGACGGCGTGATGCTTTTTGGCGAGAGGCATGAACATTCCCTCAAGCGAGGCGCCGCCGGAGGCAGTGGCGCCATTTCCTTTTTTGCGGCAGCGACCGCATAACATGCGTTGGCCTTATGCCCATCGCCAAGCCAATCGACGAATTGACTGCAGAGGATCTTCGCAAGCATCCGATTTGGGGGTATGCGATGGATGATGAAGAGGCGCACGACGAGACCTGCGTTCGTCCAGTTGTAGCATCCTTCATTCCGCGAGAACCTCATGTCGTTTACCAGGCAGCTTGCGATGTCACGACCATGGCAGGAAAATGCTACGCGGCGTTCATGAGCATTTGTGACGGCGCGCTTCATGATGAAGCGCCGGTCGTCGTTGGAAACGCTGGCGAATACTCGCCGCTGGATTTGCCGCTGCCGCATGTGAGGCTGGCACCTGCGCATGACTCGCGATCATCGTTGTTCGGTACGCGCCCGGTCAGCTCTCGCGAAGCATATCGCGGGTGCGCGCTCGCCATGTCATCTCGGCGATGCCGCTACCCACCACGACGATCCACAGTACAAAGTAGAAATATGGCGCGACGTGGGTCCAGGACTCTCGCGAAACTCCGAGCCATGCGAGACCTGTCACGAGCCCTGCAATAGCGAGCAGGGCGATCGCCCCGATCGCCAGCGCGTGTTTTGACAAAGGGCGGCGGAACTGAGCCCTCTCGTTCGGATCAGAGACGGTGGAAAATATGCAGTAGACGCCGAGAAATAGCATGGCGAACACGCTGTCGATGGCGCCAAGGACACAGAAGCCAGTCCATAGCACGATGATCAGTGCGCTGCGCAGCTGCGGCCGTATCAGCCGAGGGAGTGCGCCGACCCCGCCGGACGCTACAATCTCGCCCGCTTGAATCTCCCGATCTTCCAGCATGACTCCCTCCTCGATCGTTTGCACCAGTGGCACTGCGATGCCTCTATGGTAGTCCACTCGGTGGCGAGACCACGCGTTACGGAATCTAGGCCCGGATCTTGCGGCGGTGACAGTTGCGCTGCGCGGCGAAATTTCCACGGCGGAACCCATGCCACGCAGTCACGGTCAATTCGAGCCGCGTTGCAGCTTTTGTGGCGTGTTGAAATCCGAGGTCGCAGGGTTGGTCGGGCACAGTGGCGTCGCGCTATGTCCGCCGTGCCTCGGCACCTGCGTCGAGATCCTGTCGACGCGTGCCTTTGAACGCGCCGGAGTCATCGAGTCTATCGCCATACCGCCACACGGCACCTGACCGCATTCTGCGAGGCGTCGGCGGCAAGGGAGACCAATCAATTTCTGGAACACTTTCCCACCAATTTTGTTCACAGGTTTCTTTATGGACTCTGCAAGCCTGATTGCATCCTTCTACCGGGACTTTGCGGACTTTCCCAAGCCCGAACACTCAGTCGATTTCAGGCACTGCGAAGAGTGCGCCGAATACGATGCGCTCCTGCGCGACGTCACGCACGAGCGACTCTCGATGGAGGCCATCGGGACGATCTGCTGGGGACCGGTCACTCACCTGACCGCCGATGCGATGGCCTACTATCTGCCGCGATTCATGCAGCTCGCCGTCAACGGTGACCGAAACACGGACGGCGAACTGTTCGCGTGCCAGTTCCTGCTCCAGATCGGGCACCGCGGTCGGGGGCGCCGCAATTCTCTGCCTTGGGCATTCGACAGCAAGCCGCCTTGCGCGATTGCCTGGCTTTTCTGGAACAGCACCATCTGGACGAAATTGAGTACCACAATTACGGAGATCTACTTCGTGATTCAATCCGCGAATGGAGCGCCTGACGACGTGTTCGAGCGAACCAGCCGCGGGCGACAGTTTCCTCACCGAGACGGCCGCGTTTCCACGGCCGCGTGATGCGACGACAATCACCATGAATCTTCGCTACGCTGTCGCGGCGACCACATTGCTGCTGGCATGCGTCGATGTCACTGCAAGCGGAGTTTCATGGACGGTTCGCGTCGCCGAATTTCAGGCTCGCGGTGCTGACACCGCAACCGTTGTCATCCCACCAGTCCTTCCTGCCGAATTTCCTGTCCGTGATTGCGCGCGCGTACCTGCCTCGAATGCACAAGGGCGTGATCGTGGGGACGTTGCGCGCGTTTTCTCGTCGGTGCCGGTTGGGCTTTTTTGCACTATTCCGTAGCCTCACGCCGCCCATTTATTCTGACGTCAGGCATCGCATGGCAATCTGATGGCCTACTCAGCCGATAGGGAGTGGTGCCATGAAATTTCTCTGTCTCGCCTACGGTGACGAAGCGGGCTGGAAGGCATTGAGCAAGGACGAACAGCAGGAATTGCTCATGCACGATGCCGTGATTCGTGACCGAGGCAATCTCGTGTCGGCGGTGCAGACGACGGTCACGTCGGTGCGAAACCCGAACCTGAACCTTGATGTTTCTGACGGACCTTATCCGCAGCACCAACTGCCGCTCGCCGGGTTCTCGGTGATCGAAGCCGACAACATCGATGAAGTCGTTGAGCTGGTAGCCAACACGCCGTGCGCAAGAGCCGGTGGGGTGATCGACATACGCCCATTGTGGGATCTTGCAAAAGGTGGCGCTTAGCCTGCGCATGCGGAACAACGAGTCGGTCACACCACCGAGCTCGTTCGAGGCACGGCCCTCCGGTGATTTTGTACGTTTGATGCTGGATTCCGCATGCAAGCTATTGCGATGCATCGCCTGTTGTAGCGAAAGGAACCGGTTTGCCTACTGCGTGTTTGCGGGGAGAAGAACCTGTCCCGCGTTATGGCGAGCTGGATTCCCGGGGGCGTAAGTGCCTCTCATGCCGTCCGGCATGGGTCGGTTTCGGATCGGCAGAGTCGGAAGACGCTCGACCGGCGCATGCCGTGAATCCCGCCCGAAGGTGCTCGCGTCCTGTGCTCCCTGCACGGATTCGAAGCCATTCCAGAAAATGTGGAGGCAGTCCTTGTACCAGGGTGGGTAAAGGAAATTGATGGCGAGATCCCACTCGGGCGACTCGGTGATGTCAAAGTTGTTCGGACACAGACGGCTGCCGCCGGGCGTGAGATTGTTCGGTATCGGCACTGCCGGCAGCGTGCCACTGAGGTGGTTGTTCATCACGATGAAAAAATGCAGATTGGCCATTTCGCCCAGCGACGGCAGCGGGCCGGTCAAGCGGTTGTCTGAAAACGAAGCCACTTGGAGCAGATCGAGGTGCCGCAGCGGTGGAATCGTGCCGGTGAACTGATTTTCGCCGAAGTCGAGCCAATCCAGTGAATGCAAGTCCGCCAAGTCGGGTAAGCCACCGCTGAAGCGATTTCTTTCACCATCGACCAGCTGCAGGTTCGTCAGGCCGTTCAACGCCGGGAACGGCCCGCTGAAGTCGTTTTCGCCGAGCATGAGCGCCGAGAGATTGAACAGTCCTGCCACCGGCGGAAAATTGCCGTCGAATCGATTGCGCATGAGGCCAAGATCGAGCAACTCCTTGAGGCCCACCAGTGACGGAATGCTGCCGGAGAGCTCGTTGTCGTTGACATAGAAGTATTTGATCTTGATCAAATCGGCGAGCGACGGCAGCTCACCCGTGAGGTGATTCCGATCGAGGTAGAAGACCCAAAGGGCACGCAAGCCAGACAGCGACGGAACGGTGCCCGAAAGCTGATTCTCACAGACCGAAAACCAGGTCAGGTTGGTCATGCCGGCGATGGCGGGAATGCTGCCTTCCAGCGCGTTGACGCAAACATCGAAGATGCTGAGATCCGTGAGCTGTGACAAGGGTGGCAAGGTTCCAGTCAGTCGATTCTGTGTTGCGATGAAATAGCTCAGATGGGGCGAACCCGCGAACGACGGAAGTGCGCCGCTGAGTTCGTTGGCCGCCACATTGAAATAGCTCAACGCGCTCAAGTCGGCAAAGGAAGGAATGGCGCCCGACAGATGATTGCGGTAGGCGACCACCGCCGCCAATTCGTGCAATCCCGACAGATCCGGAATTTCGCCGAAAAATTCATTGTCATAAATATAGAGAAGTCGCAGATGTGTGAGGCCGGAAAGCGGTGGCAGCCCACCGCTCAAGTGGTTGACGGGCACGCTCAGAACGTCCAGCTGCGTCAGCGCCGCCAGCGATTCCGGCAAAAATCCCACCAGATTGTTCTTGGGCAAGGTTATTTCGAGAACGTGACTTGAATCCTCACTGCAAAACACCCCGTACCACGTGCACTCCGTCCCTGCGGCGTCACCCCAATGGGTGTTGTTGGCCCAGTTCTGTCCGTTGCTCAGTGCGAAAAGCTCCAGTAGCACGGCACGCTCGGTTGCAGGAATGGCCGCTGACGCGACCGGTGCAACGCTCGCCAGCCCGATTCCAAACAGGAAGGCTGCAAACCCATGGCCGCGGAACCAACGTGCGGGGGATCTGCGAGTCAATGTCGATAGCGGGAAAATCATGCGTATGCGCTCCGTGGGAGGGTCGGCCCGGAAGGAGATCGGTGCCGATCCCCGGGAATACTGCGTTGTCATCATCAGACCAACGCGTTTACGGGCCGATCAGCGACATCGAAATGATCAAGAAGCCGACAGCGCGACCGTGGCCAGGGAGCCGGCATTGTGGACGCCTCGCCGTGGCACGGAACGGCGCCACGATACGCGCCATGCGCATTTCTGCCTAAAGTATAATTCTACCGGCGCGTCACTGCGTGTTCGTCCCGGGCAATGGTCGCGGCAACCTTTAGGCCATCCACGCCGACTGCGGATTGGCAGCGCCCGTAGGGAAGCTGAGCATCGAACGCCAACGGCGACGCTATCTTGAGTTATCGAAGCATTGGCACAGCGTGTGCTGCGCGTATCGAACCATGGACGGCGCGGAGTCGCTCAGTGCCGTTCGCCCCCTTTGATCGCCAACGGCGACTCTATGCTGAGGTACCGAAGCGTCAGGGCGAACGGGCGGAGCTTGTTGCTCACTTCGATCCGGTTGACGAACACCTAAACCCGTTCGTGGTGATGCTTCGATACCTCAGCACAGGGTACGGCGCGCGTATCGAACCATGAACGGCGCGGAGTCGCACGGCCCCCCTCTTCGATACATCAGAGCAGGCTTCGATACCTCAGGCAGGCATCGGTGCCCGAAATCTCGAATCAGCACGCCGTACCCAAGCATCGTTTCAGCGCCTTGGGTTAGACTGCGCTCCCGCCGACTTCACAAGGGGAATCCATGAACAAGTACACGCGCGTCAGCCGCAGAGCGGCCGTAGTCACCGGCTCGCTGCCGGTTTTGCTGTCACTGCTGTTGTTCCCGCTGGCGGCCGTCAGCGCCAGCCCGGCGGCGCCTGCAGCGCCAGCCACCGCGGCATCGTCGACGCCGGCCTCCACCCGGCCGACCATTCCGGTCAGCAACGAGATCGAGCAGCGCCTGCCGAAGATCAAGCAACGCCTGCTGAGTGCATTGCCTCCCGGTGCCCTGATCGAAAAGATCGTGCAGCCCGCCGACGCGGAATCCATCACAGCGATACCCGCCGGGTCGCCGGCCAAGCTGACGGTGGCCGGCACATTGGGTCCGGGCCAGAACGTGATACAGGCCGTTGCGACGCTGACCTCGCGCAACCGAGATATCGGCGATGCCGACGTGGTCAAGACGAGTATGGATCCGGACAACCGGACGTATTTCGAGTTTCTGTTGACGATCACTCCGGCGCAGTAATTGACTGAAACACGAGCGGGCCGAAGCAGGCTCGCTCGCGCATCAGGACGACACGCGCTGCGCAACTCGGGGGTCAGCACAGTGCTGCCCCCTTTTTCGATTCCACCCAAGACCCGCTGCTTGCGCTGGCCAACCTGCTGGCCGCCGTGGTCGCAAGCAGAACGGGATGCGCTCGCCGCACGGCTGAAGCCGGACAGGTGCCAACCCCATTCCACGCGAATCTGCCCTGCATCGCCGCATCGCCGCAACGTCCGACTCTCGACGAACGGAATGACTTTCGTGGTTTTCCACTCGACGGTCTCACGTAGGTCGAGATCAACGACGCCGATTTTTGCGACAGCCGCTGTTTGCCTAGTCACGACATACAATTCATCTACGTGGTGGCGAGCAATGAGTTGTTCGAATCGGCACAACGTTTCACCGGCTGTTGGGAGAGTTCTATCGGCGCGGATTCGACCGTGCAAAAATAAGCTGCCGCGCCATCAATGTCTATTTCGAAGATTGCACTTTTGTCAAAACGCGATTCAGGAACTCGCTGGGCAAATCCAACTTCAATAACTGCGCGGGTGAGTTCGCCTCGAAAGTAAGATTCTCGAACCGGAGCGCGTCATGACACATCTCGATTCGATCGCCATCGCAGCCAGAAACAAATCGAACTATCTGAACGCCAAGGATGCCTTCAACCGCAAGGACGTCGATGCGTGCGTCAAGTTCTATTCGCTGGATCACCAGATCATGTCCAAGCCCAGTCCAAAAGGCCGGCAGGCCATCCAGGCCTTCTTCGAGGAATCGCACCAGACGTGGCCCGACATCCAGATCGTCGTCGAGCACGTCGTCGCCGAAGGCCGCTGGGTGATGGGGCGTAGCGTCACGACCGGCACTCACGCGAACACGCTGATGGGTGTGCCGGCCACGCACAAAGTCGTTGAAACGACATTCTGGGATTTGCATCGTTTCGATGACGACGGCCTGATTGTGGAAACGTGGAATCTGATGGATGGCTTGGCGATCATGAGTCAGTTGGGCGTCTTGCAAGCGCCCCGATGATTCGGCGTGTCTGGTCGCCGGAAGAATTCAGACGCCCGGTCGCGCGAGACGAATCGGGACGCGCGGCATTCGGGTCCGTCCGGCATGTGCGGCCTCGTTTTCACCGCCATCCCTTTTTGTATCTCAAACTGGACCGGTGTCAGCACGGCGAAGAGGCGGTCCCGCCCTTCTGTCGTCGGAAGAAAGCGGAAACGTGCCCTTATCTTTTTCTATACTGCACAAAATCTGACAACGAGCCCACGGGCGCGACTAACGACCGAAGCACTTCGTCCCGAATCCGCGCCGAAGATCGTCGTCGGGGTCGCCGGCGTCCCGGATGTGATCCAGCAATCGCTCCTTCAGTTCCGGCGATAGCCCACGACAGCGATACTCCACCGCCAGATAGTACGCGGCACCTTCGAGCACCGCATCGCCGAGTTTCGGCGCCTGCAGCGATGCGACGACCTGATCTTCCGGAGTGTCGAGCAACAGATCGAAGCACCGTCATAGCCGGGATGTTCGTCCCACTGGACTCCGCGGGAGCCGCACATTTGGAGCAGCCGTCGAATACGTTCATTGCGATCGGGGAATTCCGCTTCCGGATTCCGCCTCAAATCGGGACCAAGGCCCACTCTATTCGTTATTTGTTGCTTGTTCCAACGTTATCTTATGCGTCTTCGGACGTATCAAACGGCGCCTGATTTGCGCCGCGCGTCGAACGTGAAGCGTCGCTTGATCTGTTCTTCCGCGCCCAGCCGCCGGTAGAAGCGCGCGGCGTCGGCATTCCAGTGCGGTGTCTGCCACTGGATGTCCACAATGCCGGTTTGTTGCGCGACGTGGCGCAGCGCCTCGAACAGTGCGGCACCAATGCCGGTGTTTCGGTGGTGCGCGGCCACGTACAGGCAGTCCATATTCAGGAACGGGCGGCCCGTCCACGTCGAGAAGTCGCGCGTCGCGGTGAGATAGCCGGCCGATTCGCCGCCGGTCTGCGCAATCCAGCACTGCAACGGCACGGAATCGCCGAACAACGCCGACATCAGTTGCGGCGCGGTGACGCTCGGCAACGGCGCGCTTTCGAACGCGGCGTGTTCGTGGATCAGCGTGATCAGCATCGCGATGTCGGCGGGCAACGCACGGCGCACTTCGACGTTTGACATCATGCGCGGACGCGCTCGACTCGAGAGGCGTAGAAAGTGCACATACGTATATTATTCAGCATTGTATTCATCTTGATCGCAGACTATGTCACGCCGCTGCGCTGGCGGTCGTCTGCAACGCAAAGCCCTCGTCGATCCAGCCGGTGATGCCGCCGACCATGATCTTTACCGGTCGCCCCAACGCTGCGAGTCGCATCGCCGCGCGCGCAGCACCGTTGCAGTGCGGGCCAGCGCAATAGGTGACGAACAGCGTGCCCGCTGGCCACGACGCGAGCTTCGATTCGATGATCTTGCCGTGCGGCAGATGGAGCGCGCCGGGAACATGGCCCTGTGCGTGCGAGGCAGCACCGCGCACATCGAGCAGCACAAAACCGGGATCGCCGTTCCGCAACGCGTCGTGCGTGTCCCAGCAATCCGTTTCGTAGGCGAACTGGCGTTCAAAGTGCGCCAGCGCATCGGCAGACGCAGCAGCGGGAATGGCGGTGACGTTGTTGTGCATGGCGGCTCTCCAGTCGTGATGCCGCTATTGTGCGGAAGATGGCGAGGCACGAGAATTGGCGGTAATGCCAAGCTTCGATCAAATCCCGCCACTGCCAAATCGGCGCGTTGCAGTGCTCGTCTATCCCGGCTTGTGCCTGTTCGAATTCTCGCTGGCCGCCGAAGTGTTCGGCCTGGAACGACCGGAAGCCGGCGACGACTGGTATCGCTTCCAGACGGTGTCCGTCGATGGCAAGGCCGTCACCACGCAATACGGCGGCACGTTGCTGCCCGACGCCGCGATCACCGCGCTGCGCCGCGCGGGCACGATCGTCATTCCCGGCTGGACTGGCGCCGACGTGCCGGTACCCGCGGCGCTGATCGCGGCACTGAAAGCGGCGCATCGACACGGTGCGCGCCTGCTGTCCATCTGCAGCGGCGCGTTCGTGCTCGCCGCCACCGGCCTGCTCGACGGCCAGCGCGCGACGACGCATTGGCGCTACGCCGAAGTATTTCTGCGGCGCTTTCCGGCCATCATGCTCGATCCCGATGTGCTCTATGTGGACAATGGTCAACTGCTGACATCTGCGGGCAGCGCCGCGGGGCTGGACCTGTGCCTGCATCTGGTTCGGCGCGATTTCGGTGGCGCCATGGCGAATGTCGTCGCGCGCCGTCTGGTCATTCCGTCGCATCGCGAAGGCGGTCAGGCGCAGTTCGTGCCGCAACCCGTGGCGCCAAAAAAGAAAGACGCGCTATCGCCTCTGCTCGACCGCATGCGACGCACGCTTGATCGCCCGCACGCAGTCGCCGACCTCGCCGCGAGCGTCGACATGAGCGAGCGCACCTTTCTGCGACGCTTCAACGCCGCCACCGGCACATCGCCCGCAGCCTGGCTCGTCGAAGCCCGCCTGCTGCACGCACGCGACCTGCTCGAGCGTACGACACTCGCGATCGACCGCATCGCCGAACGCAGTGGCTTCGGCACCGCGATGACCCTGCGCCATCACTTCCGTCTGAAACTGCAGACCAGCCCGCAGGCCTACCGGCAGCGGTTCAATGCCAAGCCAGCAGCACGAGCACGCTGAGGCCGCGTCGCACGGCAACCGCGAGCAGAGCGCCCACGGCTCCTTCCGTGCGCGGATCGCTCGCTCCACCCTGCCAACAGACCGGTCGCTATCACAAGACAATCACCGATCGAAAAGCGATCACGTCGGAATAGAAATTGCGTAACGGGTAACCGGCACCGGTTTGAAATCGCACTCCCACTTCCCGAGCAAGCTCAGGAGAGAGGGCTTAAATCCAGCCAGCCTGGGCCCGGCGTGAATCAGATTGGCTTATTTGCGTCGCCACTCGGCTCCAGTCGGCGTGACCGTTTGACGTCGTGCACGGCATTGCATCGCCAAGCAACCGATTCCGTGCGTTGCATCCGTGTTTCGCATGACCGCCGCCACATCACTGAAACCCATCTTCAAATATCCGGTCGTCGAAGGCGGCGGTCACCGCGACGCACTGGGAAAACTCGGAGCTGTCGCCATTGTCGGCCGTCGCCACCGCGCTGATGAAGTCGCCGACCGCAACGCCATCGGGTTGGAAAAAGAGCGAGTCGAACGCTTGCGTGCAGTTGTTGGCGGTGCAAGCACCGGTGTTGGTGATCGTGATGTCGATGGCGCCCACAAACACCGCACCTTCGCCGAATCCGGAGGCATCGCAGAGGGCAGATTTGTAGAACTCCACGCGGTACGGCGCATCGCGCACCAATGAACGCAGAGTACCTTCGACGGACAATGAAGACTCCGGCAATTTGAACGTTCCTGGCCGGTATTCCGCACTTGCAAGGGTCGGAAAATTCTGGCCGTTGTTGCTGGCGCAGCCCGTGCTCACGCTGCAGAAACTGCTGTCGTTGTCGTTCGCCGTCACGCCCGCATTCGCCAGATCGATGCCGAGTCCAGTATTGGAGAAAATGGCATTGCGGGAAATCCGGTTGCGACCGCCGGCGGACGCGACGATCTCGATGCCGGTCGTATTGCCGACCATCTTGTTGTCCGGGCCAATCTGATTGTCATGGGCATCGGTCGCCAGATAGAGGCCGGCTTCGCTGTTCGCCGGCACGCTGAAGACACCACCGCCGATGATGTTGTTGCGAATCTCGTTGCCGGACGCGGTGCTGCCCGAAACACCGATGCCATCACCCTCGTTGCCGCCGATCCGGTTACTCAGAATCTGGTTATCCGCACCGCTGATGTTGATGCCTCGCCCATTACTGGCCGCAGCGGTCGGTATGCCGGTGCCGTCATAACCAATCTGATTGCCCACGATGCTGTTGTTGTCGGACGAGAGCTGCACGCCGTTGCTGTTGGAACCGACAATCAAATTCCCCTGGATCGCGCTGAGGCCGCCGATGAGCGAAGAACCACCGCCGCTGACGAAAATGGCGACGTCATTGGACGCCATCACCGTGCTCGAACTTCCGATCGATCCGCCGAACTGATTGCCTTGCAGAACGTGGTTGCTGCCCTGGGACAAATACACCGCCAGATTGAAGTCCTCGAAGGCGAGCCCTTTGATCGTGATCGACTCGTTGTTGCTGCTCAGTGCGCTGCCAGTGACGATGCCGTTGTGGGTGCGATTGGTGCCGTCCAGCACGATGCACGGTTCGCCATTGAAGACCGTCGCGCTGCGCGGAAGCACACTGCCCGGCTGGCTATAGCCATCGATCACCACGCCGTCGGTAATGGTCAGATCGCTGCTGCGTGCGATGCGCTTGGGGCACGTGGCCCCTGGAATATTGAAGCGAATGGTGTTGGGTGCGGGATCCGCATTGGCAAACGTTACGGCGGCCGCGAGTGATCCTGCGCCGCTGCTCGCCGTGGTATCGACGATTACCACGCCACTGCTGTCACTGGGACTTTCTGCGGCACCGATATCGATCGCGGCACCGACCACGCGCGCTTCGCCGTACAGATCAAACAACGGCAACCCGTCGTAGAGCGCACTGAGGCCACGATCCAGCATCGGCGACGTTGAGCTCGGCTGGTACTGCGCATTCAGCGCGGCAGACGATGTGATCACATTCGACGAGGCCAGCACGGCACCGGCCTGCATCTGGATATTGCCCGCGCGGCTGTTGCGCACCGTGAGATTCGCGCTCGATTCCAGCTCGACGCCGGTGCGCTGGAAAATGCTGTTGGTCACGCCCACGACCCGCGTGCGGTTGGTGCCACTGATGCGTGCGTATGCATCGATCACCGACACGTTGATCAACTGCACACTGCTCTCGGGATCGCTGCCGTTGGCCTGGCTCGCGTCGACCCACAGGCCAAAGTCGGCCACCGAATATTGGTCCGTGCCGTTCTTGAACACGCTCTCGCGCACGACCACTTCGCTGCTCGGTGCGTTCACTTCGAGCAATGAGGAAAGCATCAGCAGCCGGTTGATCTGCACCGCTTCCGTCGATGGTGCGCGTGTCGTCACACGCACATTCATGCCGACGAAGCGCAGGTCTTCGATGCGGATCTCGCCGCGGCGCTGGATGAACGTCATCGCAAAGAGCCCCGCGATCGTGGTGCTGCCGGCGCCCGGCGTCGCGCCGACACAGTTGCCGATCGCGCCGCCGCGCAGGGTCAGCGCACCTTCGCCGAGACTGTACTGGTTGTAGTCGAGATCGCTGCTCAGCACGTAGCTGCCCGGCTTGAGCGTGATCACGCTGGCATCGCCGTCGTTCTCGGCCGCGGCGAGTGCGGTCTGCAACTGCGCCACCGTACCGACGCAATAGTCGGTAGTCGCGTATGCGCTATTCGCGGCGAGCAGAACCAGCAGTGCGCCGAGGCGCAAGGGTTGAATCATGTGCATCATGGTGATACTCCGGGGATGATGATTTTCCTGCTCCCGACACTGCGCGACGGGGGACTCGAGTCCGTCCTTGACGACGGTTTCAGCATCAACGGGCGCGGCCATAACGCTGTGCGCGAGTGCGGGCGGCAACAGGCTTGCCGCGGCTGCGCGTCGATAAACGGTCGTAAACATGGGCGGTTTCCCGTGTGCCTTGAGGTCTTCAAGACTGCATTCGAGAAAATCCGGAAAACGGGGACATGACGCGCGCGGCGCCCATGCGCCTTATGCGATCGGCCGCTCACGTGGCCCCGTTCCACGCGTCACTGCGTATGCGCAGGCATGGAAGACCGACTGCATCACCACGCACCCGACCGCACGTTGGTTGTCCGCCTGTCAGAATCACTACCATGCCGACACCGGCAGCTGGGGCGGGCGCATGACCGACGATGTCACCGATCTGATCGAACTGGCGCAACTCGGCGATCGGGATGCAGCCGACCGTTTGTTCACGGCGGTCTACGCCGAGCTGCGCGCGATTGCCGGTCGCCAGCACCTGCGCATCAAAGGCTCCGGCATCGGCGCGACGTCGTTGGTGCATGAAAGTTACATGCGCCTGATCCGCGGCATGTCACTGGGCAGCGCGGGGCGCTCGCATTTTTTTGCGACCGTGGCGCGCGCGATGCGCCAGATCGCGATCGATCGGTTGCGCGCCGATATCGCCGGCAAGCGCGGCGGCGGTGCCGATGTCACCTCGCTGGATGCAGTGCACGACAATGTATCGGATGCGGAGTTTGGCAATACTGACTTGTTGGCACTCGATCAAGCGCTGACCCGATTGGAATCGTTTGACGAGCGTTTGTCGCGGCTGGTGGAGCTGCGTTTTTTCGCGGGCATGAATCTGGAGGAGGCCGGCGAGAAACTCGGCATGTCCCCGCGTACGCTCAAGCGCGACTGGCGCAAGGCACGTGCGTTTCTGCACGCCGAGCTGGACGGAGTCGTCAACCATGAGCCTTGATGCGGATCGCCTGAAACGCGTATCGGCCTTGTTCGATGAGGTGCACGATCTGACCGCCGATCAGCGCGCTGCGCGTCTGACCGAACTGCAGGTCGAAGCCCCCGACATTGCCGCCGAATTGCGGCGCTGGTTGCGGAAAGACGAAGAATCGCATGGCGCGCTGGATGCACTCACGCAGCGTGTTCCGTCGCCTGCCGACGACGCATCGATCGAATCCAGCGATCGCAGCGGTCAACGCATCGGCGCGTACGAGCTGTTGCATCGCGTCGGCCGCGGCGGCATGGGCGAGGTCTACGAAGCGCGCAGGCCCGGTGCGGATTTCGAACAGAAGGTCGCCGTCAAACTGCTGCGCCGCGGTCTGGACAGCGACGATGTCGTGCGTCGCTTCCAGCGCGAGCGGCGCATTCTCGCGCAGCTGGAACACCCCGGCATCGCGCGCCTGATTGATGGCGGCGTGAGTGGTGATGGCCTGCCGTATCTGGTGATGGAATTTGTCGAAGGTCGCGCGCTGATCGATGCCGCGAACGCGCTGTCACTCGATCTTGGCGCGCGATTGACTCTGTTTTTGAAGATCTGCGACGCGGTGGCTTTTGCGCACCGCCGCCTGATCGTGCATCGCGATCTCAAACCGTCGAACGTGCTGCTCAGCGACGATCAGCAACCGAAGCTGCTCGATTTCGGGATTGCCAAACTGCTTGATGACGTCGACGATGAACCCCTCACCGGCACCGGCATGCGTGCGCTGACGCCGGGCTATGCGGCACCCGAACAGATCCTGGGTCAGCCCATCAGTACCGCGACCGATGTCTACGCGCTCGGCGTGATGCTGTACGAACTGCTGACCGGGATTACGCCACACCAGCGTCGCGGCAAGGACCTGGATCGTGTCGCGCGCGATCTGGATCAGGAAAGCGTATTGCGACCCAGTGCTGCCCTGTTCAAAGCCGACGAGTCCGGCAACGCCACCCCACTCCGGCGCCAGCGACTCGCGCGGCAACTCAGCGGCGATCTCGACACGATCGTATTACACGCGCTCAAGCGCGAACCGGATCGTCGCTACCAGGGCGCTGCCGAACTGGCCGACGATATCCGCCGCCACCTCAACGGACATCCGGTGCGTGCGCAGACCGACACGATGACGTATCGGATGCGCAAATTTATAAAACGCCATCGCGGCGGCGTCACGGCAGCGGCCCTCGCGGTGCTCGGCATTGTTGCCGGATTGGTGATCGCCGTCTGGCAGGCGGATATCGCGCGTCAGCAGGCGCACCGCGCGGACAGCGAAGCGCGGCGCGCGGCGATTGAAGTGACGCGTGCCAAACATGTGAAGGATTTTGTACTCGCGCTGTTTGAGGAACAGAACCCCCTGACGCGCGACAAGGCGCGTGCAGCGACCGCCGGCGAATTGATCGAGCGCGGCATCACCGAAGCGACGCGCGAGTTTTCGTCCGACATCCAAACCCAGGCCGAGATTGTCGGCGAACTCGCGCAGCTGCAGTTTGGTCTCGGTGACGCAAAGCAAAGCATTCCGCACCTGCAGGCCGCGCTCGCGCTGCACGAACAAGCGCAGGGCACGCATTCGATCGCCTATGCGATGACTCAGGCAAGCCTCGGTGGCGCCTGGCTGTCGACTGGCGAATCCAAACGTGCGAGCGAGGCCATCGATGCGTCGCTGACCACCTTGCGCGCGATTGCCGGACCCGATTCGATGCCGACCGCCGACGCCGAGGCGCAAAAGCTCAAGCTGCTGTTGCGGGAAGGCCCGCTGCCCGACGCACTCGCGCTGGCGCAACACATACACGCCGTCTACGTGCGCGAGCGCGGTGCACAGCATCCCAGCACCTTGCAAAAACTCTATGGCGTCGGTTCGGCACTGAGCCAATTGGACCGCATGGAGGATGCGGAAAAAATGTATCGCGAAGTCATTGCGGGGTACCAAAGCACGCATCAAAACGACCATGCCGCGTTGCTTTATCCACGTATTGCATTAGCCAGAATCCTGAAAGAGCTGCACCGGTACGACGAATCATCGGTGGTGTTTACCGAAGCACTCGCCTCGGCGAAGATCGCACTGAATGCCGACCATCCCCTGATCGGGCAGATCCTGCTGCATCAGGGCGACCTGCTGCGGCGCCAGAACCGGTACGTGCCCGCCGAGCAAGCCTGGCAGGAAGCCGAACGCATTTTCGCCAAGCAGGGCCTCGCCGCAGAGCTAGGCGCGACCGCCATCTACCGCGGCGCCCTCGCGATGGATCAAACCCGATACGACCAAGCCATCACGCACTACGAACACGCCCTGCTGAACTACCAGAAAGCCATGGGACCCGACAGCAGCTTCAGCTACAGCGCGTCACTGAGGCTTGCCAAGGCAAGAGCCGACGCAGGACAAATCGCACTCGCCCTCAAGGACGGACGCGCCGCGCACGAAGCCCTCAAAGCCATCGCCGAACCGCAAAGCTTCGACGAATCCCACGCCCACGAAGCCTGGGCCGAAGTCCTCTACGAAGCCAAGGAATGGCGCGAATCCGAGACCGAATTCCGCAAAGCGCTGATCGTGCACCGCGCGACCAACGGACCCGAAACCATCGACGCGGCCCTCGTCGAGTGGCAAATCGCCGAATGCCTTTATGCGCAAAAGCGTAACGGTGTGGAAGCACTCGCGCTGATCGAGCATGCCATCCACGTTATTGGCCAGACTGATGCAAACGATCCGAGTCTCGGCGAGGCGCTGCTTCTGCGCGGAAAACTGCTCGACCGCACACAATAGCCTACGGCCGCTACGGTACGTTTTTCATCGCGCCAACGCCATGTTGAGTGGCCGCGCACGCGCGGACCAATGCAGATTCGTATCGGAACCACGATTCGGTTCCGACAATCTCGGAGAAAAATTATTGTGAGTCCCTAAGCGGAGACGTGCGTCGTCGTCTCGGCATCGTAGTTCGCTTCGGCTTCCACAGGTGTTCTGTATCATCGGCCCAAAGAGTCGACGGCGATTAAGCCAATCCACCATTCCAATGCAGCCATCCACCGCTTCGATATTCGGCCACGAACTGCGTCGATGAATCACCTCTGCCTTGTAGAGGCCGTTGTCATCGAGTACTTCGAGGCCGATCTCGCAGGAACGGCTCAAAACGCTGGAGCGGGAGCACGGATCGGTGAGCGCCCGCGTTCGCCGCTGACTGTCGTTGTCGAAGTGGGATTCTGGCGCTGGCGTCGGCATTCCCATTTGTCGCGCTGTACACCGTTTACCGAATATACGTTGCCTGGTTTCTCAGCCCGCCTATCTGCATAGTTCGGCATGCTGCTCCACCGCACGGCAACACGAATCCCCAGCCCTCTTTCAGCCCGCGCGAGCCGCGCCTGATTTTTTCCGTCGATGGCGTGCGGCGAGTGAGGTCGCTGCCGGGTCACGGTATCGGCGCCCCGTCTCTGCTGCCGGTTCCCCCCGTCGTCTCGCGCCGTACGTGAGTACACGTGTCACCTGAGTCGCCCGTTCTGCGTATCCCCGGCCGAGTCGATCAAAAGGGGACGGACATGCGATCAGTGGCAGTGAGCAGTGGATGGGGGATTTGCCTGGCGTTGCTGAGTATTGCCAGCGCGTGGGCGGGTGGGCAGGGCGCGCTGGATACGAGCTTTTTCGGCACCGGGCGACAGGTCGTCTCGTTCGATCCGACCGAGGCCGAGCAGGCGATTGGCGTCGTGGCGTTGCCGGATGGCAAGACACTCGCGGCGTCCGCCATCCAGAGCGGCCTCAATCAGACGATTGCCCTGGCGCGCTTCCGCGACAACGGTGCGGCCGACACCCTGTTTGGTAACTCCGGCATTGTGCGCATCAACTTGCCAGTCGCTTACTGGCGCGAAATGAAAGTCGGCGGGGATGGCAAGATTGTCGTGGTCGGTACCGTGGTCAATAGCGGTTCGGACTACGACATGATCGTGATCCGATTGCTGCCCGATGGCAGTTTCGATTCGACCTTTGCGCCCGGCCTGTTTGCGGGAGTCACCACGGTCGGATTCACTTCCACCGGCCCGACCAGCTACGACTACGGCGAGGCCGTTGAAATCCAGAATGACGGCAAGATCGTGGTGGTCGGTTCGGCGACCGCGCCGCAGTTCGGCGTCGCGGTCGTCCGATTGAACGTCAACGGATCGTTGGACACGAGCTTCAGTGGCGACGGCAAACTGTGGGTACCGGTCGATCTCAACGGCGGCGCGACGGCACAGGGTTCGTCCGTCACGCTGGCACCGGCGTTCATCGGAACCGGCGACATCCTGGTGGCCGGCAATGCCAAATATGGAACAACGGGAGATCGGGATTTTGTGATCCTGCGCGTGAAGCCAACCGGCGTGCTGGATACCACGTTCAGCGGCGACGGCATTGCGACGATCGCCTTCGATCTCGGTGGTAACAATGTCGATCTCGCGGATAGCATTTCGGTACCGATTACCAATGACGCCATCCTCGTGGCCGGATCCGCGGCGGACGGCGCGAGCACCAGTCGCTCCGTCGTGGCCAAACTCAAGCTGGATGGCTCACTCGACACCACCTTTGCGTCGACGGGCAAGCTGTCGTTCGGCATTGCGGGGCAGCCGACCGGGTACGACGGGGTCGTCAAAGTGCTGGCCGCTTTCGACGGTCGGGTGACGATGGCCTCGCGCAGCACGGTATTCGCCGTCACGCGACTCTTGCCGAACGGCAGCTTCGATCCTTCGTACGGTGATGGCAGCGCCGGGCTCGGTCAGGTCGCACACGCGTTTTTCAGCAATGTCCCCGAGGTGTCACAAGCCACCTGCATGACGGTGGACGCGCAGGGTCGCCTGCTCGTCGCCGGCTTCGTCGATGCGAACGACATCGACACGGGCGTGATGCGACTGGTCGGCGACCGGATTTTTGCGAATGGATTCCAGACCACGCCGTGACGCCCCCGCGTTGTGGACCGCCCGACCCGCGGCGCACACCGCGGGTCGTCGCTGGACACGCGCACGCGCGCGGATCAAGCTAGGCCCGACGCTTCCCACGCGGGTCAGGGCAGGCATGCGCAGCGATGTCGATGCGATTTCAGGTCTGCTGCTCGCCGCGAGTGCGGGTGACCGAGAATCGCTCGACCGCGCCTTCGATCACGTTTACGCGCATCTGAAGAAGTTGGCCCATGCCCAGCTGCTGCGCAGTCCCGATGCGACGTTGTCCACCACTGGACTTGTGCACGAAGCCTACCTGAAGTTGTCGCAATCGGAACATTTCAACGCCTCCAGTTCCGAACATTTCTACAGTCTTGCAGCACGCTCGATGCGCCAGATTCTGGTCGACCGGGCCCGCAGCATCGCCGCCCAGAAGCGCGAAGGCGCCGCGCTGCGCGTCACGCTCACCGACGCGCACCACGACGCCGGCGGAACGCTCAACGGGCTGTCGATCGAATTACTCGACCTCGATCGCGCCCTGACGCGGCTCGAAACGATCGATGCACGACTGGGCCAGCTTGTCGATCTGCGACTGTTTGCCGGCATGGAGATCGAAGAGATCGCAAACCTGCGCGGCACCTCGGCGCGAACCGTGCTGCGAGACTGGCGCAAGGCACGTGCGCTGCTGTCGACGGAACTGGATGCACCACCGCCATGAACGAACACGCGCTGGCACTGTTCGATGAGCTGCTCGACGGCACCGAAGCGGAGCGCGAGCAGCGCCTGGCTGCGATTGAAAAAGATGACGCGTCCCTCGCCGCCGTCGTGCGTCGCTGGCTCGAGGCCGATCAGGCGACAGCGCGGGTGCCGCACGATGCCCACCATTTTGCGCGTCTGCTCGTCGATGACGACGCGATCGACATTCCGGCCGACCGGCTGGTCGGCC
The DNA here is from genome assembly GCA_039934615.1 of Tahibacter sp. Lineage (GTDB taxonomy): Bacteria > Pseudomonadota > Gammaproteobacteria > Xanthomonadales > Rhodanobacteraceae > Tahibacter. The sequence continues at coordinate 36,996 of JBDTLV010000017.1, forward strand.
CGTATCGCCTTCTGCGTGAACTCGGCCGTGGCGGCATGGGTGCGGTGTGGCTGGCCGAGCGCGCCGACGGTCAGTTCGAACAACGCGTCGCGCTGAAGCTGATCAAGCGCGGCATGGACACCCGCGCGGTGCAGCGTCGATTTCTCGCCGAGCGACAGATCCTCGCGCGCCTCGAACATCCGCACATTGCGCGACTGCTGGATGGCGGAATCACCGCGGACGGGCGACCCTACTTCGCACTCGAATTCGTTGATGGCGTACCACTGCTGGATTTTGCACACAAAGGCGTAAATACCTTGCGTGCACGTTTGCAGTTGTTCATCAAACTGTGTTCGGCGGTCGCCTACGCACACGGCCAACTGGTGGTGCATCGCGATCTCAAACCGTCCAACATTCTGGTCGAGGCGGACGGCACTCCGAAGCTGCTCGATTTCGGCATTGCCAAGGTGCTTGTCGACGATGGCTCCGATCCGACCCAGACCGCACCGGAACAGCGCTATCTGACGCTCGCGTATGCCGCGCCGGAACAGCTGTCCGGCTCGCCGATCGGTACCGCGACGGATGTGTATGCGCTCGGCCTGGTGTTGTTCGAATGGCTCGCGGGATCGCGCCCGCTCACCCAACCGCCGCAGGAGCGGGTCAGTCAGGCGCGCATGCGCAATACCGCGATGGCCGCCAGCGATTGCCGCGCGCGCGATCTCAAAGGCGACCTCGACACCATCGCGATGCGCGCCTGCGCAACGGATCCGGCGCGGCGTTACGGCAGCGCGCAGGCACTCGCCGATGATCTGCAACGCTATCTCGATGGCAAGCCAGTCTGGGCGCGCGCGGACAGCGCCGCCTACCGCATCGCGAAATTTGCGGGACGTCATCGCGTCGCCATGGTGCTCGCGACAGCGGCAGTGCTGGCACTGCTGGTCGGCAGTGGCGTGGCCCTGTGGCAAGCGCAACGCGCGCAGGCCCAGGCGACGCGCGCGACCGCCGTGCTCGGCTTCGTCGAGGGCCTGTTTGAAGGCACCGATCCAGCGCTCACCAAGGGCGACGCGATCACCGCACGCGAACTGCTCGATCGCGGTGCACAACGCGTCAATAGCGATTTTGTGGAACATACCGAACTGGCTGCCGAGCTCCAGCACACGATCGGCCGGCTGTATCTGAAACTCGGCGTGCTCGATCGCGCGCAGCGCGAACTGGACGCTTCGCTGACCCTGGCACCGGGCACCGATCGCGCCAGTCGCCTCACCCGCTATCTGAGATTGCTCGATCGAGCACGCGTGGATCTGGCCACCGGCACGGCCGATGCGGGATTGCGCCGACTGGACGAAGCGCAGGCGCTGGCGTCCGCAGCAGGAATGGTGCCGGATGAGGCGCGCATTGCTCTGTCGGGCCTGCGTGCACAATTGTTGCATTTGCGCGGGGATGACGCGCAAGCGCTCGATGCGGCACACGTGAGTTACGAGGCCGCTGTTGCGTTGGCGGGTGTCGATCAACCGCTCGCGGTCGACGCCGCCGAGCAGTACGCCGAACTGCTCGACGCCGCCGGACGGGATCGCGAATCGTTGCCGCTGCTTCAGCACGTCGTGGCATCGCGCACCGCGCGCCTCGGTGTCGACGATCCGCGCACCCTGCGTGCGAGCGCGAATCTGGCGGGTACGCTGCTCGATGTGGATCAACTCGATCGTGGACTGGCGCTGGCAATCGACGTGCTCGCCCGGCGACGCCGCGTGTTGGGCGAGACGCATCCCGATACCGCCGCCAGTTACTACCAGACCGGCCGGCTGCACTACCACTCCGGGCACTACCGCGACGCCGGACCGCTGCTGACCCAGGCCATCGAGATCCTGCGCAAGCTCGAACCGACCGACCGCAATCTGCTCGCCTCCTCTCTCTCGACACGCGCGACGAACGACTATTTCCAGGGCAATATCGATGCAGCAGAAGTTGGCTATCGCGAAAGTGAAACCTTGTGGGCTTCGCTGTATGGCCCCACCCACCGTGATGTGCTGTCCGCACAAGTCGCGCTTGGGCAAATCCTGCGTCGCAAGGGCAAAATGGCCGACGCGATTGCGATGCTGCGACACACGGTCGAGATGCGCGCGCAGATCGGCGGCGATACCCCGGAACGCGTCGACGGCCTGCGCATCCTCGGCGACGCCCTGAGCGCAGATGGCGAACACGCGGAAGGCATCAGTCATCTCAACGCCGCGGCCGAGATGGCGTTGCGACTCTACGGCGAACACCACCCGATTCCGCAGCAAACCCGCGTACTGCTCGGGCGCGCCTACCTCAGCGCCGGCGACGTGCCACAAGCCGCCGCCGTCATGGAACGCGCCCTCACCGCACTGCAAGGCATCAACCCCAAAGGCCACCCCGACGTCGCGCGCACCCAAGGCTACCTCGCGCGCATCGAACTTCGCCTCGGGCACCACCAACGCGCCCTCGACCTCGCACGCGGCCAATATGACTTTTTCCACAATCAACTCAAGGATGACGATAACCCGCGTGTGGCGGAGGCGGAAGGGCTATGGGGGGAATGTCAGTTGGCTGCTGGGCAGACGGAAACCGGGCGGGCTGCGTTACTGCATGCAACGACGGTGTTGGGGAAGGCGCAGCCGCAGCATGCGCAGCTGGGGCTGTGGAGGGAGATGTTGTCGAGAAAGTCATTTACCGGTGCATTGTGATGCGGAACACGCGCGATGGAGGGGATATGGGGTCGCTGTACTCCCGTTGATCAACCACGGGCTGCAGTTGGCGTTCGGCATCCGCCAATCAGCACGTTCGCTGTGATTTCGCGACGATGCTGGCCATTGAAATATCGAGAGAGAAAAGAACGCCGCTTGAAACGCCGGCGTTGCGTTGGAATGGAGTCGGCCCCCGGCGGGCAACGCGAGAATCACGAAGGCCACGACGTCCGACCGAGCCCATCCGACGCGCTTTCGCCTACGATGTCGCCGATGGATGCCTCTGACCCGCCCGACGTTCCTATTTTTCTTCTCGACGACCTGCGTATCGACCCGCTGCGTCAGCAGGTTGAGCGTGCGGGCGACACGCTCGATGTCGGCGGCTTGAGTTTTCAGCTGTTGCGCTATCTGCTCGAGCAGGGCGATCGCGTGGTCGGCTTCGATGAATTGATCCAGCACGTCTGGGCGCCGGCTGTGGTCAACGAGGAAACCGTCACGCAACGCGTGAAATTGCTGCGCCAGGCGCTGGGTGACGATGGTCGCAATCCGCGCTACGTGCGATCGGTGCGCGGCCGCGGTTACCAATTGTGCACGGCTCCGCGAAGGATGGCGCGCCCGCCAGTCAGCGCGTCGAATCCGCGCGCTTCCCTGCGCACGGCTGCGATGGTCGCGGCGGTTGTCGTTGCGTCTGCGCTCGGAGTGGGCGCCTGGTGGCAATTTCACGAACGCCCGCACGCGGTGAATCCGCCCTCGCCGCACGAGGAGATGCTGCAACGCGCGCGCTACTACGCCGACATCGGTCAGGACGAAAACAATGCGCGGGCGGTTGCGTTGTACGAACAGGCGTTGCGCGCCGAACCGGCAAACGCGGGCGCCCGTGTCGGCCTCAGTCGCGCCTTGAGCGCACGCATGTGCCTGTACAACGGTGGACCGCCATTCGCCGAGCGAGCGCAGACCTTGGCCGAGGTCGTCATTGCGCGCACCCCCAATGACAGCAGTGCGCATGCCGCGCTGGCCTATTCGTTCGATTGTCGCGGCGATGTCGACGCGGCGATTCGCGAATACGAAAAAGCGGTTGCGCTCGATCCGGATGGTCGATATGACAGCCTCGCATCCCTCGCCAATCTGTACGTCACGAAAGGAAGGCTGGCGGACGCATTGCACAACAATGTCGCGGTGCAGAAAACGGGCCTGAAGTTGCGTTTTCTCGATTTGCAGATCGCGCGCAATCTTGAGCTGCTGGGATTCACGACCGAGGCCGAGCAGCGCTACGAGAAATTGTTTTGGCTCTATCCGGACAATGTATACGCCAACGTCGCCTACCCACGCGCGCTCTTCGTGCAAGGGCGTTACCACGAGGCGGAGAGCGCGTTGAGCGAGGCGCTGCAACGGCCGCTGCATCCCTCGCTGTTCGTGCTCGGCGCGGAACTGGCACTCGTACGCGGCGACCGCGCGAGTGCCGAGGAGATGTTCGCGAAGGCGGCAAGATTGCGGCCGCATCAAAGCCTGCCCGCCACGCTCGAGCATCTGTATACGATTCCATTCGACGCTGCCTGGGTCGCAGCGCGCACCGAGCAGCAAGAGCGCGACGTCGAAGCGGGAGGACCCGACGCCTGGCTTGAAGTGGCGCAGTTGCGGCTCGCAAGCGGCGATCGCGACGGCGCGGTCGCTGCGGTGCGCCGCGCCGTCGCCGACGGATTCCGAGATCGTGCCTGGTTACAAACCTCACCGCTGCTGCATGCGCTTGCCGATCAGCCTGGCTTTGCTGAGGTGGTCAATACGCTCAGCCGCGCGGTTGCGTCCGAGCGCGAGCGCGTTCTTGCTGCCGACTGGTTACCGCCCGATCTTGTCAATGCGAAGCCGGCAGCGCCTTCAGGATGAAATCGCGGAACAGCTCCTGCGATTGAGGATGCGCGTAGCGCTGGTTGTAGGCACTGCTGGTGACGACCGCGACGAGTTGACGTTCGGGCAGCATGAACAGGTAATTGCCTCCGTTCCCGGACATCGCCCACACGGTCTGGTCCTTGCCGTCCAACGGAAAATGGAAACGCCAGAACAGGTAACCGTATTCCGCGTCATCGCGGGCCTGCGCGTGTGGCGTCAAGGCGGCGTCAATCCACTTTTTCGGTAATATCTGTTTGTCGTGCCAGCGTCCGCCATCAGCGACCATCGCACCAATCTTGGCGATATCTCGGCTGCGATAGCGCGTTCCGCCGCCGCCCATCACGACGCCGTCCGGCGAACGATTCCATTTGGCCGACGTGATGCCGAGCGGCGTTTCCAGCACCTCGGCAGCGAATGCATCGAGGTGCTTGTGCGTCGCGCGTTCGACCAGAGCGCCGGCAACGAACACACCGGCAGTGCAATACGCAAACGCGCGACCGTAGGCCGTGTCCGTCGGCTTGCTCATCCACGGCGCAAATCCCTTGATCGGGAGGTCCAGCACAAACTGCAGCCAGTCCTCGGTGACGTACATGCGCTCCTCGTTGCCGGAGGAGTACTGATTGTCGTCATCGCATTCCCACAGCGAACTCATCGTCAGCACATCTTCCAGCGTGAAAGCGTCTTTGCGTCGGTCCGCATGCTGCAGCGGCTGCTTCTCGGGAAAGTAGGGATAGATTTTGGCCTGCACGCTCGCGATAAGGCCGCGTTCAATCGCAGCACCCACCAGCAGCGCCGTAACGCTCTTGGTCGCGGATCGCATGTCGTTGAGCGTGTCGCGTGCGCCCCCGTTGAAATACTTTTCATAGACCAGCGCGCCGTGATCGACGACGACGACACTGGTGATGCCTTTCCAGGTTTGGTCCGCGATGTGGCCTTCGAGCTCGGCGAACTTGGCGATGTTCCAGCCCGCCTTGGCTGCATCGGCGACACGCCACTCATCCTCCAGCGCCGACGGCGCCTGATAGGCGGCCGGCGCGGGACCGGCATGCGCCGTCACGGCGATGAACATCGAAGCGGCAAGCAGGCTGTACGGGATCGGGTATCGCATGGCGCACTCCAGTTGAGGGAAGCGCCAGTTCAGCGCCGCGCTCGATGAAGTGCCGGAAAAACGAATGAAGAATTCTGAAGATGCCCGGGAGGACCGTCGTTCCGAGTTTGAGACACGCCTCGCCTGCGACAACGACTCGCCGTCCCCCCGAACGTCGCTCCCATTGATAAAACGTCGCCGAGCTGATCGCGTGCTCGCGCGCCACTTCGGCCACCGCAACGCCAGCCTCGGCTTCCTTCAGGATCTCGGCGACCTGACTCTCGGTAAATTTTGACTTGCGCGTGAAACCCTCCGTGGGGGAGAGTCTCTACTAACATGTGGATTCACTCCACGGGGGTAGGACCATCCGAGTCAAAAATCCGGCGTCAGGCTGATATTGCCGATCAATTCCAACGCTACTGCGACAGCATGTCAGCAATGGGCCCAGTGCCGATTTCGCCAAGCTGCTTCGCGAATTATCTGACATGCGCTGATGTGAAGCCGACGCAGATCAAGATTTCTGCCAATTTGACTTGACGCGTCTTCGTACGCGAGAAGCGGACCATCAAGCGCATCCCGCTGGCAGCCTGACGTGAGCAGAAGTTGCTCGTGCGCCACTGACGACCGTGTCACCGGGCGCTGAAAAAGAGAAGGCCCGCCGAAGCGGGCCTTCTTTACACACCTCTTAGCCATTCTGACGCACGCACGAGGACTTCACCGGGCCGGAGCCCACGTTCGGTTCGACGCCCTGCGCTTCGACGCGACGAATGCGACGTAGCGGATCGTCGGGCTGATGCAGTGACCGAAACTCACCAAGATCTTCCATCCGTCAAGCCGACGATGGTTACCGGCTTTCTGGAATGGCGATCGGCTTTTTTTAAACAGATCTCGGCAGAGCGCTTACTCCCAGTCAGGCCCGTAGTGTGGCGGTGGCCAAATTGGCCCGAAGGGAATCTCGGCTGGTGCGGGCGCCTCGCAGAACTGCGACTCACTGCACGTCGCCTCAAACTGCAATTCGTTACGGAGCTCGTTCAAGGCCGTTTCGAGTCGATTAAGACTGTTATCAAGACGGATCTTGGACTCGCGCTGATACTCACGATCCGAGCGTATCGCCCAACCGACAGTCTTCTTGCCAGCGTATGCCGCCCACCCCCAAGGGCCGCGCCGCATCAGCATCGCGTCTACTGTGACCGAGGCCAAGTGCCATCCGGCCTTTGACGATCGCTTCTCGACTAACTCGGCTGCCGCAGTTCCGATGTGGATGGTGTCGACAAGAGTGCTCAATCCTTTCGCGCCGGTTCGGATGAACCCACCCTCTTTGGCGTAGTGTTCCAGCACGTTCAATGCGTTGCCCGGCCATTCCAGGCTTTCGGACAGCGACGGATCCACCTCGTACTGGCTGAAGTCGTGATTCGGTACTTCGTTGTATGGGCCGATCGGATGGTCGTAGGGCGCGACGGGGTGAAAGGGTTGCGACGGCTCGGGCAGAGGACTGGAGTTCGGGTGAGGGCTCGATTGGGGCGGTGATCCCGGGTTCGGATTCGGGCTCGAACCGGGACTCGACTGTCCGCCACCACCACCACCACCGCCTCCACCTCCGCCACCGCCACCACCACCACCACCACCACCATCATTGGTTTCAGTGCTGCCACAGATGATCGTCGGAAAACAGAAACTCCAATCCATGCCGCTCGGATCCGAGCGATTGACCGGATCATTCGCCGCGAACGCATACGGGTTGGTCGTTGCCGCGGTGCGCGGGAGTATCAGCGGATCGCGGCTCAGAAAACGCCCAATCACCGGATCGTAGATGCGTGCACCGAGTTGCGAGACACCGAGCGCGGCCAAGGCATCGCCGCCGTTCCATTGTGCACTGGTGTAGTTCTTGGTATCGGGCGCAGGACAGACTGCGGGTGGCGTGCACGTAGCCGGCGCATCACCGTAGGCCTGATAATCCATGTCTTGCACAAACGCGCCGGTTTGGTCGGTGACAAAACGATTGCCACGGCCTTCGCCAAACGCGAACGTCCACGTGCCTTTCGGACCGTGCCGTGTGGCCATCACTCCGGGACCGGGAATGGCGCGCGTCAGCACCAGAATGCCGCTCTCGTCACGCTGGGTCAGCAATGCACCGAAGTGCTTGTCACGGCGCAGGTCCGGCAACGGCGTGTTCACGGTCAGTTGCTGCACGTCGCCGAACGCATCGTATTTGAAGGCGGCCTTGGTCGTGCCATTGACGATCGTTTTGATCTGACCACTGGCGTAGTAGCTCAGTGTCCGCTTGCCGCTGCGCGTCGGCAGCGAGACGATATTGCCCGTACCATCGTAGCTGACGTCACACTCGACGGGCGCCTCGGCCGCGCCATAACCGATGCTGCACAGGCGATCCAGATCGCCGCTGGCCTGATAGCGCATTTTTGCGCCATTGGTACCTGTGGACGGCGTCTGCTGCAGCAGATTGCCCAACGGGTCATAGGCCAGTTGCACATTTGGCACGGCCGCCGATAGCGGCGTGCGTGACGCAGATACCAGTTGCCCGATCGGGTCGTAGCTCGACGCGATGGTTTGGTTGACCCCGTCGATCAATTCGTTGCGCGAACGCTCGCGACCCATTGGATCGAACGGCGTCAGATTGACGCCGCCGCTGCTGATCGCCGGATATGCGATTTCGCGCGAATGCGATCCTCCACTGACCTTGACGTTGGTCAGCAAGCGCCGTCCGGCATCGGCATAGGTTGCGGCGTACGCGGCCAGGCCATATTGCGCCTGACGAATGCGCCCGTACTCATCCAGATCCGCGCTTCCGGTACTCGTATACAAATCCTGGCTTGCGCCGTCGTTGTATCGGACGCTACGCGTTCGGCCGGCGGAATCGTAGCTGTAGTCGATCCTCTCATCCTTGAACGCATTGTCGGGCAAGAGCAGATGCAGAGCCTGCGCGGAACCGTCGGCATGCGTGTCGTGCTTCTCGACATACACCCTCGCCGGCGCAACCGTGATGTCGGTGAAGGTTCGCGCTTTCACGCGGCCGAGTCCGTCGTAGCTGAAGACGACCGTGCTGGTCGGCGAACTGGCTTTGGCCAGACGCCCCATGACATTCGTTGCGGCCACCGCCGGGGTCGTCGTATTGACGCCAGCGTCATAGAGATAGTCGTTCAGCGTGGCTGTGTCCGCGACGTATTTGTCGTCCGTGTCGGTGTGCTTCTTGCTCTGCTCCTCGCCATGCACGATGCGTCCTATCCCGTCATAGCGGGAGATCACGCGGTGATCCGTGGCGGGCGTGACGGTCGTGTCGTTCCATTGCGTCTGGGTCAGCGCGCCCCAGCTGTCAAACGTGCGCAGTTGCGGTGCGCTGTCGGCGTCGTCGAGTTCGTTGACCCAGCCGAGCGAATCGGTGTGCCAGGTGGTACTCACCTTTGCGCTATGCACCGGATCCTTGGGATCCTTGAAACGCGACATGCTGCGCAGATGGCCCAGCGCGTCGTAGTCGAAGGTGCTGTCCTCCAGGGCAATGCCGTTGAAGTTCGCATCAAACTGAAACGTGTAATTTTCCAGTAAGCGGCCGATCGCCGAGTAATTCGATTGCTTGATCATCTGGCCGACATGCGACGGGCCACCGATCAAGGATGCCGAGTCGTAATGGTATACAACTTCCTTGTTCGCACCGAACGCATGGCTGACGCAGGTCGGGTAAACCTCATTCGCCTCGTCGGTGGTGGATGTCAAGGCGTGAAAGCCTTTGCTGCGAATCGAACACGATGGCGTGCCATCCGCGTTGTAGTAGTGCGTGGTGCCGAAAGCCTTGCCGAACAGCACGCCATCGAACTCGGCGTCGGTCGAAGCAAACGGATCGGCCTGGAAGCGCACACGGCCGAGCAGATCGAAGGTGCGTCGACCCACGATCATCGCGCGGACGTTCGGATAATCCATACCCAACGCGACTTCCGTCTGGCGCTCGCGGCCGAGGGAATCGAGGTACACGACGCTGGTGCGTCCGGCTGAGGTGCCGACGTTCGCCACCGGCACCGGATCGGTGAACACGGTCCGCGTCACGGCGCGGATACCGCCACCGCCGATTTCAAATCCGACATAGGTCGACGCGGACAACACACCTTCCGCACCGCCCACCGGCGTGACTTTCGACAGCAAGGTGCGACCAAAACCATCGAACGTGGTGGCCGCCTTCGCGCCGTTCGCGTCGGTCACGCTCAGCACATTCAGGTTGATCGGATCGACGCCGACGCTGGAGGTCATGACCGGAAGTTTCGAGCCGTCGGCGTTGGTCGTGGCCGTGGATGTACCCACTGATATCAGGCCAAACGGATCGTATGTGGTCGTGACCTTGGTCGTGGCGCCGTCATCGCGCGTCCGCGTCACACTCATCACGTTGCCCGAGGTCAGATCGTAGATCGCATCGAACAGACGAATGTCACCGAGAGAGGCGCCGTTTTCGTCGCGGCGCGATACGGTATGGGCGGTCACAAATCCTTTCGTGACGGGAACCTTCGGCGGTGTATCCGTGCTCGGTGCCAAACCGTCATAGGCCCACGATTCGGTCGCGTAAATCTTGGCGCCGCTGCCCGCCGGACATTGACTGATCGTGCGCGAGGCGAGTGCATTCAGCACACGCTGGTTGCTGCCGCTTGGCGTCGCATACGCGTTCTGCGTGCACAGGTTGTCGTCCGTGCGCGACAGGTCGTTGTCGTTCGTGATCTGGGTGACTCGCGCAAAGTCGTCCACCGCATCGGTCGTCGAACTGGTCTGCACCGTGGCAGCACTGCTGACCGCGTCGGCCGTGCCAGGCGTACCGCGCCACGAAAAGTTGCTTTTTTGAAAAACGAAGCCGTGCTTGACGCACTCGTCGTCAATCGAACTCGTTTTGGATTTGTCAAAATCGTAGGGGAACACCATGTCCACGCACGACTCGTTGCTTCCGAGACGCGGGCCAGCCGCCAGCAGCTTTGTATCCCAGTCGAGGTGCGAACCGGCAATGCGACGCGGATCCTTGGTGATGTCGACGTTCAGCAGTGCCCATGGATCCGTGCCGACGTTGCCACTGATTGTGGTCACGTCACTGATGTATCCCACTTTGCGATTGCGCTTGAAGCGGGCTGCCGGGTCCATGCTGGCATTGAACGGCGCCAGCCCGTACAGGTCGGTAATGGTCGCCATGCCCTCCGACGGTTTGGTCGAATCGCCCGAATCGCGCAAGCGCACCGAGCGTTGATAGCCCGGAAAAATGAACGCGTCGGAGACCGCATCGAATAGCAGGTTCGCGGTGCCATAGGCGTAGCGCGTCGCTGACGTGATCGGGTTCCTTCCGACACTGTCATCCGTCGTTGCGACGGCGGTCACCACGATCTCGGGATACGGCACTTTGTGCGGCGCGTGGTTGTCTTCCTTCGCGGACCGATAACCAATGCGCGTGTAGGCGCCATAGCCATCGGTAATCGCGACCAGTCTTCCTGCAGACGGCACGCTGGCAACCGGACCGACATTGAATGCGTTGCCGACGCCGAACTGATTGACCGGCGGCTTGAGCTGATACACATCGATGAACCCGGTGTGCACGGACAGCATTTCCGGCTGGCCATCGCCATCGACGTCATACAGACCCATCGGCGTGATCGAGAGCATCGACAACCGACTCGCGCAGTAGCTCGTTTCCTTCGAAACGTCCAGACCCGCCGGCATGGACAGCACGACGGCCGGTGCAAAGCCGGTACCGGTGCCCAGACGCACCGACCACGCGGCGCCACTCTTTGCCAGATAGTCGGGAATGCCATCGCCGTTGATATCGCGCAATGCCTGCGTGCGCAAAATATCAAACGAGCCGGTGCCATCCGCGTTGCAGCTTCGTGGCACAAAACCTTTGCCGTCCAGGTTGACCAGATCCGTATCGACGCGCGCGAGCGCGCCTGGCAACGTGATCGTCACGTGGGCGTCGAAGAGTCCGTTCGGGTTGCCGGTGCCGAGCACGGCCTGGGAAACGAATCCGCCGCCACCGGAAGGCGCGACCGACGTGATGCGATCGGCGATGCCGTCGCCGTTGACATCCTCAAAGCCACAGGTCTGGTACAGAACGGCACTGGACGCCGCACCGGCCATCGTTTCCCAACGAGCGAGTCCGCATCCGCCGGTATCCATGATCGTCGGCGAATGAAACAGGATGGTACCGGCGCCCAGATGCGTGCCCGCCGAATTGAACAGGACCTTGACGTCTCTGGCGCCCGAAAGATTGATCGATGCACCGTGCATCAGGATGTGCTGTCCCTCGGTTCCGGGATGTGCCGGGCGCGGTACGCTCGGTAATGTCGGAGCGGGCGATGTGTCGTAAACGAAGTCGGGGTAGCCATCGCCGTTGATGTCCCTCAGCTCCCACTGCACGATCGTCGTTTGCGGGCTTTTGATCGCAATCGCCGCATCGTAGCCGGGACAATTGGACCCCGGCTCTTCCACCCACTCGCCGACGGTCCAGCGGAAGCACTGCAAGGCGCCCTGCGTTTCCAAGGTTACACTCTTTGACAATGGCACCTTTTCCCCGGCCGGCAGGCCCAGCGCGAGGCGCATCGGTTCGGTCGAGACGCTGTGAGAACCGAGCTTGTCCGCGATGGTCCAGACGCCCGCCGATTCCGAGCTGACGACATCAGCAACACCGTCGCCGTCCATGTCGATGAACTGGCGCACCGGCCTGACCTCGCTGCGGAACGGAACCACTTCGTGCTGCTCACTCGCGTAGCGATTCGAGACGTTCGTGATCTCCGACCAAGGCAGCGACTTGGCCAGTGTCAGATACTCGAAGGCTGTTGTGCCATTCGCTGCCGGCAGGTTGTGCGCATAGCCGCCAAAGCGATTCAGAATATCGATCCGGCCATCGCCGTCGATGTCGATAAACGATTGCGAATTGGAGATGTTCGACGTCGTCGCATTGAATTTGACGCCGTCGGAAGCGCTGAGGTAAGCGGGACCTCCCGAACCGGTACTCATGTGCAGGCTCTGGGTCATTTGATAGGCGATCTTGCCTTCGTTGTCGCTGATCGAGCCGTAGACGTATTCCGCGACGGGCAGCGTGACGTAGTGTTCCGGCGTGCCGTACTGACCGACCATCGTCACGGTATGCAGCTGCGGCCGCTGCGTATCGGCATCGGCTTGGTAGTCAAAGTCATAGCGCCGCAGCGACACCAGCGCGTCGGCGCACGTCGCCCGGCTGTTGACGTAGATGCTGGACAGCTTGCGAAAGCGCGCAATGACAGTCCCTCCCATGACCGACATGGACAGTGGCGCTGTGCCGGAATTTTCGTAGAACAACTGCGCCTGATTTTTCGCGCAATTGGTTGTTGTCGGACTGTAGTTGTAGTCGACGCTCGTCAAGTCGATCAACAGACCCTTTCCGCCGCCCGGCAATACGGGCGTGCCGAGGGCATATTCCAGATGCACTGTGTTGTTGCTGGAATCGGTGATATCGCGAAGCAGGTATAGATTTCCACCCATCAGCCGGGCGTTGCCATTGGTTCCTCCGCCGCCCTGCGAGCTGAAGCTGTAGGTGCGACCTTCTCCGTCGTACATCACCATCGCGCCGTCGCCGTTGGTGCGTACCTCGACCTGCGCATTGCCGCGTCGTCCGACCCAGGCATTATCGGCAGCATTGCGCACCAGGTCGGTACGCTCGCCGCCGAGAGTCACGGAAATCGACTGCAATGCAATCGGCGCCGTCGTTGAACTCGGCGAAAAGGTATCCGGCACCGGTCGGTGATGGGCCAGCGTGGTGCTGATGAAAACGTACGACAGCGGAACATCCCAACCCAGACCGGCGGCGCCAATCTGATTGCCGCCGTAGACCACGTGCAGAGGCAGCGGAATCCCGCCACGCACGGGCGGCAGCTCCAGCGGCACCGATGCGCTATAGCCACCGCTGGAATTGACCGCTCCGTGGAACACGGTGTCCGAGGTGCGTGCGGCGGGGCTGTCGCCCAGCACCGGCGCAAGCTGCGCCGAAGCGCCCGTGCTGACCAGCAAGCCGAGCAGCGTCCTCCACACCGTGCCTTTTCGCAATGTACCTTCGTAGCGTCGCATACATCCAACCTCGTTCTTCGCCCACACCGGGCCTGGTCCCGTGTAGAACGAAGTTCTCTTTGCCCGTGGGACAAACGGCCGAAGCGTTGCGCACGGCCTTGACGCCAACGCGCCGTGCAGAGAGATTTCGACGGCGCCAGGCCCTCACACTGTTCTTGTGCGCTTCGTCAATCGGCGCAGCGGCGCGGCCATTGGTCGAATGTCTGCGGCGACGAGATGCGTTCGTTCGAGACCGCTGTGCGCATTTGAACGTCGCCCCCCATCTGACACTTTTTGCACATGTGTCCAATCTTGCTCGTTGACCTTGGGGCGCCCGGTGCGCGCGGCCGTTCCGGGATTCAATCAGGACCCAGACTGTGCAATTGCAGGCCCGTATGACTTTCGTTAGGGCAGCCAGACTGTCGAAAGGGGGGCTCGCGAACGGCAGGTCTGCGCGTAGCATCCGCAATCGATCGCTGGCCGTCTTTCTGGAATGAACAACGTGAGTTCGAATTCCCTTATGGAACAAAATCGGCCACATCGAGCTTTGCCGGGATGGCCGTTCGATGCGCGAGACCGGGCCACGCATCGGCGACGAAGGAGCGGAACCCTCAGAGGATCGGCACTGCGCGCATGCGGTGTCGATGTGAAGCGACCACCGTCCGCAGGTAGCAACGGATGACCGAGATGAGTTCAGAACAGCAAGCACCGACGGACAACCTGCTCGACACGATTTTTCGGGATGTCTACGAGCGACTCAAGAAAATGGCGAGTCGTCAGCGCCTGCGCGGTGAACAACAGACCTTGTCCACGACTGAACTTGTGCACGAAACGTTTCTGCGCATGGATGACGCCAAGTTTGCCTATCAGGATTCGGCGGAATTTTTCGCGTATGCCGCGCGTGCCATGCGGCATATTCTGACCGATGCCTTCCGACGTCGCCTGCAACTAAAGCGTGGCGGAAATCAGTTTCGACTTGACATGGATGACCCGGCCGTCGCAGCGCTGGAAGTCAGCCCGCAACTGGCGCTGCAACTCGATGATGCATTAGGGGCATTGCAGCGTGAATTTCCGCGCGCCTCCAAAGTGGTGGAGCTGCACTATTTTGCCGGGGTCGAAATGCAGAATATCGCTGAATTGCTCGGTGTCGATCGGCGCACATTGCACCGTGACTGGTGCTACGCGCGCGCGTTTCTCGCCGCTCGCACCGGCACGTGAAAGCGTCACGGTATCGATCGATGGACGAGTCGCGATTCCCAACCGTGACCGACGACTCGACCAGCTCTCTTCGCACACTGCGCGATCTGTTCGAGGAACTGGTCGATGTGCCGCCTGAAACACGTGAAGCGCGATTGGCGGCGCTAGACCTTTCCGTATCGAGTCGTGCCGAGTTGGCTGCGATGCTGGCCGCCCATCAACGCGTATCGCCGCTGTGGCAAACCAACGCTGAAGATGTCATCCATCGCCTACGCGAGGACGAGTTTGAACGGGGTCAGTCCCTGGTGGGAACACGGCTGGGCTCGTTCCGGCTTGCGGCGCTGATCGGTCAGGGTGGTTCTTCGGTCGTGTTCCGCGCGACGCGCGAAGTGGGCGATGGCGCCCAGACCGTCGCCCTGAAGCTGCTGCGCACCGGACTTTATGCACCGGACCAGCAGCGCAGTTTTCGCCGCGAACAGGGAATTCTTGCGCAGCTCACCCACGCCAACATCGCGCACCTGATTGAGGGCGGTGTGAGCGAGGCCGGTATTCCCTATATCGCCATGGAACTTGTGGATGGCGTTCCCATCACCGTGGCAGCCAACGCGCGCGCGCTGTCGCTGCAACAGCGCCTTGTATGGTTTTCCACCTTGTGTCGAACGATCGAAGCTGCGCATGCCGCGCTGATCGTGCATCGCGATTTGAAGCCGTCGAACCTCTTCATTACCCACGAGGGTGGACTGAAAGTTCTTGATTTCGGCATCGCCAGAGTGCTCGGCGACGATGCCGTTGCGGGCGTCACGCGAACGCAATCGATTGCGCTGACCCCCGAATATGCAGCGCCGGAACAATTCAGTTCGACGCAGATCACCACCGCCGTGGATATATTCTCCCTCGGTGTGGTGCTTGGCGAGCTGCTCACCGGCAAACGCCTCGGTGCCGCCGCCAGCGCCAGCGGCGCGATAAAGACGCCCGATGAGTATGCCGTTCGCCTGCCCAACGGCCTGCCGGCGCGCAGCACGCTCGCACGTCAGCTGGAAGGCGATCTGGACGCCATACTCGCGACGGCATTGGCCCACGAACCGTCGATGCGCTATCGCAACGCCGGTGCATTGGCCGACGATATCGATCGGTATCTTGCGGGCAAGCCGGTGCGTGCTCATCCGCCGTCGCGTTGGTACCGTTTGCGCAAATTTATCGTTCGTCACCGCGCCACGGTCATGGCGACGGGTGTACTCCTGGCCGGCATTCTGATCAGTCTGGCGCTGGCCGTCTGGAAATCGGTCGAGGCCAATCACGCCGCCCAGCTTGCGGGAGAGCAGGCCACACGCGCCGAATCCATGCGCCGCTTCATGTTCGATGCCTTCGCCGAAGCGGAGCCCGCGACCCCGCGAAAAGGGCCGCCGACGATTTTCGATATCGTTGATCGCGCGATTGCAAAAGCCAAAACCGATTTTTCCATTGATCCACACGCGCGCCTGGAGTTGCTCGCGCGCCTGGCCGAGGTGATTGGCGCGCAAGGCGATCTGACGCGCAGCGCAAGCTTGCTCGCCGACGCGCACGCGCAGGTGCTGCGGACGTTCGGCGAAGCCGACCCGCTTGCCTTCGAGATCGGAGGGCTGATCGAAGCCAACGACTTTCAGCGCGGAAACTACGCAGCGGCTCGCGTAAGAATCGATGCGCTGCTGGCGCGCGTGCCCGCCTCGTCCGTGGCACTGCGCTGCAAACTGTTTCGCGACTCGGCGGGTGTCGCCGCGCGAACGCGCGACTTCGCTCGTGCACTGACCGATATTCATGTTGCATTGGCGCTGAGCGAACAGTCAGGCGATACGGAGCTTCGGCGTGCTTCGCTCAGCGATCTGGCTGCCGTGCTGCTGAATTCCGGCGATGTTCCCGCATCCATCGAACCCCTGAAACAAGTGCTCGCGATGAACCGGGCTCGGTTTGGCGAGGAAAGTATACAGGTAGCGTATATTCTATCCGGCTTGTCGCGCGCGTATCGGCGCATGGGCGACCTCGATTCGGCCGAAGAGGATGCGCGCGCGGTGCTTGCGATTGATCGCAAGATTTATCCCGGCGACCACCCCATACTCGGCAATCATTTGAATGCGCTCGGCATCACCTTGGTGGAGAAACGCAAGCTGCGCGAAGCGCACGAGGTATTGCTCGAAGCCGAACGAATTTACCGGGCGACGTTGAAGGCGGGACATCCCGACCTGCGATTCGCCATTCAACCGTTGGCGGCTGTCGAGATCAGGATGGAAGATTACGAGCTCGCATTGCCACGCTTACGCGAGGCGCTGGATATCGGCATAGCGACCTTTGGCGAGCACGGATTTGAGAGTTCCGCCGACCGTGCCGATTATGGATATGCATTGGCGATGACCGGCCGCCGCGCCGCCGGCATCCAGGAACTCGAGCGTGGCATTACCGATTTGCAGACGTTCGAACCATCGGACCCGGACATGTATGGCCGCGCGCTGGAAAAGCGCATACGTGTCGCCTTGCTGAGCGCAGACCCGGCGGGTGCGGCACAGCGCATCGACAGGCTCGCCGACATTGCCGACGAAGTGATCGAACAAGCCGCGTATTGGAGGGGGCGTGTCGATTGTCTTCGCGGCGAAATTTTTCTCGCCCTGGGCAAACCGCGCGACGCGTCGCTGTCTCTGCAGAAAGCCGCCGACATTCTTGGCAGCATGAAGGGCGCCGATCCGATTCTGTGGGTCGAACAGCCCCTGCTGATGGCGGCATCCGCGTTCGCGCTGGGCGATGATGCCGAGGCCCGATCCTGGGCGGCGCAGGGACGTGCGCGATTGGCGCGACTGGCATTTCCACCGCAACGATTGACGCAGTTGGAAGCGAGCCTGCCTCGTTAGCCGCGACGGAGAAGCGCGCGGCCATCGGCGCGAAGGCAGCCGACAGTCGGCGTGGTGATCTCGGTGTGGAGAACTGCACATCAGTTCCGGAATGAATAACGCACCGCACAACGCATGTCCGCGGCGGTCGTTCGTCGGAACTCAGGCAACGCCCGGTTCCGATGGCGATGCCGACGGACTCCGGGCTACTGAGGAAGCAGCTCAGCGACGGGTGGGTTGCCAGGCCGATCTTGCAGCTTTACCGAAGCGGAACCTTTCCATTTCCACAACATCACAATCATCAACACGTCCACAATGACGGCGAAGACGCTCGCTTCGGGTCCGAAGCGGCCGCCGGTCATCCACTCGGGTCGGTCCTGCAGCACGGGGTGGAACCAGCCGGCCTGGGCGAAACCGCTGACGCCGAATCCGAGCAGGTGGCCCTGGGCCCAGTTCCAACCGATGTGGAGGCCGATCGGCAGCGCGAGGCTGCGCGTGCGCAGGTAGGCGAGGCCGAGCAGGATGGCGCCGAGGAACAATTCCGCCGTGGCCCAGACCAGGGTGGCGCCCTGCATGTCCGGGTTGCCCCAATGTCCGGTGGCGAACAGCAGGCCCAGGGTGATCTGCGCGATCCATACACCGGCGCCCGCCGTGAGTCGCTGGAACAGGAAGCCGCGGAACAGGGTTTCCTCGAACAAAGCCACAAACAGAAACATATACGCGCCGTATGCCATCGTCGCGACGCTGCGTGCGGGGTCCAACTCGACGTGAACACCGCCGACGGCCCAGATCATTGCCACCGCCAGCAAGGCGGTTGCGACGCCGAACGCGGTGCCAACGCCGAACTCGCGCGCCCAGCGTCCGTCCAGCACGAAACCGACGCTCGACAGCGGTTCCTTGCGCAGGCGCACGCAGATCCAGGTCACCAGCAGCAGGAAGCCGAAGCGCAGCGGCTCCATCCAGTCCACCGATACGCCGAGATCCTGCAGCGCGCGGCTGATCGGCGTGTAGACGAATCGGCTCGCCAGCATCAGCACGATGAAGAACACTATCCACCAGCCGTTGCGCAGCTTGCCGTTCGAATCGAAAAGTACCGTTTTCACGTCTGCTGCCTCGGGGTGAGCTGGATGGTTTGCAGCGGCCGCGGAGTGTCCGCGGCTCGCTGGCGGCCGGATCATGCCTGAGAAAGTATCTTGACATCAAGATACTCACTGTTAATATTTCTCCGTCATCGCGCACAGGAGCCGACATGGGGCAGAAGAACGGAAATCCGGCTGACGGTGGCGACAGGACCGATCGACTGCTGGCTGAGTGGGAGGCCGAACGGCCCGAGCTCGACGCGGCCGCAATGGCGGTGGTCGGTCGGTTACTGAGTATCGGACGTCAGTTGGAAGCGCGCGCCAACGCGGCACTCAAACCGCTCGGTCTGCACTACACCGATCTCGATGTACTCGCGACCTTGCGCCGTGGCGGCAAGCCCTACCGACGCACGCCCACCGAGTTGCGCGACTCCGTGCTGATCACCTCGGGTGCGATGACCGCGTGCCTGGATCGTCTCGAAGGCAATGGATTGATCGCGCGCGTGGCCGATCCGAATGATCGTCGCTCCAGCGCCGCCGAGCTGACGACCGAGGGCCGCAAGTTGATCGACAAGGCGATCGCGGTGCGGTTTGAGGAAGCCGAGGAGGCATTGTCCCCTTTGTCAGAAAGCGAACGCGCGAGGCTTGCGGGGTTGCTCAAGAAGCTTGGGCGTGGGCTTGACGGCTGAGGCAGTGGTGCGGTTGGCGGGATATTCCCCCTTTGTTGCGATATCACCTTCGTTCACGCGATGGGTGCGGCAACGCCGTGCGACTTCGCGCCGTTCATGGTTCGATACCTCACCCCTAACGGGTCCGGGTGATCGCCCATTAAATTAAGACGAGCAAAGACATTCGGCCGTTCGCCCTGATGCTTCGGTACCTCAGCATAGAGTCGCCGTTGGCGATCGAAGGGTGATCGGCACCGTGCGACTTCGCGCCGTCCGTGGTTCGATACGCACGGCCTACCCTGTGCTGACGAACGTGCTAAGGCTTTGTAGACAACTCCACTCCGGTCCGATTGGCCTCCCCTTCGCTACGCGTCGTTGACCGCGCACCGATCGCTTGACGAGACTTCAGCTTCGCCAGAAATCGACTCATGTGCGGATCGGTGCGCTCCAGCGGTACCTCCGAAAGCGCGAACCAGCGCACCGCGTTGAACTCATCCGTATCGAAGTGGATCGGCTGCTCGCGACTCGCTCTCACGACGTACCACAGCGAGACGTCCACGTGTCCGGCGGTGAGCCCGACGGTCGTCGTGCAGGTCACCATCAGCGGTGGCTCGACGGCATGAGGAATCGCGAACCCGAGTTCCTCGCGCAGTTCGCGTTCGACGGTGCTTCGCGGGTGCTCGCCGGGCTCGACGTGCCCACCGGCGGGAAGCCATAACTGCGCGTTCCTGTGATCGACGAGCAGGATGCTCTGATCGTCAACAACCGCGACGTAGGCGACCAGATGCTTCGGCGGTGTGGCGGGTTTCTCGACGCGGTACAGCGGCGCGCCGGATTTCACCCACGCCAACGCATCGTCGAGGTGCGCGCGCTCGATGGCGTCCAGGGGTTCGATGCAGGCCAGTTCCGCGATCACGTGTTCGCGCATGAGATCTGAAGATAGTGCGCCGAGCGGCCGCTGCCGCGAGACGAGAGAGGATAGCGCTCCAAAGGGCGTCAGCGTTGAACGGCGCCTCCGTATGCCGATCAGATTCGCGTCTGGCTTCAGACGCACCGTTGGACGATGCGTCATCGCGCGACGAATGATCATCCAGCCGCGTGCTTGAGGAACAGCACATCGAACGCGGGTGTCCACGTCGTGCCGTTGTCCTTGGACATCACCGCAAACTCGCGCACCCCTTTGCCCTGCGCTTTCCAGGTGATGCGCTGGAGCACCGTCGTTCCGTCCTTGAGATGGACTTCGCCTTCGAGCACGAGCGCACCGTCGTGAAAGTTGCCGACGATCACCATCAGCGCGCCGCGATTCGTCACCCAGGTCTGCTGCCAGCGCTTGTGCACCGGGTCGTAGCTCAGAATGCTGTCGCCGATGAGCCCGTCGTTCTGCTCGTAGAGTTCATGAATCGCGCAGCCGCCCGCGATCGCATCGACATGCGCGCGCGCTTCGGAGGCGCCGGCCGGTGCGTCGGTTTCGAAGGTATCCCAGTCGCCGATCCAGAAATCCAGTTGGTGGTATTGGGCCGCTTGTGCACAATGGGGATGAGCCGGCGTCTTATCGGCCGCGATCGACGAGGTTTGAGCGAACACGCTCGCGAGGATCAGAACGATGATGGTTTTCCACATGGCAAAATCCTCTGCGCTGGATCGTTGGCGAATGCCGGGTTGAATTCGCACCGCGACAGAGGTTAGCGCCAGCAGGGAGACCACTCTCGCCGTTTTCGGACATGATCACTGGTGGAGGTTCGAAAGGCGCTGGACGCAACAACGTGTCAAGGGCGAATGCGATTGGCCGGCGCCAGCGCCATCGGTGTGCTTGTCCACAAAAGGGATTATTGGAACCCGTTGAAAAAGATCCGATCGGCGGTCGGCACAATCTGCCGGCACGCCGAGAATTCCGACACGATCAAGGCCGCATTGCCGGGATTCGTCGAGAAGGAACGGGTGACGCCGGCGAGGTATTTGCCAGGCGGCAGGAACATGGTCTGGCGCGCGAAATTCGCCGTGCCGGTTGCATCGGTCGTGAGGTTGAGAACGATCGAGCCAGGGCTGAGCGGAAAGAATACCGCGCTACTGGGTCCGTTCGTGTCGCAGGCGTCGCTGTAATAGAAATGGATCTCGTAGCTTCGGTTCGGCGCGGCGTTGAGAACGCCGTTAATCGTGCTGTTGCCGGTCGTTGAGTCGTAGATCACCGACTCGAGGACCGCCTTGTTGAGCAACTCGTTGGGTCCGTTGTCAGCGTCACCGACATCATTCGGCGTCACTCCAGTCGGCGCCAGATCGATTGCGATTCCGGTGTTGCCGCCGATCGAGCCATTGACCAGATCGGCCTGCGCCAGATTGTCGACAAACAAGCCTGCACCGGCATTGTTCGCGATGCTCGACGTGAGCGCAGGCGCGAGCCAGAAACGCTTCCCCGTCGTGACGCCGCGTGCACCGCCGGCGATCAGAATGCCGTTGCCGACGTTGCCCACCGGCACAGCGCCGACACCGATCCCGATGCCGTTACCGATCAGTGCGGTCGTGCCGGACGCATCATCGAGTATCGCCGCACCGTCGCTGCCGTTGCCGCCGATCAGATTGTCGTAGATCGCGATGCTCGAGCCGTTGACGCCGACCGTGATGCCGCGACCGCCATTGCCAAGCGCCCCCGTTCCGGCCGCGTTGAGGCCGATGTAGTTGTTGCGGATGACGTGGCCGAGGGACAGTTTTTCGGGCAATCCCGACGATGCCTCGATCGCGATCGCATCGACCGCATTGCCGGAGATGACATTGCGCGTGGTTGTCCTGGGCTGGGAGGGTCCGCCATTGGCCGCATTTTCGTCACCGACGATCACATGCACGCTGCCGGTGCCAAAACGCAACGCCGGTCGCGACAACGCGAACCCGTTGCCGCGCGCGATCAGCCCGGTTGCATCGGTGCCGATGTGATTGCCCTCGATGCGAATATTGCCCACCTGGCAGGTCTGGCCCGTCATGCAGGCTTCGTCGCCCATCGCAATCGCCGCACCGGCGAACCGGTTGATCGCGAGCCCGCGTATCACGCTGCCGCTGGCCGAACAAAGTGGAGACGGCGGCAATTTTGCACCCATGACCAAGCCATCGACCAGACCGGCGAGGCTGCCATCCAGCTCAATCCTGATGGCCGCGTTGCTGCCCTCGTTCAAGGCGTTTTGGCTCGCGCCCGGTTGCGTGTAGCCGTCGACGGTGATCGTGATCGCGAATCTCGGCAAAGCCGACAGCGGCTGGATCGTGTGAACGCCGCTGCCGGGAATGGCGAAGACAATCGAATGCGGCGCACAGGAGGTTGCGCCGGTGACCTGCATCGCGTTCGCATCGGTGATGGCCTGGCGCAAGCTGCCGGCCCCAGAGTCAGCGGTGTTGGTCACGGTGAACGTGTCGGCGTTGGCGATGCTGGACAGTGAAGCGAGCAGGATCGCTAGGATGGATGGAGCAGTTGCTACGAGACGGCGTGCCGCGGCGCGAGGTGAACCCTCGACCGGGTGGCGGCGAGACGGAAAGGTTTGTGTGCTGGAACTCATGGTGAACTCTCCCTTACACCGTTACCGCGCCTTGCGAATTTCAGAGGCTGGGTCCATTCAAGGCGTTGCTGAAAATCCTGCCGTGCGCACAGTTCGAGCGGGACGTGTTGCCACTGGGCGCACGAAAAAGCCCACCTGGTCGTCGATTCGCCGGATCGCGTGTTGTGCGCGTCGTCGAATGCCAACCCGAACAGATACTTCAGTCTCACAAACCGGAAACGGTGCGAATTCCGGCCATGGGCGTTGCTTGCTCCGCCAGGGTTGGGCGGGCTGCCGATCCGTTCATTCGCATCGCGCCGGCGCGATTTCAGCCATGCGATTCAATGGACAAATATACTTTAATGGATTGTTTTGGCGCGTCGGGCACCGTGCAACTCCGCGCCGTTCACGGTTCGATAGACGCAGCGTATCCTGTGCTGACGCTCTCTCGTCGGATCTCGAACCGTGACTCGCCCACGCTCCCCGCGTAACTCCCATCGTCGCTCGGCCGAGGCAACCGAGGTCCTTGGTCCGCGTATGCGAGTTGCCGCCGCGCTGGTGGGGGCGGTGTTGCTCGTCGCGAGCATCGGCCTTCCGATCGCGACCTGGTGGCTCTCAGGCAGCGGGGCCGGATGGGGAACCTGGGTGGCGGTCGGCATCGGCGCGATGCTCGCTGCGCAGTGCGGACGCAATTTGCTGCGCGCGGCGAGCAGTGGTGTCGGGCCTCGGTGGAACGATCCGAATTCACTTTGAGCTGGCAAGGCCTTGCTGGCGTAGCCGGAAGGAAAGATCGTGGTGGTCGCCGAGTCCAACAGGCTCGGTCGCACCGATACGCGGGGCAGCGGTGCGACGCGTGCTGCCGACGGCTGTGGCCGATGCGGCGTTTGCTACAACATGGATTCCGCTGAATTATGAAATCGTCAAAGACGCCATGCCCTACCCTTCGAAGCCGTTTACAAAAATAGTCTCGGCGGGGTCGAGGATCAATACCCAATCGTGCGCGCCGGCGGCATTGGCTGCCGGCGGAGTGAAGGTTTGCGTGCCTGTATTGGCAAATGTCCCTATTGCGGTAAACGCGGCATTGCTCGGATCGTACCAGCGAGCCCGGGCCGGGCTGGACAGCACGGCCATGTTCACGCCGAACGCACCGCTGTGCGCATCCGGCACATAGGCGAGCAGCAGACGCCCATCGGGTGTGGCTGCGGAGACCACCCAATCCATGCCGCCGATCACGCTGCCACCATCGCTCCATCCGGCATAGGTTCCCGTGCCTGAGGTGATCAGCACGGGCATCGTCGCCAGCCCCGACGGGACTAGCCGATACCAGGGCAGACTGTCGAGGAACCCGCCCATGCGGGAAAAATCCAGCACCGCGGGTTCGTTGAACAGCGCACTGATGCCGCCGGTCGCGGCATAGGCCCAGACGATCGAACCGTCGCTGATCGATGCGCCGGTTCCGCTCGGTCCAAGCGTGCCGCTGTTTCCATCATTTGTCGCTTTGTACCATTTACCAGACTTTGAAACGTATTGATTGCGTTCGAAATGGGTATTGGCGATCCATGCCGTGGTTGTTCCGCCGGATGCGGTGCCGGTGCTGCCATCGGGGCTGGTCGCGAATCCCCAGAATGGGCCGAAGCCGAACGTCACGCCACCGATCGCCGACAGCGCCGCACCCCACGAGAAATAGCGCAGCTGATCGCGACTCGCGCCATGATCGCCCCAGTAATTCGTTTCGATCAGCCAGATCGGTCGCACCGGCGTCTGGTTGTAGATCACGCGGCTCTCGACGTAGGTCGGCCCCGGCGTCGGATACGGGCCGTGCGTATACGCGGTGTACGCGGTGAAGAACGGTGCAAAGTCGGTCTGGTCATTCGGCGGAAAGTCGTGCTGCCAGTGTGAGGTCTGCACGTGCGTATCCCCTGCGGCCTGCAATCCCTTGAGGATCTGCAAGGCACGCAGCGCGCCTTCGGATCCGTTCGGTGGCAAGGTGTCGCCGCCCTCGATCCAGACGATATTCGCGCGATTCTTCAGGCCGGTGAAAACACCGTGACCGTTCGCCAGATACTGGCCGAACGCAAAACACACGCTCTGTGTGTTCGCCGCATTGGTCAGCGTGTGGTACCAGCCATCGGACGATCCGAGCCCGTAACCCAGATAGGTCGGCACCAGCATGACCAGCATGCCGCGCGCGGCGGCTTCGTCGACAAACTGGCCGACCCAGGCGAAATAGGCATCGTTCGGAAATGCGAAATTCGCATCGCGATTGGCGAAGCTCGGGTCGCCATTCCAGGTTCCGCCGGATGCATTCTTGGTAAACGGCAGCGCCGCGACACCGGCGCCGACACCACCCAGTTGCA
Organism: Tahibacter sp.; assembly: GCA_039934615.1. Taxonomy (GTDB): domain Bacteria; phylum Pseudomonadota; class Gammaproteobacteria; order Xanthomonadales; family Rhodanobacteraceae; genus Tahibacter. The sequence continues at coordinate 62,371 of JBDTLV010000017.1, forward strand.
CCGCCCACGGCGCGGACGAGCCGGCGTAATACGCGGTCGGATTGGTCGTGTAGGTAAACAGCGCGTTGAAGCCTTTCGCCTGCCGATCATCGAGGTACGCGCGCAGATCGGTCAAGTTCAGATTGATATGCGCATCCCAGCTGGCTTCGCCCTGCACGCGAAACGGAACACCGTTCTGATCGACCAGATAGCGGCCATTCGCTGACGGTTGTACGGGGAATACTGCGGTGGCGGCGATTGATGTGCCGCTTTGTGCGGCGATGGCGCAAGAGCCACAAAGCAGCAATACGCACATTGCAGCCAGTATTCCAAACCAGCCACCCATGCGGGCCTTGCGTCTTTCCGTGGCATGCGAGGACGTTCGGGCCGCAGCGGCGAATCGGCGACGCGTGGACATCGGCAGGCTGGTCATCGGCTTTATCCGAGGGTAGGCGGATGGTGCGATCGGACGATCCAGGTTCCGGCGGTGCATCGATCGCCGAGAGAGAACGTCACGTTCCGACCCGGATAGTCGACGCTACGGAATTTGTAAAAAGCGCACTACGGCGCAAATCGACGTTTCAGGCGGACCGCGAGGCTGTCTTGGATTGATACGCGGCGACACGCCGAGGCACGTAGTGGCAGTGCGATTGTTCTACGATCGGAACCGGGAGTACGTTGGGGCGCTCG
>JBDTLV010000018.1:0-62817 GCA_039934615.1 Tahibacter sp.
GCACCAGTTTAGGGCTAAACGAGCGACCGCGCAGGCCTCCAGCCAAGCGTCGGCTGTCGGCAGCCTTTAACTTCGGCAGTTGGACAGATACGTTGTCTCCGGACCCAAACTCAGGCGGCGGGAGCGTCAGCGCCGTCGCAGCCTGGGCAAATTTCACGATTCCAGGTGGAGATCGTCCAAATTCTGAGCTGTCGGATCACGGATTAGCGCCCAGAAGGGGTCTCAACAGGCCCGTCGCCACGTTGCAGACCTCCTGGGTCCAAGCGGCACGCGGCGCGTCACGGCGACGTCGACCGACGCAATCGCACCACCGTGGTTCCGTTCTCTTCCGCGATGTCCAGCGTGGCATCCAGTCGGCGTGCGCGCGCCTGCATGCTGCGCATGCCAGTGCCGTGAACGCGGTCGTTCTGGCCGGTTTGTAGGCCGCGCCCGTTATCGCGTACTTCCAGCAGCAGCCCGTCCGTGCGGTTGTGCAAGGTCACGTCGACGCGACTGGCGCTCGCGTGCTTGAGTACGTTGGTCAGTGCTTCCTGCAGGATGCGCAGCACATCGAGGCTTCGCGTGGTGCTCAAATAGAGGCCGTCAAGGCTCTCGATGTTCCAGCGCACAGCGATGTCATGTGACTCGAACAAGTGGGTCATGCGATGCCGCAGTGGAGCGAGGAGTTCGGCCAGTGAATGTTCCCCATAGTGCTGCGCGGCCGCCGTGTCGACAATGAGACGAAGGTCGTCGCGAAGTTCCTGCAACATGCTCAGCGCTGCCCGCGAGGACATTTGCTCAGGCGCCTGCTCGAGGTGGGCGATGTTGCCGATCAACATTCCGCCGAGGCCGTCGTGCAGATCGTGCGCCAGGCTGACGCGCTCGCCGAGGCGTGCGTGCACTAGTTCCAGATCGTGCTGCCGGGCCAGGGTGGTTGCGAGTTCGGCGCGCGCGTCACCGACGCTTTGCTGCAGCTCGGCATTGAAGCCTTCGATGCGGCGCAGATTGCGCACAAAGTTCCAGGCCAGGACCAGGGCCACGCCGATTACGGACAGGTGTTCGGTCAGCGTTGCGTAGTAGGTGTTTCCGTCGATCACGCGCGTGATCAGCAGCGCGTCGTGCACACCGGCGATGCACGCGAGCAAGGCGCATATCGACAGCACACGCTGATCGGTCCGCCCCCCGTGCCAAGCCAACCAGAGAAACGCCACATTGGTTGCCAGTACGCTGAGCGCGGCCAACGCCGTCAGTGCTTCGCGCACGCCACCCCGCTCGGCGTGCGGCGTCGCGAACATCCAGCTGCACACCAGCGCCGTTGCGATCCACAGTGCCAATTCCAGCCGTGGCATCCGTCGTTCGAAGAAGCGCAGCACGAACATGGCGTAGCAGGCGCAGTACATCATCATCGACGCGGTCACGACGGCGGCATAGCGATCGGTGTCGTGGAACGGCCAGGGACTGTCGGCAACAATGTTCCAGGCACTCGGAAACCAGGCCAGCTGTTGCGCGCCATACCAGCCGTACGCGGACTCGCTCCGGCGCATCAGCCAGAGCACGATGAAGAACACGCCGAGGGTTGAACCGATCGCGAGCGCGATCAGATTGAGTCGCTGGCGCAGCCAGCGTTCGCGCTCGAACTGGATTCGCATTTCGGCGGCGCCGCCCAGGCGGACGGGTCCCAGACCGGGCTGGTCCGCGCTGGAACCGGAGATGCGGAACAATGCGACGTTGTTGCCCTCCCGCAGCAAGGGCGATGACAGGTGGATGTAGCGCGGCGTATTCCAGCTGCGCGACAGCGGTTCCAGCAAACTTGCATCGCGCTCGAGGAGCACGCCATTGACGCGGATGGCACCCGCCATGTTGACGTATTCGATCAGCATGCCGCGTTCTTCACGCGGTGCCGGTTCGTTCCAGCTCAGCCGATACCACACGACCCCATCGAAGCCCGGCCAGCGTCGCCCCCAGTCATCCGGCAGGCTCACGTCGATCCAGCCGGTGTCCGGCGGTAGCGATGCATTCCATTCGCCGCGCACCGCCTGCACAACGAACGGGGTGGGATCACCTTGAGCGTCGGCGAGCGCCGCCGCGCAGGTGACTGCACTGAGCAGGAAGCACAGCCATCGCGCTAGGCGACCCATCGCGGATCGACTTCTTTTCTGTGCAGGCATTCGATCAATGACTTCCGAGCTGTGCGCCATGGGCCGAGTCGGCGATGATACGCGCCAGCTCCAGCGGGATGCCGAGAATGCCTGCTCTTCGAGCCCGCACTGCGGGATTGTGGTTGACCATTCTCTGTGTCGCAGCCGCGCCTGCTGCGGAGACCTCGGGCGACGCGCGAGACGATGCGTTGCGCGCTGCGACGCGCCTGGGTCGCGTTGACGTGACCGCACCCACCGCCGCTGCCGCGACCCCCCTACCGGCAACGAGCCGAATCGTGGCCGGTTCCGAACTCGAACGCGATCACGTCGATGGATTGCAGGCACTGTCGGTCCGGGTGCCGAACCTGCGAGTGAGCGGATTGGGTGGGCGCGCGGGGCAACACACCATTGGCATGCGCGGTCTTGCCAATGCGTGGAGCGCCGCGGAATCTGCGGTGGTCCTGCGCATCGACGACGTCAACCTCAGCGATCCGTTGTCCTTCGATCAGCGCCTGTTCGATGTGGAGCGAATCGAGGTGTTCGCCGGGCCGCAGGGTTCGCGCTTCGGCGGCAACGCCGAGGCGGGAGCGATCGAATTGACCACGCGGCGTCCCGACGATCCCGACCGCGCATTTGCCACGATCGGCGTGGGGAGCCGAGGTGGCTTCGAAACCGGCGTCGGCGCATCGGGTGCGTTGGGCAACGAGGTCTATGCGAGCGCGGTCGGACTTCACGATGCACGCGATGGCGACATCGACAATCGTGTCGGCGCCAGTGCCTATGACACGAAACGCGATCGCAACCTGCGCACGCGCCTGCTGTGGAAACCTTCCGATCACGGCGAATTGGACCTGCAGTTGCTCGATCGGCACAGCAATGATCGCGGTGGAGAAATCTATCTGCCGGTCGATCTCGCCGCGTTCAACATGCTACCGACGCTGGGCGGTATCCGCCTGGGCCGCTTCGAACAGGCGATCAATGACGAGGGCAGCAATCGTGTCGACGCCACCCTGGCCGCACTCACGGCTCGCTGGAGTGACGACGCCATCACATGGAGCGCACAGATCTCCGCGCGACGTAGTGCACAAAGCAGTTCGACCGACTACGATCTGTCCCCGCAGAACTGGTTTGTCATGAATTCGCGCTGGCGCGTGAGCGAACGTCAACTGGAATTGCGCGCGAAATCCGCGAATCCGGCGAGGCGCGTGCGATGGCATGCCGGAGCCTACCTGGATCGACGCGACATCGACACGCAGCGACGATTCGAGGCGGCGAGTGGGAATCCCTGGCAGTTGCCGCAAGGCCGCTACGTTCGCACCGACGCAAATCTGCCCGACCGCACCGAGGCATTGTTCGGCGAAGCAAGCGTCGGGCTCGACGCCGCGGCGCGCTGGCGACTCGGCGCCGGCGCGCGGGTGCAGTGGGCGCGGCGTGACCTCGAATTCGGCGCGAATGCGGTAGGCGCACCGGCGGCAATGCGGCAGAGTGCATTTTACCAATTCTTGCCAACGTTGAGCCTGGAGTTTCAGCCTGCCGGCGCGCCGCTGACGCTGCATGCCTCGATCGCGCAGGGCGGCAGGCCCGGCGGATTCAATCCAGGCACTTTCAGCGCAGCGCAAGCGGCCTATCGCGCAGAGCGATTGTCGGCGACAGAAATCGGCGCGCACAGCGCCACCGAATCGACGCAATGGCGCGTCGCCGCATTCACCAACCGCGTGCGCGACTACCAGGATCTGACCTTCGCCGAGAGCGAGTTCACCACCTACCTGCGCAACGTGCCGCGCGCGAGCATGCGGGGTATCGAGGTGCAAGTGCAGCGCAGGCTGGATGCGCATTGGCATCTCGGCGCGAATCTTGGTACCGCGCGAACGCGCTACGACGATGACAACCTGCTGCCGGGCGGCGGCGCCGGTCTGGATGGTCGACGCCTGGCGCAGGTACCCGCGTACAGTGCCGCGCTCGAGACAGGATTCGAATCCGGACCCTGGTTCCTGAGCGCCGAGTGGGTCATGGCAGGCAGCTTTCGGGTTAATGTATACAACGCAGCAGACCGGCGGCTGCGCGAATCCGGCGTGCCGGGTTACCGCATTGCCAACCTCAGCGCTGGCTGGCGCGGCGATCATTGGTCGCTTACGGCCTGGGGGCATAACATCGGCGACCGACGCTACTTCACGAGCGCCGGTTACGGGTTCGCCGCAACCGCGTTGTACCCCGGCGCGGTCGGCGCCGTCGGACCGCGACGCGCATTCGGGATCGGCGTACGTTGGGATCAGTGATGACGTGCGCTTTGCGGACACGGTGCGATCACACGCCAGGGGCGCTGTCGCTGGTATGGTCGTTGGCACGTTCACTTCGTAAAATTCGCGAACGGCTTATCAACGCAAAAGACCGCGTGCACGGGCTTCATGCACGGCCTGGGTACGCGAATGCACGGCGAGCTTGCCGTACACGCGCTTGACGTGGGTCTCGACGGTCAATCGCGACAGAAACAGCGTTTCGGCGATTTCCTTGTTGCTCATCCCTTTGGACACGAGATCCAGGATGTCGAATTCACGCTTGGTCAGTGCTTCGCGCAGGGCTACCACATCGCTGCCCGCGTTGGTCTGCGCGGTGGAACCGGGCAACCCGGTCAGTGCCAGGATGCGCCGCGCGATGAACGGATCGATCGGCGCGCCACCGCGCAGCGCGCTGCGCAGCGATACCGCGATTTCGAGATCGTCGCGCTCTTTCAAGACGTAGCCGGTCGCACCCGCGCGCAAGGCACCGAGGATCATTTCCTCAGTGCTCCAGGCGGAGATCACGAGGATCGGCAGCTCGGCATCGCGCGCGCGCAACCAGCGAATGAGATCGATGCCATGCCCGTCGGGCAGACCCAGGTCCACGAGTGCCATCGTCAGCCCGGGCGCCTCGGCGAGGGCCTTGGCTTCGCCAACTGTCGTCGCAAGGCGCTGCTGTTCGGGCGCGTGCCCGAGTTCCTTGAGAATGCGCGCAAGGCGTGTCAGCAAGGGCGGCTCGTCGTCGACCAGCAGGATCGAAGAGGCAGGCGGGGACTGAATCATGCTCGCAACGCTGACAGGTCCACCGGGCAATGGGAATACCCATTCCTGGGGACGCCGAGGTCGGCCTTGGTGTGACACCGTGCGCCCTCCAAGGCGTGGGGTGCCCTATGTACCGTACACGAATCGTCGTCCATGGCCTCCTCGGCCTCCTGTGGGCCAGCATGAGCAGCGCGCAGGCCGGATCTGCACCTGGGCCCTTGTCGCAACGCATTGCGACGCCCGCATCGATCAACATTCCCTGCGAACAATCGCCGTTCGGCGAGGCGGCTCCGATGATCCGCGATCTGGAACCGCTGTTCCTGATCGATACCGACCACGGCAAGTTGCTCGAAGAATGGCGGCCGTCGCTGGCCGACGAGTTGCCACCGTTGCAACGTGTATTTCGCAGCGATGTGGACACTGCCGCCCTCTCGGGCAAGTCGGTGCGCTGGGCGGCCAATGCCGATCTGAATGGCGATGGCCGCGAGGAAGCGGTGATAGTCGCCAGCAACGGCAACGACGTGCGCGTCAGCGTGTACCAGCGCAGCAGCGGACTGGCGCCCGCGCCGCAATTGGTTGACACCTGGACGTTTGCCGAAACGGAGGACGGCGGCGGTAGCATCGACGCCGCAAGCATCGATGGCGCGGTGGGCGACTTCGACGGCAGCCGGGACAAGCAACGGGAGATTGCACTCTCCTGGCGCATTGTGAGTGGGGTACACGCGACCGATACGCGCGTGGTCGTGCTGAAAGGCGACAGCGCCGCTCACATCGCACAGGCCGACAACGCCACCGCAGGCAATTGGCGCGCAGGATATGGATCGATACTGCCGCGACTCGCGGCGGGTGATTTCCTGCTCAGCGGACGCGACCAGCTTGCCCTGGTGAACCACCGCACGACGCCGTTTTCGCTGAGCATCGATTTGATCGAGTTCAATGACAGCAGTGACGGCACACCCGCAACCGCGGCGCTGCCAAACGTCGGCTTCAACATGCGCAGCAAGCACTTCCTCAACGAATTGAAGGACGGTGCTGGGCTGCCTTACTTTGCCGACGATAACGGCAGCGGCCAGTACGTTGCTCCGGCAGCAACTTTCAGCGGCCAATCCGTCGGCGGCGTCGAAGCGCTCTATGCGGATGGCGGTGACGTGATCGACAGCGCTGCCGCGGAACTGGTGGTGCATGCGCTGTTCATGGCCAGCGACGACAGCATCTTCGGTCGGGCGTATCAACGAGCGCTCGGGCAGCGTCTGCTGCATTTCGACAGCCCGCGCGACCTAAGCAATACGATCGTCGATGTGAGCCTCGGAAATCCTGGCGCGGGCGTCGCCGGGCAGAGCTACGATTCGAGTCGCGTTGTGGAACTGTATGGCCCGACGCAAACGAACTCGATGAACCTGGCGCCCCCGGCGCCCTCGATCGCGGCGACCGTTGCCGACATCGACGGCATCCGCGGCCGCGAAATCGTCACGGCGCGGGCGGGTCGGCCGCCGAATGCCGCACTGCCCGAGGGGGGTGTGCAGTGGTGGGCGCACAAAGTGCAGGTGCGGCTTCGTTCCAGTTACCAGTACCGGAACCAGGGTTCCAATACGAACAACCAGTCGATCGTTGCGTTCACTAACCATTCGCGAGGCAGCATCGCCACTTACGAATGGAATTTTGGCGACGGCACGCCGCATTCCGGCGAAATGTCCCCGGTACACATCTATACGACAACTGGCAACAAGACCGTGACACTGACCGTCACGACACCGTCGGGACCCAATTCGCAAGGGTCGACGTCCTATTCGTCGACGGTCGCCGTCACCGGGGGTTTCGACAACACCCCGCAAGGCGCCGCGCCGCCGCCGTACGCGTACCGCATCGACCCGGCTCATACGGTTGAAGGTCACGACGAAGGCTCAGTGTTCATGGCCAATTCGCAGCTGACGGTCGCCAGCGGCGACGTCAACCGCGATGGCCTGCCGGAGATAGTCCTGGCGGCGCGCGACAAGATCGACGGCATCTACCGCTACGTGTGGCGGCGTGCGCCGAGCGGCGGCTTTGTGTTCGACAAGACCGCCGACGCGCCGGGCGGCGTCATCGGCCTGCAGATGATGCTCAGCGATTTCGACGGCGATTCGCTCAACGCCGTGTTGAGCGACACGGTCGGCGACTGTCGGCACGTGACGGACCGCCAGCTTCGGTCGATGACGTGGATGCCGCCGTATTTCAACGTGCTGCAGCGCGACGGCTACCGGGTGGCCTCGTTCGGCAAATCCACCACAGGCAGTTCGTCGATCGAGGAACGCAGCGGCAGCTACGTCGCGAGCAGCTTCTCAGCCACGGTCGGGTTTGGCTTTGAGATTAACGTGCCGATCGCGGCAGTGAGGATCGGCGAATTCGAAATGACCTCGACCCTGAGCTACGGCCTGCAATCCGAACGCGGCGCCACGCATGGATATGAAACCGGCTACGCCATCGATCAAGGCTTTTCGATGGGCGACAACGGTCACATCGAACAGGAAGGCGTGATAACGACCGAGCAGGACAGCTCCGATTGCTACACCTACCACGTGATCACCGCGAGCGGCGTGCTGCCGAACAGCACGCTGCGCGCCTGCGAGATGTCGCCGGGCGGGAGAACCCAGGCCGCCTACGGCCCGCTCGAATGGAACACCCTCGATGGCGAACCCGAACCGGTTGTCGTGCCACTGCACTGGGTCCCGGCGCAGCGTGACTGGAGCAGTATCGCGCTGTTCCGGTCGCCGGCAGCCGGCTCGCAACTCGGTGCAAACAGCATCGGCTTCAGCGCTACGCATGGCGCCGACAAGGCAACCGACGGCCTCTTTACGACCGCCGCCGAAACCGATCAGTCGTACAACGCACCGTACCTGGAGATTGATCTTGGCGAAGTCCGCGACATCATGGCCGTGCGCATTTTTCCGAGCGCCGATCCTTTGCTGGAAACGCCGATGTTGACCCCGATCGCGTTTCGCAAATCGGTGACCGAACTGCGCGGTTTCCGTTTGTATACTTCGCCGTTGCCTTTCGCGGGCGCCGGCACGCCCACCGCGGCTGCCGCGACGACGATCGTGCCGGGCGGCGTCAGCACCTTCGTGCAGGACTACGGCAACGAATCGGTCGACAGCGTCTGGAACGTGTGGGCCGCGAATCCGGGCCAGTTCTCCGGCGATCCCGCCGCCCGCACACCGTTGCAGGCACGCTATCTGCGCCTGCAGAAACCCACCAGCGGCAAGCTGCGCATCGCGGAAATCCAGGTGTTCGCCGATACGCACAGTGAACCGCCGCAGTACCCGCAGGGCGTATGCGATGAGCGCCTTGGCGACGGACTGTTCAAGGCCCAGGTCTACGACGCGGTTCATCACGTGGCAAAGACCATCGACGTGCGCGGCGACATGATCTGGAGCGGCGCCGTGGACCAAGCTTCCCCCGACACCGGCGTACCCGGCTGCGTCAACGACGTGACCTTCAGCCTGAATTCGCCGGAAGTCGTGAGTCAGTGGCCGATCTGGCAGGGCGAACAGATTGTCGGTACCGGAAACCACAATTGGAATCTTTCACAGGACAGCGCGACCAGCCAGGGCACTTACCGCTCGATCGAGAACAACTTCAGTGCAGGTCTGGAAGTGCAGGCCTCGGCCTTTGGCGTGATTGGCGGCTACGGTTTCGAACTGGGCGGTGGTGTCACCCAGGAACATGCCAGCAGCATGACCTGGGGCGAAGGATTCAACGTCGGCGGCAATCTCACGGGATTCACGGGATACACCGAGTGCGCCTATTTTCCGCGGCCGTATGCGTTTCGGGAAACCGAAACCAGCAACGCCGGCTTCCAGCACGCGATGTATGTCACCGACTACGTCGTGCGGCAACCGGCGAATGGATGGCAGCGCGGCAATGTGCCTCCCGGGTGTCGGGATGAAGCCAGCAACAATCTGATTTTCGCGCAGGGCTTCGAGTGATGACGCGAATCGATGCAGCGCACCTCGCCGTGTTGCCCCGATCCAGGAGAACGCGATGAACCGAATCTGCCTCGCCCGCCTGTTGGTCGCCGCGTTGTTGAGCGGCGCATCGTTCGCACAACACGCTGCCGTCGTGGTTCGCGACGCTCAACTGACGGCGGCGGACACTCGGGAAACGACGACGACCGAGACGCTGCTGTACGGTGCCACGGGCGATATCGGCGTGTCCGCGAGCCCGCTGCTGCAGCAACAGGGCAGTGTGCTGAATTTTGCCGGCAGCGGTCCGCAGATCCGCGTCAGCCAGTTGCGCCTTTCATTGATCTCGCAAACCGCGCAGGTCCTGCAACGCGTCGTGGTGAAGCTGAAATTCTGGGAAACGTATCGCGCGAATGCGGCGCCGGACTTGCCCGTGTTCTTGAACAGCCCGCCGATGAGCGAGATCGTCGTCGACCTGCGGGGTCCCTTCGTCCTGCAAGCAGGCACTGCATACATGGTCGATGCAAGCTTGCCCAAGTCGCTCTTGCTGAGTGGATTCCAGATGAAGGGAGTCGCCGTGCAGGTGCTTGGCAGCAACGGTTTCGAAGAACCCGCGCCGCATGCCGAACTGCTGCCAGGGTTCTACACCGGCAGCGTGCCGATGGCCGGCAGTATCCTGGCAAGCTTCGGCAATGACGGCACGCCCTCGTACAATTTTCGCGGCGACCAACAGGTTGCCGGCAAGACCTTGGCGCTGCGATTGTATGGCGCGACGCAGAAGCACACGCAGTGCGCGACATGGACGGCTGGTTACCGTGACCACCTGATCGAGGAATTCGATGCACCGGTGACGCTGCACTGGCTGCGCACGCTCAATGGTGGAACGACGTCGCAGCAGTTCGACGCCGGTGGCGACCTCACCCTCATCGGCGCGGGCACTGGAATCCCCTATATCAGCGCGCCGAATCCGGCGTCGCCCAGCGTGCCGATTCCGGCCACGGGCGAATTTTCCGTACGCTGGCTCGCACGCTACGTGCGCATCGGAACGGCCGGCGACGGCATGGTGCTCTCCAAGGGACTGTCCACCGGCGGCCCCGAACCTGGACCGCGCGCGATGACAATCTGGCAGGACAACGGCGGGTTTCGCGTAACCGCCGTGACGAACGCCAGCCAACCCGATCCATCCCCCGTGTTCACGGCCGCGGCCACCAGCGACGTGACGCACGATATCGAATACTGCTGGCTCAGCAGTACCGTGCAGGTCTGGGTGGACGGCGTGCTCGCGGCAAGCATGACGCGCGACGCCAATCTTCCGCGGCCCGATTCACTGTGGATCGGCAACCCGGCAACCGGATTCAGCAATTGGAACGACCTCCAGGTGTTTCGCGTTCACGTGCGCCGACAAAACCCGCCCGATACGCTTTTTTATGACACTTTTCAGTGAATGGGCTGACTACGCGTATTGTTGCCGCGTGCCTCGGCGGCCCCCATGCAGGACACTTCTAATGCTCTGCATTTGTGTATCCGCGTGTTTAAAGGCTGGCAAAGTGCATAACGGGCCGATTGAATGACAAATCAGCGCCCGGATCCGCTACATACCGCGGGTGATAACTTCACGGGATAACCGCGGTCGATCAGAAATTCATACAACATTTCGATTGATCGATTAGCACTCTTCAGTGTGCACAAAGCGTGTAAAGGTGCCACCCGTTTTGGACGCGGCGATCCCATCTCGAGGCCACGAGCTTGATACGCCGCTTTATCATCCGAATTATCTCTCCAGCGGGGTCCAAGGGACGAAAATCTTGAAGCAAGCGCCGACCAGCTCATGCCGGCCCGCGCATCAATTCGGCGTCAGCCAACGCGTCTGAGTTGCTGTTGCGACCCGCGGCGTGGGTTTGCGGCATAAGCCACAATGCAATCAATGTCACAATGCCAGCCGACGACAGGTAGTAACCCACGTAGGCCAGTCCGTAGGTTGCCGCGAGCCACGTCGCGATGTAGGGGGCAAGCGACGCGCCGAATATGCCGGCAAGATTAAAAGCGAGCGATGCACCCGTGTAGCGCACCGCCGTCGGGAACAATTGCGCCAGAACGGTGCCGAGGGGGCCATAGGTCAAGCCCATCGCGCCCAGACCCAGGGAGAGAAATAGCAGCATGGCGGCATCGCTGCCGGCAGTGAACAGTGGCGCGAAGGCGATTCCGAAGACGGTGATCAGGACCGTTGCGAGCGTGATGGCGCGACGACCACCGCGGCGATCGGCAAACCATGCCGAAAGTGGAATTGTCAGCGCAAAGAAGAGCACGCCGGCCATCTGCAACAGCAGAAATTGTTCGCGGGAGTAACCCAGGCGGGTGGTTGCCCAGCTCAAGGTGAAGACGGTCATCAAGTAGAACAGTACAAATGTCGCCAAGGCCACAAACGTGCCTGACACAAGCGCGCGGGGATGTTCTGTTATGACGCTCAGAATCGGCAGCCGGACGCGCTCCCGTCGCGCGAGCGCTTCGACGAAGGCGGGCGTCTCGTGCAGTTTCAGGCGCATCCACAGGCCGATCAGGACGAGGACCGCGCTGCCGAGAAAAGGCACGCGCCAACCCCAGGCAAAAAAAGCGTCATCGCTGATGCTGCGCGTCAACCAGAGAAATATGCCCGTCGAGCAGAAAAAGCCGATAGGCGCGCCCAGTTGTGGAAACATCCCATACCACGCCTGTCGGCCGGGCGGCGCGTTCTCGGTGGCGAGCAGAATCGCGCCGCCCCATTCCCCGCCGAGCCCGAAACCCTGCCCGAAGCGGCACAGCGCCAGCAGTAGTGGTGCTGCGACGCCGATGCTTGCGTAGGTCGGCAACAGGCCGATCGCGACGGTTGAGATGCCCATGGTCAACAGCGCTGCGACCAGGGTTGCCTTGCGACCGACCCGATCGCCAAAATGCCCGAACACCGCGGAGCCAATCGGTCGCGCGAAAAAAGCCAGTGCGAACGTCGCAAGCGATTGCAGCATCGCCGAGGCCGCGTCGCCGGACGGGAAAAAGAGCTTCGGAAAGACCAGCACGGCGGCGGTCGCATAAATATAGAAATCGAAAAATTCGATTGTCGTACCGATCAGGCTGGCAAACAAGACTCGACGCGGCGAATTCGCGCCGATTGCGGCACTCTTCATGCGCGGAATTCCCTGGCGAAAATCCGATTCTGCCAGAGCCCTGCGCGGATACGAACTGAAATGCGGAAATCGTGGAAGCACCGCACTTTCCGCGGCTCGACGGATGCCATCAAAGCTGCCGCAGTCGCCGCCTATGCTGTTTCAGTTTGGCAGCGACCGCGAGAATCTACTCGACGAAAGTGCAAGCGGACGAATCGTCCGCACACCCGACGCCACCGCAAGCAGCGGAAGCGTCGGGTTCCGTACCCTCATCAGGCGTGCAGCGTCTCGAAACTCGGCCGCCGCAATCCCGCCGTGCCGAGGCGCGCTGCGAGCTTGCGCAGCGTCACATAGAAGACCGGCGTCAGGAACAGGCCGAACAGAGTTACGCCGAGCATGCCCGCAAAAACCGTGATCCCGGTGACAGCGCGAACTTCGCTACCGGCGCCGCTACCCACAACCAGCGGTATCGTACCGGCGATAAAGGCGATCGACGTCATCACGATGGGGCGCAAACGCAGTCGGCAGGCTTCGAGGGCGGACTCGACAATGCCCTTGCCTTGCATCTCCAGCTCACGGGCGAATTCCACAATCAGGATTGCGTTCTTGCACGCGAGCCCCATCAGTACCACCAGGCCAACTTGCACAAATACATTATTGTCGCCGCCGGTGAGCCACACGCCGACCAACGCCGACAACAGCGTCATCGGCACGATCAGGATCACCGCGAGCGGCAAGGTCCAGCTCTCATACAGCGCGGCCAGCACCAGAAACGCCAACAGCACGGCAAGCGGAAACACCACCAGTGCGGCATTGCCCTGAGTGGCTTGCTGAAAACTCAAATCGGTCCATTCGATATTCATCCCGTTCGGCAATATCTGCGGCGCCATTTCGCGCAACGTCTTCATCGCCTCCGTCGAGGAGAGCACGCGCGGATCGGCGTCGCCGATCAAGTCGGCGGCCGGATAGCCGTTGTAGCGGATCACCGGATCCGGCCCATAGGTCTGGGTCAGTGTGACCATGCTTCCGATCGGCACCATTTCACCGTTGGCATTGCGCGTGCGCAGGTTTGCGATGTCCTCGACGCCATCGCGGAATGGCGCGTCGGCCTGCGCGATCACCTGATAGGTGCGACCGAAACGATTGAAGTCGTTGACGTACTGCGAACCCAGATACGTCTGCAGCGTGTCGAACAGTTCGGTCAGCGGCACGCCCTGTGCCTTGGCCTTGTCGCGATCAACACGTGCATCGAGCTGCGGCACATTGGCTTGATAGGTGCTGATCGGAAAGTGCATGCCGGGCGTATGCGCAATAGTCCCGGAAAACGCATTGACCGCGTTCTGCAATTCTCCATAACCGAGCCCGGCACGGTCCTGCACGAACAGCGAATAGCCCGAACCCTGGCCGAGTCCGAGAATCGGCGGTGGCATGATCGAAAACGCAAAGCCTTCCTTGATGCCGGCGATCTTCGCATTGATGTCCGCGTTGATCGCTTCGGCACTGCGCCCGCGCTGATGGAATGGCTTGAGCGGAAAGAACACCGTACCGGTATTGGGCGTGTTGGTGAACTGCAGCGCGTTGAGACCCGGAAACGCCACCGCATTCTGCACGCCCTCGGTGCTCATGGCGATCTCGCTCATCTTGCGGATCACTGCGCTGGTGCGATCCAGCGACGCGCCTTCCGGCAATTTGACGCCACCGATCAGATACAGTTTGTCCTGTGTCGGAATGAAGCCGCCGGGGACCGCCTGGAACATCAGTCCGGTGCCCACCAGCAACGCAGCATAGACAGCGAGCACCGCACCGCGCCGGCGCAGCAGGCGCGAAACCGCACCCTGGTAGCGTTCCGAATTGCGCGCGAAGAACCGGTTGAACGGGCGGAACAGCCAACCGAAAAGGCGATCGATCACGCGCGTCGGGCGATCCTTTGCTGCGCCGTGTGGCTTGAGCAGCGCCGCGGCGAGAGCGGGTGAAAGGGTCAGCGAATTGATCGCCGAGATCACGGTCGAAATCGCAATGGTCACGGCGAACTGCTTGTAGAACTGACCGGTAACTCCGGACAGGAAAGCCATCGGCACGAACACCGCGCACAACACGAGAGCGATCGCGACGATTGGTCCTGACACCTCTTTCATCGCCTGATGGGCGGCAGCGAGGGGCGTTTTTCCTTCCTCGATATTTCGCTCCACGTTTTCCACCACGACGATGGCGTCGTCGACGACGATACCGATTGCCAGCACAAGGCCAAACAAGGTCAATGTATTGATCGAGAAACCGAGCAGATACAGCGCGGCGAACGTGCCGACGATCGAGACCGGTACGGCCAGCAGCGGAATGATCGAAGCGCGCCAGGTTTGCAAGAACAAGATCACCACGAGCACGACCAACAGCACGGCTTCGAGGAGTGTGGTTACCACCGCCTTGATCGAATCGCGCACGAACACCGTCGGGTCGTATACGACTTCGTAGCTCATGCCCGATGGAAAACGGGTCGCAAGTTCGGCCATCTTTGCGCGCACCGCATCGGACAACTGGATAGCATTCGCGCCGGGTGACTGGAAGATCGGAATCGCGACCGCGTCCTTGTTGTCCAGTTGTGCGCGCAAGGTGTAGTTGCCGGCGCCGAGTTCGATGCGTGCAACATCGGACAGGCGCACGATATCGCCGTTCGCGCCACTTTTGATAACGACACGGCCAAACTCTTCCTCGGTCTGGAGACGCCCCTGTGCATTGATCGAGATCAGAAAGTCGCTGTCGACCGGCGTCGGCTCCGCGCCGAGCTGGCCTGCTGACACCTGCACGTTCTGTTCGCGCACTGCGCGTACGACATCACCGGCGGTCAAGCCGCGTGCAGCAACTTTGTCCGGGTCCAGCCACAGGCGCATCGCATAGTCGCCCGATCCGAACAGGCTGGCCTGTCCCACACCGGGCAGGCGCGCGAGCTCGTCCTTGATCTTCAGGGTTGCATAGTTGCGCAAATACAAAGAATCGTATTTGCCGGTTGGCGAAAGCACATGCACGACCATGGTCAACGTCGGCGATTGCTTCTGCGTGGTCACGCCCTGGCGCCGCACGTCTTCGGGCAAGCGCGCCTGCGCCTGGCTGACGCGATTCTGTACCTGCACCTGGGCCTGGTCCGGATCCGTACCGGGCCGGAAGGTGACAGTGACCACCAGTACGCCGTCGCTGCCGGCGACGGACTTCATGTACATCATGTTTTCGACGCCGTTGATCGCTTCTTCCAGGGGCGTCGCCACCGTATCGGCGATGACCTTGGGATTTGCGCCGGGATAGATCGCGCGCACCTGGACCGTTGGCGGAACGACGTCCGGGTATTCGCTGATCGGCAACTGCGGAATCGCAATCAACCCTGCTGCGAAAATGATGATCGACAACACAGCGGCGAAAATCGGCCGATCGATAAAAAATTTGGAGAAATCCATAAAGCTTCCTTTTGCGGCGACAAGCCGCCAGCATCGGCGGCCAGACGGCCGCCGGTTCGAATCACTTCCGGGCGCGCAACCTTGTTGCGCCAAACTCTCTGTGCTTAACGGCTTGCGACGGCTTCACCAGCGCCGGCGGTCTTGCCCATCTCGATCTGCGTGGCCTTGACCGGCATGCCGGGAAAGAAAACCTTCTGGACGCCTTCGACGATGACTCTGTCTTGTGCAGTCAGGCCCTGACTGACGACGCGCAGGCCATCGACCATGCGGCCCAGCGTGACGTCTTTGCGTTGCGCGGTATTGTCGGCGCCGATCACATAGACGTATTTGCGGTCCTGATCGGTCAGCACGGCCTTGTCGTCGATCAGCAACGCCGCGAATTCGCTACCGCCTTCCAGTTGTACCCGAGCGAACAATCCCGGCGTGAACGCGCCGTCGGGATTGGCGAGAACGGCACGCGCGCGAATCGTGCCGGTGCGCGCGTCGACCTGATTATCCACAAAGTCCAATCTCCCCTCGTGCGGATATCCGGCTTCATTCGCCAGACCGATACGCACGGTACTGCCCGACGTCGAAGCGGCACTCTGGCGCAGATTGCTCTGCTCATCACCTTCGAAGTACACGTGCACGGGGTCCATCGAGACCAGCGTGGTCAAGACGCTTGAATCGGCCTGGGCCAGATTGCCGGTTGTGATCAGCGCGCGACCCGTGCGTCCCGAAATCGGCGCACGCACTTCCGTGAACTGCAGATTCAGGCGTGCCGTCGCAACGGCCGCCTCCGCGCCCCGAACGGCAGCATTGCGCTGCGCCGTCGTGGCTCGACGCGTTTCAAATTCCTCGCGCGAGATGGCCTTGGAGTTGACCAGTGACTGCGCGCGATTGTCCTGTGTCAGAGCGAGTGCCGCTTCACTGCGTGCCCGTTCCAGGAGCGCTTGTGACTGTGCCAGCTCCGCTTGATACGGACGCTGATCGATCACGAACAGCAGGTCGCCTTTGTGCACTTGCTTACCTTCAGCAAAGGCAACCCGCTCGATGTACCCGCTCACGCGGGGGCGCAACTCGACGGTTTCGACCGCTGCCACGCGACCCGTGAAATCATCCCACTGGTGCACGTTCTTGCTCACCACCGTGGCGACGCTCACCTCGGCTGGCGGGGGACCGGCGCTGGTTTCAGCGTGCGTCCCGCAACCCGCGAGGCTCAGGGACACAAGCACGACCAAAGCCGAAGCCAACACTTTCCTGCCATTCAGCGGATCGAACAGCGACTTGCCTGAAGTATGCATATTCATTTTCGCGAGACCTCGTTGCGATTCGTAGCCAGGATTGGTTTCAGCAGCGCCCCGCTATAGTCAAGAACGCTTTGTGGAATTGTATTGTCTGACGCCGTCACAGGGGGCGCCACGCGGCGGGAGTCACTTCCCTGGCCGGCTTCGATTCAGCGTGCATCGTCGGTGTGAAGCGCACCACGGCTTGCACCACTTGCGCCGCACGGCTGGGTTCCAGCAGTTCCAGCGCACGTCTGCCGATTGCCAGCGCCGTGGGCCATTGCTCGCAGGCGGTGCTGGCGTTGTCCCTGGTGCACACGGGCGTATCCGCGGTCAGCAAATGCACGCGCACCGACAAGGTACGAGCTTCGTTGTGCAGCACGCGCACAAGCATGTTCAGCGCTGCGGCGCGCACCGAACGGTGACCGTATCCAGCCCATGGATGCTCGCCACCGGGACCGTCAATGACGATATAGCTGCCCCTGCGACCCGACTCCGCCAGCAACGGCAGCAGATGCCTGGCGGCCGACATATGCGGCAGGAGATTTTCCTCGAGCTCGCGGCGCAGCGATTCGGTGTCCTGATCGAGCAGCCGTCCAGGCGGCCGTTCGTTGCAGCGGCTGACCAGGATGCCATCAATTGGGCGATCGAGCGCTCGCAAGCCCTCGGCCAACGCCGCACTCTCCAGTTCTGTAGCAATGGAACCCTCTATTACGCTCAGGTCCGCGCCGGCATGAGCGGTCTTGAGCAGCACTAGGCGGCTGGCGTCGGTAGCGACGGCAACGACCGGTCTGCGTTCGCTCACGGCGGCCTGCACCAGACCAAAACCGATGCCGCTGGTCGCTTCCACGATAACCACGGCGCCTTTCATTGTTCCGTCTCCGGGATATTCATTCCCGCAGACGGGACGATCGTTCCCACCACCACCCGCGGAGCGACCTCAATGGGGGAGTGCGGGGCTGCGGTCGACCGCATCGAGCCGGCCAAATCGCGGCGCACTTTCCCCACCTCCAAATTGTCAGGTTTCTCGATTACAAACAATGTATTGATCTCAGCTGCCGAGCGACGCATCGCGCCATTCCAGGCGGCATCAAACGCGTCGTCAAGGGTCGGATCGGGGGCCTGTGGAGACTTCATCGCATGGCACCATCGGTGGAGTCCGCACACTGTACGGCGCAAATCGGCACTTGATTAGCCCGCGAATGAGGGAATAATTGTCCCGCGACCGGGCCAATCCCGGATTCGATGGGAGCAGCCGCATGACCCGCGACCTCAATGACACCCTGATCTTCGTCAAGGTGGTGGAACACGGAAGCTTTGTGGCGGCGGCCAAGTCGCTGCGCTTGCCCAAGACGACGGTCAGCCGCAAGGTGCAAGATCTCGAAACGCGGCTCGGTGCGCAGCTCCTGCATCGCACAACGCGCAAGCTCGGCCTTACCGAGGCCGGTAACGTCTATTTCGAGCATTGTCAGCGCATCGCGCGCGAGCTTGATGAAGCCGAAAGCGCGGTGGGCCAGTTGCAACGTGGTCCTCGCGGCTGGCTGCGATTCACCGCGCCGTACTCCATCGGCATCACCTGGATCGCACCCTTGCTTGGCGAATTCCATGCACTGCACCCCGAGGTGCGCGTGGAAATGATGCTGACCAATGAGCCGCTGGACATTGTGGACAAGGAGATCGACGTCGCGTTGCGCGTCGGCCACCTGCCCGATTCCAACCTGGTTGCGCGACGCCTGTCGGTATTCCGCACCCAGGTTTACGCCAGCCCGATTTATCTGGAACGCCACGGCGAGCCGCTGCAACCGGAAGACCTGCAGCACCACCGCACCTTGGCGATGCAGAAACAGCGCAGGAACAATGTTTACATGTGGCCATTGAGCGATCGCGAGCGCAGCGGCGAATTCGTGGTCGATCCGGTGCTCGTCGCCAACGATCCGGCCGCATTGCGCGGTGCGCTGCTGTGCGGCGAAGGTCTGATGATGACGAGCGACGTTTCGCTCAAGGCATTCGCGGAGCAGGGTCTGGTGCGGCGCGTGCTCGCGGGATGGACGGGTCCCGAACTGGATTTCAACGCGGTCTATCCGCGCGGGCAGGTGCAGTCGCCGAAAGTGCGGGCGTTTATCGATTTCCTCGTGGAGCGATTGAACTTCGATGCGGACTACATGCAGGTCATGTGTCCGGACCGCCGCCGCTTCGAACTGGCGGCGCATGAATCCGGGATAGCCAAGGCAACCCTGAGCGCCGAACTCGCGCGAGTTGCCAATCCGGATCCGGATCCGCTCAGCGTCGAGGAAGCGGCCTTGCTGCGCGGCGACGACACGCGCCTGGTCGACGCCTAAAAGCGCCGGCTGCCGCGCGAGGTTACCGCGGCGGCAATTCTGCAGCCCGCCACAGGTACCAGGCGGCGGTCGTCCGATACGGGCTCCAGGACTGGCCGAGTTGCGCGAGCTGGCGCGGCGCCGGGAGGGCGTCCAGTGATTTGAGCGCGCGGTAGCCATTGCGCACGCCGAAATCGTCGACCGGCAGGATGTCGGTGCGCTGCATGGTATAAATCAGGAACATTTCCACAGTCCAGCGTCCGATGCCTTTCAAGGCCGAAAGGCGCGTGATCAGGGCTTCGTCGGACAGCGATGCCGCTTCAGCGCCACTCGGTACAACGCCGCTGAGAGTGCCCTCGGCAATCGCAAGGATGGTCTGCAGCTTGCGCAGCGAGAAACCACAGGCGCGCAGCGTATCGACGTCCATCGCGAGAAGCTGCTGAGGCGAGGGAAAGTCGACGCCCGGAAAACACTGCAGCAGTCGGCCGAGAATCGCGTCGCCCGCCTTTGCGTGCAGTTGCTGGTAGGCAATCGCGCGTATCAGTGCCTCTGCGGGTTCCCGTGCGGGCTTGGTCTCCAGGCCGCAGGGACCGGCCTTGCGGATCAGGCGTTTCCAGTCGCTATCGATCGCGGCAAGATACGTCGAGGCAGCCCGCGGGTCGTTCGACGTCATTCTGTCTTTTCCATCGGGTCAGCGCCGTCCTTCGTTTATTTGTACAAAATAGGCGTTCGGTTCATGACTTGTCGCCTTGCAACTCAGTCTAGCCGGCTTTGCGCAGGGTCAGATTGATGCGACATGCGCCCAGCTGCGCGTGCTCGATGACTTTGAGCGGCAGCACGCCATGGAAGCGCAAGCGTGCCGGACCGCCCCAGACCACCACGTCGCCATGAGCCAGCGAAATACGTTGGCAGCGATCCGAGCGGGTCATGCCGCCAAACAGGAAGGTAGCCGGTATCCCGAGCGACACCGAGACGATTGGTTGCGCATAGTCGCGCTCGTCGCGGTCCTGATGCAGCGACAGACGCGTCCCCGGTACATAGCGATTGATCAGACAGGCGTCGGGCTCGAAGTCGGAATAGCCTGCGCGTTCAGCGGCGCGCGCAGCGAGGTGCTGAAACGACCCGGGCAGCGCCGGCCATGCGCGCCCGCTGTGCGGATCGTGCATTGCATAGCGGTAACCCTGCCGGTCGCTGATCCAGCCCAGGCTTCCGCAATTGGTCATCGCGACGGCCATGCGAAGTCCCCCCGGTGTCTGCATGTGCCGATATGGCGCGTTATCCACAATGCCATCAATCTCTTTCAATAAAGCCAGCGCGTCATCCAGCGCAAACCCGGGTAACAGAACTGCGCCATCCGCAATGCATTCATCGCGTCGGCCGGAACGGCCTTTGTCGTCGAACAGGTCGCCGGTTGCTGCGTTCATGTCGCATCGTGAAAAATGATGCCGAGCGTATGGCGGCGTCCAGCGCGGATGCGACTGACGCCATGGCGCAGATTGACCTGGTAAGTGCCGCGGGAACCTTGCACCGGGCGCTGGTGCACAGCGAATGCCACGGCATCGCCTCGGCGCAGCGGCACGACTTCGGGCCGGGATTGCATGCGCGGTCGCTGCTCGGTCAGCACGAACTCGCCGCCCTGAAAATCAGTTCCCGGTTCCGACAGCAGGACCGCAAGCTGGATCGGAAAGACCTGCTCGCCGTAGAGGTCCTGGTGCAGGCAGTTGTAGTCGTCGATCCCGTATTGAAGCAGGAGCGGGGTCGGTTGTTGCTGGCCCGCCGCGTGGCAACGTGCGATGAAGGCGGCATGATCCGGCGGATAGACGATTTCAGGCTGCGTGAGCGCATTCCAGCGATTTGCCAGCGGCACCAGGCGGGCATAAGCCGCCACGCGCAATTCGGCCACCAAAGAGGGAAGTGGATAAGTAAAATACTGGTATTCGCCGCGTCCGTAGCCATGCCGCGCCATCACGACGCGACTGCGAAAGCGTTCGACCTGTCCGTACATGGCGGCCAGCGCGGTGCATTGCGAAGCCGATAGCAGGCCCGGCAGCACGGCATTGCCGCGCATATCCAGTTCGCGCTCGATCGTGGGCCAGTGGTATCCATCCAGACGTTGCAGACTGGCCAGGTCGTCTCCGCCATCGGCGGCGACAGCGGTGAACGAAACGCTCATGCCTGCTGCTCGCGCGCCAGCAGCGCGCGCTTCCGTTCCACGCCCCAGCGATAGCCGGACAAGGCACCGTCGCTGCGCACCACGCGGTGACACGGAATCGCGACCGCCAGCGTATTGGCCGCGCAGGCTTGTGCGACGGCGCGAACTGACGACGGCGCACCGATCCGTCGCGCGATTTCCGCGTAGCTCGCTGTGCTGCCGGACGGGATCGTGCGCAAGGCTTGCCAGACACGTTGCTGGAATGCGGTGCCACGTACGTCCAGCGGGAGATCCAGACCGACGCTCGGTGATTCGACGAAGCCAACCACCCGCGCGACCAGTTGTTCGAACTCGCGATCCGCACCGATCAGGTTGGCGTTGGCGAAGCGATCCTGTAATTCGCGGGCGAGGGCGTCGGGATCGTTGCCGAGCAGAATCGCGCAGACCCCAAGCGCGCTCCGCGCGACCAGAATGGCGCCCAGCGAGGATTGTCCTATCGCGAAGCGGATGTCCTGTTGCGGACCACCCGCGCGATAGCTGGTCGGCGTCATGCCGAGCAGCTGCGTGGACTGTTCATAAAAGCGACTATTGGAATTGTAGCCAGCGTCGAAGATCGCGGCGGTCACTGATGCGCTCGCCTCGAGCTCGCGTCGCACGCGCGCAGCGCGCTGCGCCGTTGCGTAGGCTTTTGGCGTCACGCCGGTGGTCGCCTTGAATACCCGGTGAAAATGAAACGGGCTCATCCCGACCTGGCTCGCAAGACTATCCAGACTCGGCGGACTTTCTGCGCCGTCGATCAGCCGGCAAGCCTGAGTGACCTGCGTTGCATAGCGTTCGGTCAGCGACGGCTGATCAGGTTTGCAGCGTTTGCATGGCCGGAATCCGGCGGCTTCGGCGGCGTCGGTGCTTGGATGAAACGCAATATTTTCCGGACGCGCGGCGCGCGCGGCGCAGGACGGCCGGCAGTAGACGCCGGTCGTCCGGACCGAGTACCAGAAGGTTCCGTCGGCACCGCCGTCGCGCGCCAACACGGCGAGCCAGCGCGGATCGCTGCGCGTGGCCGAGGCTTGCTGCTGGTTTCTGGTGGAGGCTTTCATGGCGTTCCTTCCAACGGGGGATAGTGTGGAAGAAACATAGGCGGACCGCGACCGGCGGGCACTCCGCCTCTTGCGATTGAATTCGTTCATCGCCAGGACGAACGCCCGTCCTATCCCATCGGTGGGTTCAGTCGGGCACTCACCGTCGACCTTATGCGGCGCGGTTTCCCGTGTCGTCCCACCGCACGCGGCCCTGCGATCACGCGGCCAGCGCCGCTCCCGGCGCACGCGCCTGCGTCTTGTTGCCGCGCGATCGCAGCCACGCCGCGTACTCGTCCAGGTCGCCCTTGAATTCTTCGACACGGCCATCGGCGACACGCCAATAGGTTTCGCAGACCAGACCGGTCAGATGGCGATCGTGCGAGACCAGTACGATCGCGCCCGGAAAATCGCTGAGCGCTTCGGCCAGCGCTTCGCGCATTTCCAGATCCAGATGGTTGGTAGGCTCGTCCAGCAGCAACACATTGGGCTTGCGCCATGCAATCAGCGCCAGTGCCAGGCGCGCGCGTTCACCGCCGGAGAAATTGTCGATCACGTCGAATGCGCGATTGCCGGCGAAATTCCAGCGCCCGAGATAGTCGCGGAATTCCTGCGTCGACGTACCTGGCGAGATATCCTTGAGATGGTCGATCGGACTTTGCCCATCGTGCAGGGATTCGACCGTGTGCTGGGCGAAGTATCCGAGTTGCAGATCCTTGTGCGCGACACGCTCGCCGGCGAGCAGGGCGAGTTCACCAACCAGGGTTTTTACCAATGTGGACTTGCCCGCTCCGTTGGGACCCAGCAGCCCGACCCGATCACCAGCCTCGAGGCCGAAGCCGACACGGTCGAGAATCTTCGTGCTTTCGTAGCCCGCGTCGGTATCGTTCAGACGCAGCAAGGAATGCGGCAGTTTGACCGGATCGTCGAACTGGATATTGATCTGGCGTTCGGCGCGCACGGCTTCCGTGCCGGCGAGTTTCGCCAGTCGCTTGACCCGCGATTGTGCCTGCTTCGCCTTGCTGGCCTTGGCCTTGAAGCGGTCGATGAACGACTGCAAGTGAGCGCGTTCCGCCTGTTCCTTTTCGAAACTGATCTGCTGCAGGCGCAAGTGCTCGGCGCGCTGGCGTTCGAAACTGGTGTAGTCGCCGGTATACAGTTTCGCTTTTCCATCATGCAGATGCAGCGTATGCGTGCTGACCCCGTCAAGGAATTCGCGGTCGTGGGAAATCATCAGCAGGGTGCCCGGGTATTTCAGCAGCCAGGACTCCAGCCAAAGCACCGCGTCAAGATCCAGATGGTTGGTCGGTTCGTCGAGCAGCAGTGCGTCACTCGGCATCATCAGTGCGCGAGCGAGGTTCAGGCGCACGCGCCAGCCACCGGAAAATGCGGATACGGGCACCTGATGGGTGTCGGCGGCGAAACCGAGACCGTGCAATAGCCGCCCGGCGCGCGCGGTTGCGTCGTAGCCATTGATCGCCGCGAGCTTCTGATGCGCCAGTGCGACCGCGTCCCAATCTTCGGCGTTCGTCGCCGCGACCTCAGCCGACAGGATCGCGTGGACTTCGGTGTCGCCGGACAATACGAAATCGATGGCCGCGTCGGGCAACGATGGCGTTTCCTGCGACACGCTGGCGATGCGCAGCTTGCTGGGCAGATCCAGATCACCCCGATCTGGCTCGACTTCCCCCTGAATTGCCGCAAACAGGCTGGATTTTCCGCAGCCGTTACGTCCGATCACGCCGACGCGCGAACCCGCGTGCAGGGTGAGATCGATGTCGGACAGGAGCAGTCGCTCGCCACGCCGCAGGGCGAAATTCCGGAAGGCAATCATGAGAGTGGCACAAAACGGGGTCGCGGAGTATAGCGGATGGCGGACTGCGCATCGCATGCGCGTCGCGATGGGGTACGAAATCGTTCAGAATCAACCCAGTGCCCGCCCGTGTCGGTGCACGGATCCGCTGCACGCCCCGACTGCTTGCAATCCAGCGCCCGTATCAGTCGTTCACCGGCTCGGTCGGATCGCGATACCACGACACCACGGTGTAGCGATTGCCGCCCGTAACCGGCAGCACCTCATGAGTGGTTTCGGAACGGAATGCGAGCAGCGTGCCGATCGCCGGCGCGTAGGCCAGGCGTTGCAGCCGAGTATCGCCGGAGTCATGAAACACCAGTGCGCCGCCGCTGTATTCGCGATCTTCGTCGCCACCCGGCGCATTCAGAAAAATCACGATCGATACTTTGCGGTGCAATGACGCATCGCGCACCAGTGGCGTGTTCCCGTCCTGGTGTGCGACGAAGTAGTCGCCCTTTCGATAGCGCAGAAATTGCGGCGCCTCGATGGCCCCCAACGGGTGGGCAAAGTAGCGTGCCATGTCCGCGCGATTCCGCTCCAGGCGAAATCTGACGGCGTTAACTGTCGTCGGCGCTGCTTGCAGGGTCATGGCGCGTCGCATCTGACCTTCCACGCGCCGCCCTTCCGTGCCCAGCACGGTGGCTGCGCTGGCGGAACTATCGCGGAGCTCGGCGCAGAGTCGCGCGCATTCCGCGGTCTCAAGAAAATGGTTAAGGCAGAAAATGTCGGGCATCGCCAGCACGGGAAGCAGACCGGATTGCCGACACTTTAGTGACTGCCGGCCGCGATCGCGAATGCGCATCTGATTCGAGCGGGATCCAGGCACCAATGCCCGGATCCCGTGTCGAACTCAATGGTCGTAGGCAGTCTCGCCGTGCGCCGTGATATCCAGGCCTTCGCGCTCTTCATCGTGCGGTACGCGCAAGCCAATCACCAGGTCGGCGAGTTTGAAGGCGACCAAGGCGACCGTACCCGACCACACGAGGGTGAGACCGATCCCCGTCGCCTGCACAAGCAATTGGTGCGAAATGGAATAATTCGGCGCCACCGCATTCGCGACATAGTCGTAAATTCCACTACCACCCAGCGATGGCGCTGCAAATACGCCAGTCAGCAGCGCGCCGACGATGCCCCCGATACCGTGCACGCCGAACACATCGAGTGAGTCGTCGATGCGGGTCAGGCGTTTCAGGCCGGTGACTCCCCAGAGGCAGGCGAATCCAGCCACCAGGCCTATCACCAGCGCGCCGCCAAGCCCGACAAAACCGGCCGCTGGCGTGATGCCAACGAGGCCGGCCACTGCTCCCGACGCCGCGCCGAGCATCGACGGTTTACCTTTGCCTATCCATTCGCCAGCCGTCCACGCCAATACCGCCGCAGCAGGCGCGATCAGGGTATTCACGAATGCAAGCGCCGCCGTGCCATTGGCCTCAAGCGCCGAGCCCGCGTTGAAGCCGAACCAGCCTATCCACAGCATCGACGCGCCGACCATGGTCAGGGTCAGGTTGTGCGGTCGGATCGCTTCGTGCCCGTAGCCGATCCGTTTGCCGATCATCCAGGCGCCCACGAGTCCGGCGATCGCTGCATTGATGTGTACGACGGTGCCACCGGCAAAGTCCAGCGCACCTTTCTGGAACAACCATCCCGATGCCGCCGTCGCGATGTCGCCGGCAGCCGTATCGGTATACGCATCTGGACCCGGCCAGAACCACACCATATGCGCCATGGGAACGTAGGCGAAGGTGAACCAAAGGGTGACGAAGAACAATACGGCGGCGAAGCGCGCGCGTTCGGCAAAGGCGCCGACAATCAGGGCGCACGTGATGCACGCGAACGCCGCCTGGAAGGCAAAGAACGCGAGCTCGGGCACCATCGCACCCTTGGAAAATGTCGCACCCAGCGCCTCGACGGTCAGGCCCTTCATGAACAAGCGATCCGTTCCGCCAAAAAACGCATTTCCGGACGTGAACGCAAAACTGTATCCGTACAATGTCCACAATACGGCAACTAGCGCAAATACCACGAAACATTGCATCAGCACGGACAGCATGTTCTTGCTGCGCACCAGGCCGCCGTAAAACAGGCCCAGGCCAGGCAGAGTCATGAAGATTACGATGGCGGTAGAGATCAGCAGCCAGGCGGTGTCACCCTTGTTCGGCACTGGAACCGGTGGTGTATCGGCGAATGCTGGCAAACTGCAGAGCAAAGTCAGGCTCAGGGCGCTGGCGAGGACGCGAAGCGGTCGTGAGCGCGCAAAATCGGTTGCAATGGAAATCATGGAAGTCTCCTTGAGCGTCGGGTCACAGCGCGTCTTCGCCAATCTCACCGGTGCGGATGCGCACGGCCTGTTCCAGCGACGTCACGAAAATCTTGCCGTCGCCGACCTTGTCGGTGTGTGCCGAATCGACAATCGCGTCGATCGCCGCCTGCAACAACGCTGCAGGAACCGCAGCCTCAATTTTAATTTTTGGAACAAAATCCACAACGTATTCCGCACCCCGATACAATTCGGTATGGCCCTTCTGGCGGCCGTAACCCTTGACCTCGGTCACGGTCACGCCGGTGACACCCGCCTGCGACAGCGCTTCGCGAACATCGTCGAGCTTGAACGGGCGGATGATTGCGGTGATCAGCTTCATGCGGCGGCTCCTTACGGGGGATGCGTTGAGTCAAAAGGTCCGGGTCAGGCTCAGCACGCCGGTCGAGCGGGCGAGAAATTCGCCCTGTGGATTGGTATAGATCGACCGTTCTGCATTGGTGTCGGACCAGGTCAGCGCGAGTGAATAGGCGCCGCCGAATACATGGGTCACACCGAGACGCTCGTCGCTGTAGCTCGCGTCACCCAGTCCGTTGATGCGCTGGTGGCCCAGATGGGCATTCAAGGTCCAGCTCGGCACGAACTCCCAATTGAGGTTCGCTTCGAGGTAACCGCTATTGTGCGAATCGGCAAAGCCGAACGCGTTGCTGACCGAATGCGAATACTTGAATTGCAGCAAGGACCAGGTAATTCCGGCAATGACTTCGGTCGTGTGCGGCCGGGTAAATCCCTGCGGATAATCGCCCGGATACGCGTAAGTGTAGGCAGCCAGATCGACCTTCACCGCTGCCCCCAGCTGGCCGCGCCACCCTGCGTAAAAATCCACTTCCAGACTATTGGAAATTGGAGCCCCGTCGGTGGACAGATCACCGACCCAGGAAACATTGCTGCCCCATGTGCCCGCGTAGAAACCGCTGATATGGGCGAACTCGATGCCAGCCTGCAGGGCAGGATCCTGCCCGGTTTGCGAAATTCCGCGGAACAGGTAGTCGCTGACCAGGGCAGCGCTGCCGCTGGCTTGCCAGTTGGAAGTGTCTTCCGCGGCGGCTGTGCTGGCAAACGCAAACCCGCAAAGGGCAGCGATGGCGCTCGTGAGGCTGAATACACGGTGCATGCGGATACTCCCGATCGATAGAGGGACGGAAAGACCTATCCCGGATGGGATAGCGTCTGCGGCGTTCCCTGCCGATAGACTCCGATTCCGTACGAGGCTGTGTCGCCCCTTGATGGCCGCCTCCGGCGACCCGCGTCACATGGACGCCCCTCCCGATCGGCCACCGCTCCGCGATGGCCGTTTTTGCTATATTTATCTTATTTTACGATGACTAAAATGCGGCACAGCGTGGCGATTGCTGGCGCTGTTCGCACGCCAGCAATTGCGCAGGCCGAGCGGTCAGATCGAGTAGTACATCTGGTATTCGAGCGGATGCGTCGACGCGCGGAACTTGGTGACTTCCTGCATCTTCAGGTCGATGTACGCATCGATGAAATCATCGGAGAACACGCCGCCCGCCTTGAGGAAATCGCGATCCTTGTCGAGCGCAGCCAGCGCCTGGTCCAGGCTGTGACAGACGGTCGGAATGTTGCGCTCCTCTTCCGGTGGCAGGTCGTACAGATCCTTGTCCATCGGCGCGCCCGGATCGATCTTGTTGAGGATGCCGTCCAGTCCGGCCATCATGAGTGCGGTAAATGCCAGGTAACCTGAGTTCATCGGGTCCGGAAAACGGATCTCGATGCGCCGCCCCTTCGGATTGGTCACGAACGGAATGCGGCAGCTGGCAGAACGGTTGCGTGCCGAGTACGCCAGCATCACCGGTGCTTCGAAACCCGGCACCAGGCGCTTGTAGCTGTTCGTGGTCGAGTTGGTAAATGCATTGATCGCGCGCGCATGCTTGAAAATGCCGCCAATGTAATAAAGCGCAGTTTGCGACAAGCCGCCGTAAAGGTCTCCCGAGAACAGGTTCTGACCGCCTTTGGCCAGCGACTGGTGTACATGCATGCCCGAACCGTTGTCGCCGACGATCGGTTTGGCCATGAAGGTCACGGTCTTGCCGTTGCGGTGCGCAACGTTCTTGATCACGTACTTCATCAGCGCGAGATCGTCGGCCTTCTTCACCAGCGTATTGAAGCGCGTGCCGATCTCGCACTGACCTGCGTTCGCCACTTCATGATGGTGCACTTCCACGACCTGGCCGAGCTGTTCCAGCGTCTGGCACATTTCGCCGCGCAGATCCTGGAAACTGTCGACCGGCGGCAGCGGGAAATAACCGCCCTTCACGCCCGGTCGATTGCCCGAGTTGCCTTCTTCATAACGGTACTTCGAGCTCCAGGCCGCTTCGCCGGATTCGATCTCGTAGAAGACCTTGCCCATGTCGTTCTGCCAACGCACGGAATCGAAGATGAAGAATTCCGGCTCCGGGCCGAAGTAGGCGGTGTCGGCCAGGCCGGTCGACTTAAGGAATGCCTCGGCGCGCTTGGCGATCGAACGCGGGTCGCGCGAATACGCCTGCATCGTGCTCGGTTCCAGCACATCGCAGACGATTGCCAGGGTTTTGTGCGCGAAAAATGGATCGAGCACGGCCGTATCCGCATCCGGCAACAGGACCATGTCCGATTCGTTGATGCCTTTCCAGCCTGAAATCGACGAGCCGTCGAACATCTTGCCGTCTTCGAACGTGCTCGCGTCGATCGCATGAGATGGGAAGGTGACGTGATGTTGTACGCCACGCATGTCGGCAAAGCGCAGATCAACGAATTCGATCTTGTCGTCCTTGATGAGTTTGAGTACGGATTCGACGGACATGCGGACACCTGCGGTGGGGGAATGATGGGACGATCATGGCAAGTCGCGTGCCATCGCAGAAAAATAATAAATATCAGTGTGATAGGTAAAGGTCAGGGTCGCCATGGGAGGACATTTGCACCCGATTGGGCAGAAAATCTTTGCGCAATGCACAATTAGGGTGCAATTCTTTCGAGCAGAATCGACGCCGGCAGGCCGTCCCTCGGATGTGCTTGGTAATCTACGCATCCCTCCCAGAACCCGAACCTGCCCGTGACCGACCTGCTTGCGACCATCCTGCTCGGCCTCATTGAAGGCGTCACCGAATTCCTTCCAATCTCCAGCACGGGTCATCTCCTGATCGCGGAACACTGGCTGGGCGCTCGCTCGGACTTGTTCAATGTCGTGATCCAGGCCGGTGCGATTCTCGCGGTCTGCCTGATCTATCGCGAACGCCTCTGGCAACTTGCTGGAGGAATACGGCAAAAGAAACATAGGGAATATGCGGCAAAACTGGCATTTGCTTTCACGTTGACGGCGGTTCTGGGATTTGCCATGACCCGAGCCGGATTCAAGTTGCCGGAGACGGTCACTCCAGTGGCGTGGGCGCTGATCGTCGGCGGCGTCTTCATGGTGCTTGCCGAGCGCATTGCTGCGGGTCGCCCCGACCAGACTGAAATCAGCTGGCGTGTGGCGGGCCTCGTGGGTCTGGCGCAGGTCGCGGCAGCGATATTTCCCGGCACCTCACGATCGGCCGCAACCATTTTCGTGGCGCTGCTGGCGGGCACGACGAATCGTGCAGCGGCCACTGAATTCGCATTTCTGGTCGGCATTCCGACCATGTTTGCGGCGAGCGCCTACGAACTTCTGAAAAGCTGGAAAAATGGCGGTGTGCACGAAGACTGGGCCGCGCTCGGGCTAGCCTTCAGCGTTTCCTGCGTCACCGCTTTTGTGGTGGTGCGCTGGCTGCTCGGATACATCCAGCACCACCGCTACACGCCATTTGCGTGCTATCGCATCCTGCTCGGAGGTGCATTGCTGCTGGCAATGCCGGGCGGGCAATAAGGTCGGCAATCAAGGTACCGGACTGGCATGACCCATCCGCGGGCAGAGCTCTGACATACTGCCATTGCGCCGATCGGTGGACTGGCAAGCGCGCCTCGCACCTTGTGAAGCGACGAGGTCGCTCTTCCGCGACAGCAACGACGCAACGCCCATTCGTGGACCGATTCGCAGCGAGGCCAATTCACGATGAAGCAGACAAAAGCGGATTCCAGCAAAAGCAACAAGTCCGCAAAAGGTTCGAATGCCAAGATTCACTCGCATGGCATCTTCGATCGTCTGGCTTCGCACGTCACACGCGCGGTCGGAAGCCCGACGGCGTTCTGTCTGGCGATCCTGGTGGTGGTGGTGTGGGCAGCCAGTGGGCCGCTATTCGGCTATTCGGAAACCTGGCAACTGGTGATCAATACCGGGACGACGATCATTACCTTCCTGATGGTGTTCGTGATTCAGCAATCGCAGAACAAAGACAGCATTGCGATTCACCTCAAGCTCAATGAGCTGCTTGCTTCGCACAAGGAAGCCAGCAATCGTCTGGTTTCGGTTGAGGACCTTGACGAAACGGAATTGCGTACGCTGCGGGAGTTCTACTGCCGATTGGCTGAACTGGCCGCGAGAGATGGCGGCGTCAAACGCAGCCATTCACTCGACGAGGCCGACGGCCGGCACCGTCAGAAGAAAATGCACCAGCCCTAGGTAGCGCCGCGCGCCAAGTCGCACTCGAAACGAACCATGCCAGAGCGTCAGACGCGCTGTTGGGGAACTCGACGTAGCGCGCTCGCGACTCAACGTTGTAGCGGCGGAGGCGGATTTCGAGCTCTCTCAATCGCCGCCTCGTAAAACGCCTGAGCCTGTTTGTGACACGCATCGCGCAGCGGTCCCGTCACCTTGTTGCAGCGGTCCTGCGCGTCGACCAGAACCGTGGTCGCGTGGGTCACGACCAGATCCATTTGCGGAGTCGACAGCTTCGGTGAAACCGTTGTGCTGGGCGCTGGTGGCGGCACGTAGCTGGGCGTGCTACTGACAGATTCCACGGCTGGCGCGGGGCTGGCGGGAGGTGCGGCAACCTCGTCCTGGGAACCGCTGCAGCCAGCGAGGACGATGCCAGCGGCAAAAACGGCGCCAGCCATCAGGATTTTTGTCGACATGCAAACAACTCCACGAAGAGGATGCGATTAGGACTGCGTTTGGCGATACGGGTTCCCGCACGCCGATCCGCAATCGCCCTGTCGAGGAATTATCGCCCACTTGGCCGCGCCACGGGCGACAAAAAAACCCCGGAAACCGAAGTTCCCGGGGCTCGCGCGCAACCGCGAGGTGGCGCGGCTGCTTGCCTTGGCCCAGCTGCCGTCCTACTTGCGTACTTCGTCGGACGCCTTCTGGATTTCCTTACCCGCCTGCTCGACATCCTTGCCGGCACCTTTCACGGTGTGGCATGCGCTGAGAAAGCCGGCGCAGGCGATCAGCGCAAATGCCATGACGGTCTTCTGAATGATGGTCTTCATGCTCGATTCCTTGTGTGCATGGGATGAGAACAATTGCTTCCTGGGAAGCCAATTCCACTATTTCTACCGAACAAAACTCAGCCGCCAGTGCGCTTTTCCAGCGCGTCCGCATCACGCTTGGACTGTTCGTAGCGCGACTCCGCCGCAGCGACCGACTGGTCATAGCTCGACTTCGCCGTGTTCTGGCAGGTATCACGCGCCGCGCCGGTAACCGCGTCGCAACGCTGTTGGGCTACTTTCAGCGCGGCATCCGCGTCGGCCTTGGCGATGTTGTAGTCGCCCTTGGCTTTGGTGCGAATGGCATCAGCCTGTTCGGCGTTGATCTTTTTGTTCGCATCGTTGGTCGCATCGGCGACTTTCGCATTTGCATCGCCAACGGTGTTGCTGGCATCGGCGCGAACTTCAGCGACGTCACGCGTAGCCGTTGCCTGCGTCTTGGCCAGATCGGCCTGTGCATCGGCGTTCTTCTTCATCGCATCGGCACGCGCGTCTTGCGTTTCCTTCGCTGCGCTGGCTTGAGCCTTCGCGACGTCCTCGCGCGTCTTGGCGGGATCTTCGGCGCGATCGCAGGCGCTGAGAGCAAACGTCGCGGCAATCGCGAATGCCAAAATCGGATAACGGGTCTTGAGTTGCATGTGAATCTCCCTGATCGATGGTCGCTGGCGACCGTTCCTGGTAGTAACGCTTAGTTGTCGCGCAGCAGTACTGATTCAGCATTTGTGCCAATCATTCGCCGCGACTTAAGTTGCTGATTCTGAATCAGATGCTATGATCTCTGGCGTGCGATCGCCGTGCGCTTCGCGGCTCTTCTGCCGAGCCTGCGTTGCAGCTTGCAACCCGTGACCGGCACGCTTGCGTCCCTCTGTCCAAGGAATATCCGCGCGTGGCAGACGAATCGCTCCCGACTGTCAGCAATGCCAACCCTGGACGCTCGCGCTGGGAAGGGTGGCGTCGATATCAGTTGCTGTATGCGCTGGCGTTGTTGCTGTTGGTCGGAGTTGCCTGGGCGGCCCTGTCTGCCAGCTCGCAGCTCAGCGATTCGCTGGCCGTCATCACGCGCCTGCAGTCCGGCAACAAGGAATTGGCGGTGTTCCTGCAGCAGATCGTCGATCTGGAAACGGCACAGCGTGGATTCCTCCTCACCCAGGATGACAAATATCTGCAGCCGTATCGCAGCGCGGAGACGCGGATTGATGCACAACTAAACAACGTATACAAAGATCTCGGCGATCGACCCGCGATGCGCAGCGCGCTTGATGCGATTGCTACGGAGACAGCCAGGAAACGCGATGAGGTCGCTGCGTCTTTGCTGCTGTATCGGCAACAAGGGCCGGACGCAGCGCTCGCGATGGTCCGTTCCGGCCTGGGACGCGCCGCCATGGACACCCTGCGCGTGCAGATTGCGGCCCTCGGCAACGACGTGCGCGAAGAAGTGGCGCAACAGCAGGCTGTCCTGCAAGAAATCGTCGCAATGCGCAATCGCACCATCTTGGTGTCGCTGGTGCTCGCGATCGCGGCAAGCCTGGCCGGCCTGGTTTTGTTGCGTCGTCACCTGCGCGCACTGCGCAGCGAAGAGCACCTGCGCCTCCTTGCGCAACGGGCAGATAGCGCGAGCCGGGAAAAGAGTACCTTTCTCGCCAATATGAGTCACGAAATCCGCACTCCGATGAATGCGATTTTTGGCTTCAGCCAGCTGCTCGCGGATCGCGTCACGGATGCCGAAGACAAGCGTTATGTTGATGCCATCGTCAGCAGTGGTCGCGCGTTGCTCACCCTGATCAACGACGTGCTCGACCTGTCGAAGATCGAAGCCGGCAAGCTTGATGTCAGTCCGGTCGCGATGAGCCTGCGCGAAGCGATCGACAGCGCCGTCGTCGTCTTCCGGGAGCTCGCGCTCGAGAAGGGGATCAAACTCTCCGCACAGATCGACCCGCATACGCCCGACGGCCTGCAACTCGATCCGATTCGCCTGCGGCAAATGCTCTTCAACCTCATCGGCAATGCCGTGAAGTACACCGATCAGGGCGATATCTCGGTGCGAGCGACTGCCACCCCGCATCGCGACGACGAGACCCGCGTCGACTGCCGGATCGACGTGGAGGATACGGGTATCGGTATCGCCGAGGCCGATCTGGGACGCATCTTCGATCCCTTTACCCAGGCCAGCGGGAAAGCCGATCGTCGCGAAGGTACCGGTCTGGGCCTGAGCATTACGCGACGCCTAGCACAGCTGATGAATGGCGCGATCAGCGTCGATAGCACGCTCGGCAAGGGCTCTTGCTTCCGCATTCACCTCGCGGATGTGCCGATCGTTCCACCGCCGGAGACCGTCCCTCTTCCGAAAGGTAAATTGTCGGATCTTCCACAAAGCACCATACTGGTGGCCGACGATGTTCCGCTGAACCGGCAATTGATCCAGGCCATGTTCCGCGGCTGCCACCACCGCCTTATCGAAGCGCAGGACGGCTTGCTGGCGGTACAGCTGGTTCGTTCCGAACGGCCTGACCTGGTGCTGATGGATATCCGCATGCCACGCATGGACGGCAATGCCGCGTTGGACGAAATTCGCGCCGACGCAAGCCTGAACCAGGTTCGCGTGATCGCCGTGACGGCGTCGAGTATGCTGGGCGAAGAGTCGCGGTTGCGTCAGCGATTCGACGGCTACATCCGCAAACCAATTTCGCTGGAAGTGCTATACGCCGAATTGCGACGCGTAATCGATCGATACGGTTCACCGCAGCAAAATCCGTCGCTGCATTCCCTGCAACACCCCTTGGAATGGCCAACCGTACGCGCGAGTCTCGTCGAAATGGAAAACGGCGCATGGCAGGCATTGCATGCGACACTCGCGTTGCGGGAAAGCGTGCGTTTTGGCGACGCTCTGAGTGATCTGGCGGAACGCTGCGGCAGCGCGACGCTTGCCGGCTATGCCGCGCGCCTACGGGATGCCGCGGCGCAGGCCGATACGGTGGCGCTGGAACAATGTCTCAACGGGTATCCCGCATTGCTGCGTGAACTTGATCGTTGTCACACGGAAACTATTTAATGCCGTATCGCACCTTGCACACCGAACCGCTGGTGTTGATCGTCGACGACCAGCCCGCCAATCTCCAACTGCTCGGCAAAATCCTGTCCAGCGCGGGCTACGAAGTCATGCCCGCCGATTCTGGCGAGCAGGCGTTGGCGCGTGCAAAAACCCGAATACCGGACCTGGTCCTGCTGGACATGCTGATGCCAGGCATGGACGGTTTCGAGGTCTGTCGGCGTATGAAGGAGGACGTGCTGCTGGCGCCCACTCCAGTGATCTTCATTACTGCGGCAACGGAGCGCGAATTCCTCGTGCGCGCGTTCGAACTGCACGCTGTGGATTACATCACAAAGCCCTTTGTAGCCGAGGAGTTGCTGGCGCGCGTGCGTACTCACGTGAATCTCAAGCGCGCCAACGACCACCTGCGCCTGATCGTGCGTGAGCGCGAGGACGTCACCACGATTGTCGCGCACGACTTGAAAAACCCCATCTCCAATGTACGCTTCGCCGCACAGCTCCTGCGACGCCCCAATCTCACGGACGAGCGCCGCGACGGCCTGACCGAGGACATCGTCAGCTCCTGCGATGAAGCCCTGGAATTTATCCATCGATTCCTGTCACGCCGCGCCGAAATCGAGCGGGTGCGCGCATTGCAGCTCGCATCGGCGGATCTGGGCGAACTGGTGGACCGCGCCATCGCCCGGCAGAGTGCATTGGCGGAGAGTCGCGGCGTGCGCCTGGTGCGCAGCGGGGAGTCGCTTGCTGCGCATGGCGATGCGGCCGCGCTGCGCAACGTGCTGCAAAACCTGCTCTCGAACGCGATCCGATTTGCGCCGCCCGAGACCGAAATCGAAGTTCGCATCGATGCCAGTCGAACCGGATTCGCACGCGTTTACGTAATGGACCGCGGGCCGGGTGTTCCGGAAACCGAGCGGCAAAAACTGTTTCAGCGCTTTGCGCGAATCGCGCATGCGAATTCGGATGCCGCCAATGCGGCGGCGGCCCAAGCGGAAGTGCGCGCGGCCACGGCGCATGCGCAGGCCGAGATTGCGATTGCCAATGCTGTGGTTGCCGACGTCGAGGCAAATGCCGCGGTCGCGGTGGCGATCGCCGCTACAGCTGGCGAAGACTCGTTCGATGTGAATTCAACCAGTGCGGATCCGGATCCCCCATCGACCGGCCTCGGCCTCGCGATCGCGAAGGGCGATCTGGAACAGATGAACGGGTTTCTGTGGTACGAGCCGCGCAACGGCGGCGGCAGCGTATTCGCTTTCGAGCTGCCGTTGACCGCCAGCTGAGTCTGACGGGGTCGGCGGTGCGGATGCCGCGCCCGGCTGAAAAATCCACAAAAAAAAGCGGCGACACTGCCCGCGTCGCCGCCGGTACATCTGCACGGATCATGCTGATCGTGCCGCGCCGCTTCACAGCGGTGCGCGAGTCGGTCCGGACCTTGGGGAAGGGAACAACGGATGGCCGACTCGCCAGGGGAAAGTGCCTCCCTGCCGTGTTACGGAGCGCTTCCTTGCGCTCCAGCCCTGCTGCATCAACGTCAATTAAAGAGTCTTCTCGAACTTGCGCACTTCGCCTTCGGCCTGATCCTTGGCCCAGCCGTAGCGCTCCTGAAGCTTTCCAACGAGGTATTCGCGATGACCATCGGCAACGCCAAGGTCGTCATCGGTCAACTTGTTCCAGGCCTGTTTCGCGGAGCCCGAGAGCTGCTTCCACTTGCCTTTGATAATGTCCTGATTCATCACTGCTCCTTTTTTGATGCGCAACTCATGTCACACGCAATTCAAGCGGCGAGACGATGCTTCAGCTCGCGCATCTCATCGTGTGCACGCTTGACCTCTGGGTAATAGCGTTCGGCGATCTGACGGACTTCGTTGTTGTCGGACTCCGTCACGACCTTGCGGAACGCATCGAGAATGCGGTCTTCGGTCTGCTCAAGCTGGCCCACATAGACACCCTCGGCATCGGTACCGATGCTGGCGCGGATATCCGTGTAGAACTTGCGCAACGCTCCGAAAACCGTGCCACTCTCAGGGACTTTTTCGCCGTGCGAGGTGACATGAACGGAGAGATCCTTCGCAATCGCCGCTTTCGTGCGCGCGAGGCGTTGAAACAGATTGGAATACGCCGGCACCTGCACTTTGCTGGCGGCTTCCGAATAAAATTCTTCCCCATCGTGCAACAGTTCGATGAGTTCCTTGAGGGTGCTGGTCGTTGCAGTCATCGCGTACTCCTTGTGACATCAGACAATGTGCGAGGCCATCCTTGGCCCATCCGTGCGGTGAGGCGACGGTTGCTTCCTGCGCAGGCGCAATTCGACAGCCGCGCTAAACCCTGCGACGGCCAGTGATCAGCGAGATCACGAACAGCACCAGGAAAACGAAGAACAGGATCTTGGCGATACCCGCCGCGGTTCCGGCAAGCCCGCCGAAACCCAGTACGGCGGCAATCAGCGCCACAACCAGAAACACAATCGCGTAATGCAACATGGCAACTCTCCTTGGCACTTGATGACTTGCCGGCGCCGA
This sequence comes from Tahibacter sp., assembly GCA_039934615.1. Classification (GTDB taxonomy): domain Bacteria; phylum Pseudomonadota; class Gammaproteobacteria; order Xanthomonadales; family Rhodanobacteraceae; genus Tahibacter. Next base: position 37,571 of record JBDTLV010000018.1, read on the forward strand.
CCGTTGGCGGTTGCGCTGGTGACAAATACAAGTCAAGCTCCGTGCCAGTCGTTCGCGCGAAAAATTATCCAAACAGTTCATGTACTTGCGGTCTGATGATCGATCAGCGCAGGGGCAGATTGCAGGATCCTTGAGTAACTGCCGTGCAGGCTGCACGGCGTGACATGGAGAGATCAAACGATGTCCGAGCAAACCGCGACGCAGTCCGAGCGTGTTCTGCTGGTTGACGACGACAGCACCTTGCTGCGCAACTTTCGCCTGTGCCTGGAAGATGCAGGCTATCGAGTAAACACCGCACACAATTCCACATCAGCGCTTTCTGCACTTGCCCGCAGCGTGTTCGATGTGTGCGTGCTGGATTTGCACATCGGCGAAGAATCCGGCCTGGAACTCCTCCCGCAACTACGCGCCGCTGCGCCCTGGATGCGCGTGGTGATGGCCACGGCGGAATCGGATGCGTCGGTTGCCGTTGCCGCGATGCGCTCGGGCGCGGCGGACTATCTGATCAAGCCCTGCGAACCGGACCAGCTGCTGCATGCGGTCGGGCAGCAAGCGCAGGCGCGCAAGATGGAACGGCGCATCGAAGCGCTCGAAGACGCCGGAGCGACCGAAGCGTTTGCCGAAATCACCAGTCTCAATCCCGCCATGTCGCGCGTGCTGGAAATGGCGCGCCAGGCATCGGAAACCGACGCAACCGTGCTTATCCTCGGCGAGAGTGGTACGGGAAAAAATGTATTGGCGCGCAATATCCACCAGTGGAGCATGCGTCGCAAGGCCGGGTTCGCCACTGTGAATTGCCCATCGCTTTCTCCGGAATTGCTTGAAAGCGAATTGTTTGGCCACGTCAAGGGAGCATTCACGGGAGCGCACGAACACCGCCAGGGCCGCGTCCAGGTGGCGGAAGGCGGCAGCCTGTTTCTCGACGAAATCGGTGAATTCCCGCAGGCCTTGCAACCCAAGCTGCTGCGCTTCCTGCAGGATCGCGAGTACGAACGCGTCGGCGACCCGCGCACCCGCAAGGCGGACGTACGGCTGATTGCGGCGACCAATCGTGACCTTGCCGGTGCGGTTGCGGAAAATCGCTTTCGCGGCGACCTCTACTATCGCTTGAATGTGATCAGTCTGACCGTTCCGCCGCTGCGCGAACGACCGGAAGACATCATGGTGCTCGCCACGGCACTGCTGACCGGTCTGGTCGCGCGCTACCGGCGTCCGGCCCGCCGCTATTCGGAGTCAGCCACGAATGCCTTGCTCGCCTATTCCTGGCCGGGCAATGTGCGCGAACTGCAAAATGCGATCGAACGCGCGGTCATTCTCTGTAGTGGCGAGGAAATCGGCTACGAGCACCTGCCATTTGCTGCCTTTGGCGCATCGGCGGGAACAATGACCACCGCCCCGCGTGCGGGCGACCCGGTATCGCTGGAAGTGCTTGAGCGCGCGCATATCGAGGCGGTGCTTGGCGCAACGCCAACCCTCGATGTCGCGGCCAAGACCTTGGGTATCGATGCCTCGACGCTATACCGCAAACGCAAGGGCTACGGCCTGGGTTGAGGCAGCGCGACTCGCGGTTTGATGACCGGTTCCGGACCGCAACCGCACCATTTTCCGGACCAGCGGTGCGGTACGTCGCTCAATGTGCGCCGGATTTCTGGTTGAAATCGCCAATCACCCCGACCAGATCGGTCACGGCGGCGCGTTCGACCTCGGTCAAATCCGGGTGCCAGGTATCGAGGATCAGTACGACCCGCGTCTGGCCGCTTCGATTCCAGGCTTCGTGCTCGTACGTATCGTCGAATACGACACAGTGGCCCTCGCGCCAGACATGCTCTTCGCCGCCGACACGTAGCGCGCAGTCCGGCGGAACCAGCAAGGGAAGATGTGTGACCAGTCGGGTGTTCGTCACTCCGCGGTGCGGCAGAATATGCGAGCCGGGCGTCAGCACCGAGAACAGAACTTCCGGTGCGTGCTCCCGGATGCGCACGATGGGAAGTGCATCGAGAACACTGATAGTTTGTGGACAACGAGCGCAATTATCATTGTAGCGTTCGCCATGACGATAGAAGAAATAGCCATTCCAGGTCGGCGCACCCTGCGACCCGCGCAAATAATTCTCCAGATCCGCGGGCCCATCCGTGCGCAGGAACGGCTCGAATCCGTGGTCTTCGCGCAGCATCCGCGTGAGTTCCGCGCGGATCGACTCCGTCGCGGCTTCCAGCTCGCCGAGCCAGGGAAACTGTGCGCGGTCGTAATACGGGCGCGAAGCGATGCCCGGAAAAAACAGGAACAGGGGCTTCTGACGCGGGTCTGGATAGTCCGCCGCGCGAGTGCCGAGATAAATCCCCAACGCATCCTCCACCCGATGCAAGGCGGAGGCGCCGAACTTCTCGCGCAACGGCGCGAAGCTGTTCTGGAACAGCGCGAGGCGGCCGGCATCGATCGTGTTCATCGCGTGCAGTACGCTGGCGCGCACGCCCGGCGGTGTGGTCGATTCGTTGAGCCAGCGACCGCGTGCCTGCGCATCCTTGACCGCGCGAAAATAGTGCGGCAAGGCCTCGCCGTCACGCCCTGCCTGCTGCAACAATCCAGCCAGATGCAGACGCGCGAGAAAATACGCGGGCTCCTGCCGCAGCGCGCCTTGCAGGGCATCGATCGCACCGGCGTCGTTGCCCAGGGCGCGATAGACCAGACCAAGATTCTTCAGCGTCTCCGCGTCGTCGGGCGCCGCGAGGCGTGCGCGTTCCAGCAACATGCCGGCCTGCGTGGGTTCGCCTCGCGCATGCACGCACATCGCGACGAAATTCAGCCCTTCCACCAGATCGGGACTCGATTCGAGCAGCTTCCGATAGATGAATTCCGCCTCGACAATACGCCCCTGGCCGGCCAGGAATCTTGCCTGTTCGAGTGGCGTCGGTGTCGCCTCGCTGGACGGTGCTCCGTTCATCGTAAAATCCAATATGCGCGGTATTTCACAAGGCCAGCGATCAGATTGGCGCGTCGAGTTCGGCGAACGCCGTTGCCAATGCGTCCTTGTAAGCCTGCCACCGGCCGCCGGGCAGGCCAGGCGTCAGTCCGCCGCGAGCGAGTTGCGGACTGCCCGCACCGAGTCGCGCGATACCAAGCGCGTGCGCCAGATCAGCACCGTTGCCTTCAGGGTCGCTGAGCAATGCATCCGCATCGACATGTATAATCCGCAAACCTTCCACTTTATCCAGAGAATCCATGTGCTGGCGAGCGAGCCTCAGCCAGCCGGCGGCGGCCTGCGCATCATGCAGTGCGAATTCCGGCATCCAGCCGTAGGCCAGCCAGTTGAGCAGAAGGTCGCGCGAATCCCGTTCCACGACAATCAGCGTCGCATCGGTGAAACCCTGTTGCAGCAGCGGCAGGAAACGCGCATCCCAACGCACCAGCCAGTCGACGATACGACCGTCGGCGGGCGTTCCTGTTGCAGCGATTTGCGCCGCCCAGCGATCTCGACGCTGCTGCGCATCGACCGCGTCCATCGCATCCACATAGTGATCGAATCCCGGATTGCTGAAGTCATCGCGACGCTGCGCGGAGAACGGTCGATCACGCAACAGCGCAATGCCGGGCTGTTCGGCGAGCAGGGCTGCAACGCGTTCAACCATGCTGCCGGGCAGCCCGAGCAAAAAAACGGGTCCGTCGGCCGGCGCGCGAGGCGGCGTCAGGCGCGGCTGCTGCGGTTCGCGCACGTCCAACATCGGCTGCTCGTGCAGAACCTGCGGCAATCCTCGCTGCGCTTCCGACCAAGCCGGTACCGCCTGCGCGAAATCGCCGCGGCGGTCCGCGAGCAAGCCGAACAAATGCGCAGCCTGCATGACGTGCTGCGGGGTGAGTCCCAGTTGGCGGAGAGATTCCAGCAAGGCCGAGGCGTCGGCGTCGCGCGATTCGCGCAGGGCGGCGCGTGCACGGAGCAGGATCAGATCCGGATCCTGCTTCAACGCGTCCGTGAGCCGGTTCGCGAGCAATAGGGCATTGGCGTTGTCGCCCATGAATTCGCACAGCAAGGCCATGCGCTGGAACGGTATCGCATCCTCGGGTCGGCGCTGCGCGATCGCTTGCCAGGCTTGCATTGCCAGAGCAAATCGACCGGATTGCATGTGCTGATCCGCCAGCAGCGCTTCGATTGCCAGGGCATCCGCATGCACCGCCAGATGTGCGGTATACACTTCCACCGCCTCGGCGTCGCGCCCAAGCGCCGCGAGGCAGGTGCCGAGCATCTGGACGGCGACCGACTGATGCGGTTGCAGCGCCAGTGCAGCCTGATAGCGTTCAACCGCGGTCTCGAGGTTCCCCTTGAGTCGCGCCGTATCCGCCAGACCGAACAACGCAAAAGCGCGCTGCGCCGGGGCTTCGCTCAGAACGCTGAAGGCGGCTTCTGCTTCGTCCACGCGGCCTTCCTGCAGCAGGATCTGCGCCAGCACACGCCTCGCTGCGTGCAGTTCCGGCCGCATCCGCAGGGCATTGCTCGCTGCCTGTTCGGCGAACGCCGCATTGCCGCGTAGCGCGAATGCTCGCGCCAGATCGACCTGTACCAGCGCGTCCTGCGGCGCCAGTTCAGCCGCGCGTGTCAGGTAGCCCAGCGCTTTATCCACATTGTTCGTATCGACTAAAATGCGACCGAGTCCGCCGAGGGCAACCGCGTCGGTCTCGGTAAGCCGCAATGCCGTACGGAACAGCGACTCGGCCTGCGTGACATCACCCTGCAGCGCCGCAATCTGGGCATACAAGGTATACGCGCCGGGCACGTTGGGATCGAGCTTGACGACACGCTCAAGCAAGGCTCGTGCGCCGACCAGATCGCCGTCGAAAAAATGCAGCCCGGCAATTTCGAGCAAAACGTCACAGCGCTCGGGGTCCAGCTTGCGCGCCCGTTCGAGCAGCAGCCGCGCCTCGGCGCGATCGTCGCGCTCACGGCGCAGTACGCCGAGCAGATGCAGAGCATCCACGTGCTCGGGTTGGTCGGCGAGGAACACGCGATACGCGGCTTCAGCCTCGTCCAGGCGACCTTCGGAATGCAGGCGGGCGATATCTTCAAGCATGGGCGTGGAATGGGGCAACGACGGGCACGACACCCGGGAGCCGCCAATTATGCCGCAGCGCGCCCTGCGCCGCAGGAATTGCGCGCTTCCGCCGGCGTCGCGCGCGTAGCGCTTGCCTGTACACTGCGGCCCCCATGACGTCGATCGATGACCTGGTAACCCTGTTGCGCGCGCAGACGCCGCTGATCGTCATCGAATCGGCTGAGGAAGCGCGCGTCATCGAAAGCTTCCGTCATGCGATCACCCAGGTTCTGCGCCCCCTGTATCGCTGGAGCATCACGGAAGGCCTGAAGCGCCTGGACATCGACCGCGAGGTCGATCCAGACGACGCGATCGCGCCGGACGCCTCGTATACGTTGCAGGCGATGCGCCGCGATCCCGAACGTGGGATCTATCTGATGCTCGATTTCAATCCGTACCTGCGCTATCCGATGATTCTGCGTCTGCTGCGCGAAATCGTGCAACGGCATGCCTGCGCGCCGCACAGCATTGTGCTGGTCGGCCCGAAAGTGGACTTGCCCGAAGACCTGGAACCTTACGCGACGCGCTACACACCGAGCCTGCCGGATCTGAAGAGCATCGCCGACATGCTGCGCGCGGAAGCCTTCAACTACTCGCGTGAAACCGGTCGACGGGTCGAGGTGGACGCGGAGGCGGCGCGTGCGATCGTGCGCAACCTGATGGGTCTGTCGATGGCGGACGCGCGCCAGATCGCGCGCCAGTTGATCTGGCGCGATGGGGCGTTGGGCGCCGCCGACCTTCCCGAATTGGCAAAAGCCAAATTTGAACTGTTGAATCGCGATGGCCTGCTGCATTTTGAATATCACACCGCGCAATTCGCCGATGTCGCCGGCTTGGCACGCTTGAAGAACTGGGTGGCGCAGCGGCGTGGAGCGTTCATCGGCGCAAAAAGCGCGATCAAGCTCGATCCGCCGAAAGGCGTGCTGCTGCTCGGCGTACAAGGCTGTGGCAAGAGCCTCGCCGCCAAGGCCATTGCCGGTGGCTTCGGCGTGCCACTGGCGCGATTGGACTTTGGTTCCTTGTACAACAAGTTCCACGGCGAAACCGAGCGAAATCTGCGCGGCGCCCTTAACAATGCCGAATTGCTCGCGCCATGCGTCCTGTGGATCGACGAGATCGAGAAGGGTCTCGCTGCAGGCAACTCAGACGACGGTGTCTCGCGCCGGGTGCTGGGCTATCTGCTGACCTGGATGGCCGAACGCAAAGCAAACGTGTTCGTCGTCGCGACGGCCAATCAGGTGCACGAACTGCCGGCGGAACTGCTGCGCAAGGGCCGTTTCGATGAAATTTTCTTCGTCGATCTTCCTGATGCCGCCACGCGTGCGGAAATATTCCGCATTCATCTGGTACGCCGCGAACTGAAACTGGACGAGTTCGATCGCGACGCACTCGCCGTGGCTGCCGACGGCTTCTCCGGTGCCGAAATCGAACAGTCGATTGTGGCAGCGCTGTATTCGGCCGCATCTGCGCAGCGCGGCTTGTTGCAGGACGACGTGATCCGTGAAATTCGCAGCACCCGCCCCCTGTCGGTGTTGATGGCGGAAGCCGTGCAGGACCTGCGAAGCTGGGCGCGAGAAAGGACCGTGTCCGCCGACTGATTGCGGTGCGTGGACCTCAGGGCGACAACGTCGCCAGCTTCTGCGCGATGTAGTCTTCGGTCCAGCTGCGCAGGCTGAAGTCCCGGATGAATCCACAATGTCCGCCGATCGGCGCGATTTCGAGCTCGGTCGACGCGGACAACTGCAGGTCGTGGAAGCCATCCACCGGAATGATCGGATCGTCCCTTGAGGTCAGGATCGTCGTTGGCACCGACAGATCGGCGAGGCGGTCACCTGCGATCGAATAACCATCAAGATAGGCGTCCAGGCTGCTGAAATCGGTGTGCCGCTCGACCATCGTGCGCGTCAGCTGGCGCATGTCGGCCTTGAGTTCGCGCTCGCTAAGTTTTACTTCGGCGGGAAACAGCGCTTGCTTGCGTTTGATGGAACCGCGCCATTTGCGCATGAAATACGCGTGATAGAACCACGGTGCGCGCTCGATGGCGTCGAGCACCGCCGGTGGATGGATCGCGGGACAGACTGCGATCGCGTAGCTCAAGGGAATGTCCGCGGCGCGCGCGCGCAGGGCGACGCGAAGTACAAAATTGCCACCGAGGGAGAACCCCGCGAGGACCAGTGGTCGCGGCGCGAAGTCGTGGGCGATGCGCCTGACGGCGCCGACCACCTCGTCCAGTCGGCAAGAATGGAACATTTCCGCATTCAGGTGATGAGTATCGCCGTGATCGCGAAAATTGAGCCGGAACACGTCCCAGCCTTCACTAAGCAGGCGCGCGCCAGTGTGGAGCAGATAGCTCGACTGCACGCTGCCTTCCCATCCATGCAGCAGGACGACGAGTCCCCGCGCGGTGTCACGTGCGTTCTGCACGGAATGAAAGCCTTGCAGGCGCACGTCGCCGCCGCAATCGAGGATGTGTTCGGTGGCAGCACCTTCCAGGGCCTGACGCCGCCGCTTGAACAGCCAGCGGCGCACGCCGCTGGACGCGAGCACGGACTGAACGTGCGGATTGCGGAGCAGGCGGTGGGTACGGAACTCGCTGGCGCGCATAGCGGGAACGAACTCTTGCTGCGGTGCGGCAAGACTACTCCAGTGCACCGGACTAGGCACCGTGCGGGAGCGCATCCAGCGCGACGCGCGGCTCAGTCGATGAGGCCGAGCGCCTCGACAATGCGCAAGCGTGCCGTTTCCGCCGTGCGGCGCCGACCATCGGTATCCGGCTCCAACGGGCTGCAAAAATGCACTTCGGCATTCATTGTGGGGCCGCCGAGCACGCGCAGAAAATTGGCAAAAAAACTTTCCTTGGGACCGAAAGGAACGCCGGGATCCTGACGACTGTTGTCGCCATAGCGCAGGGCGACCGGCTGGATGGGGACATTGGCGTCGGTGGCAACCTGGAAAATGCGCGCATGAAACGTGCGCACCCGATCGCCGGAACCCGTACCGCCTTCGGGAAACACGCCGACCGCCAAGCCTTCCTTGAGCCGGCCCACCACACGCTCCATCACGGCGCCCAGTGAATGAGTGCTGCCGCGCTGATGGTAAATCGTACCGGCGCGGCTCGCGAGCCAGCCGATCAGCGGCCATCGCCCGATTTCCGCTTTCGCGACAAAGCACATGAATGCCTGGCTATGCATCAGTTCGATATCCAGCCATGACACATGGTTGGCGACAAACAAGACTGCACCAGGCACCGGCGTGCCGATCCGCCGGATTCGAAAACCGAAGATCCGCACCAGCCAGCGCGACCACCAGCAGGTGATCCACTGATCAAGGCGCATGCCGCCGATACGCAGACGGGCGCCGACGGGATTGATCACCAACAGTGCCAAAGGCAGCGCTATCGACAAATGCACAATCAGCACCGGGGTGCGCAGCAGATAGCGCAGCGGTCGCAGAAAATCGCGGCGTGGCGCGGACATATCGGGTTCGTCGATCGCACTGTTCATCAGCCAAGGGTAACCAAGCGCGGTCCCGCGCGCCACGGAATGGTTGCACGATCCGTTGCGACACCCTCGCGAGGCCCCGCAATCGGCGCCACGGCGTGCGTCGGTCAGGGATCGAAGCTGCTGCGCAGAATGCGATCGGGCACGCCGAGCGGAACGCCGGGACTGGACAGCTGCGTTTGCGCGCCGGCCAGCCGCAGCGCGGGTGGGACGTTGCCGCTGTCGCCGTAGCCAAATGCCAGCACGCGACTGTCGGCGCCGGCGTTGATCGAGACCAGCAGGCGCTGGTTGATCGGATCCAGTCCCATACCGCCGAGGTATTCGCTGCCCTGCAGGTCCATCCCGGTCAGACTGCCCTCGATCGTGCGCAGCGGCGCCGTATTGCCGCTCGCGCCCGCGTCGAAGACGGCGATCCGCGCGCGCGAGACGCCGCCCGTAGCGGCGTCGTTTGCCAGCACAAACAGACGTTGTGAACTTGGCTCAAATACCACACTGCGCGCATAGCTGCCGAGCTGGGTCGCGGGGCCTTCAATGACCCGCACTGGCGCGGTGTTGCCCGCTGCGCTGCGCGCGAATACGAGTACGTGGGGAACGGCCGGCGTCGCGCTGGAATAGTCGCTCAGCGCAATCTCATCGCTGCCTTCGAGCAAGGTGATTGAGCCCGGATTGTTCAACTGGGTCAGGCTGCCGCTGCTCCCACCCCATTGCAGGAATCGGGTAAACGGTGCGGAGGCCCCATCGGCATCGCGCGCATAAGTGAATACGCAACAGCCACTGCCCAGCACCAGCATTTCCTGGTGCGCACGGTCGATGATCACCGCGCGCGGCTGGCCGATATACGGCGACGTCAACGTGCGTCGCGCAGGCACGTCGCCACGCGCGCCGATCGGAAAAACGCGCACCGCCTGGCCGTAGAAATCGGCGACATAAACCACGTCTTCCACCGGCTCGTAGGTGAAACCGGTCGCCGAAACAATGGCATTCGCAGCGCCGCCCAACGTGCGTGTGGGCGGCATGTCGCCGGTTGCCGTGGGGGCGAAAACCAGCGCAGGTTTTGGGGCGCCGACGAATCCATAGTTGCCGACCAGCACATCGGCCTGCGTCGCCGATGACGCAGCCAATCCGAACAGGGCGAAAATGAAGAGAGGCTTGTGAGTCGACATGGCATTTCTCCGGGATGTGCTCCCGAGTACGCAATGGCGCGCCGGAAACCCTCACGCCTCCCGGTTACCGTCTGCCAATTCTCCCACCATGAAGTGTCACCGCGAGCGCAGCGCTAGAGGATTGCGTGGGGCACAAAACGCGATGTATCGCGGGTAATCAGCGTGCTGTCTTCCCGGATGCCGATACCGGCGGCGCGGTCGGCGATGACCCAGCTGCCGATCACGGCGTAGTTGCCGTCGAAACACGGCAACGCGTGGGTCGCCTGGCGGATCCACGGTGCGTCATCGTAGGGCCCTGGGGCAGAATGTTCGGTGCCATCGGCCAGGCGCAGTGTGATGTTGGCGCCCTCGCGCGAATACAGCGGCTTGCGTACCCAGCCAGCTGCGAGCGGGGCGTCGCCACTGGATTCGAAATGCGCTTCGAGCAGGTTCGGATGGCCGCGATGCTTCTGCCACAGCAGCGGCAGAATTCCCTTGTTGCTGAGCAGCGATTTCCACGGCGGTTCGATCAGCCGGATGCCCGAGCGCGGCAAGGCCGGGCCGAAACGCTCGGCGAACAGGAATTCCAAAGGATACAACTTAAACAACGCGGCAATCACGTTGTTGTCGAGATCCGTGTAGCGGCTGTCCGCGCTGAGGCCGATGTCCTCGATTGCGATACTGCGTGTGGCGATTCCCGCTTGCTCGGCGCAGTCGCGCAGGTAGGCGATCGTGCCTTGGTCTTCGGGCGAGTCGCGCACCGCGGAAAAATACAGTGGCTTGGGAAGGTCCGGGGCAATCGTGCCCAGAGCCTCGATCAACAGATCCTGGATCAGGTTGTACTGATCGGCCCCTGCGGGCAACACGCCTCGCTCCTTCTGTTGCTCCAGCCAGACCCATTGGAAAAATGCCGCTTCGTACAGTGCCGTCGGTGTGTCGTAGTTCAGTTCAAACAACTTGGCGGGTGCACTGCCGTCATAGGCGAGGTCCATGCGTCCGTAAAGGTGCGGATCACGTTGACGCCAGGATTGCGCGATCCAGTCACGATAGGACTCGGGTATCGCGAGCCTCTCCATCAATTCCTGGCTGGCGACGATTTCGTCGATCAGGCCCATAGCCATTGCATGCAATTCCGCCGTGGGTTCCTCCAGATCGTTCTCGATCTGCGCCAGGTTGAACGCGTAGTAGGCGCGCTCGTCCCAGTAGGGTTCGCCATCGATCGTATGGAAGCGAAATCCGAGTCGATTCGCCGTGTCGCGCCAGTCCGCGCGTTCCGCTACCACCAGTCGGCGCATACCTCAGGAACCCCCGCCCCAGCCGCCCCGCGCACTGGACGACGAACCGAACCCGGAACGCGACATGGTCACTGCGCGACCCGGCGCTTCCATGGCGCTGTGCGGCACCGTGGCGTTGCCGGTGGTACGCGCGACTGGCTGGCCGCCTGACGTCAGGTAGCCGCCGGAGCCGAACGTCGTACGTGAATAGTATAAAGGTTGCGACTGGTAATAATTTGGCCGACCAGCATAGTAGCCCAGCGCATAGGCTGCCATCAGCGGGATGAACTGGATACCGGCACCCTGGTTGAGACCTTGGCAGCGTCCGCTGCCAAAGTCGGTTTCACAGTCGGCTTGCGATGTGTAGCGGGGTGCCACGCGCTCGTGTTCGGACTTGGCGTGATCGAACGCGGCCTGACATTGGTCCTGGGTCAGACGGGCGCCAGCGACGCACTCGGTGACGTCTTTGTACAGAACGGCTTCATCCTGCGATTCGCACGCGGTCAACAGGATTGGCGCGGCACCCATCAGAAGCAGGCGTACAGCGGGAGAACGTTTCATGGCGCGCCCTCTCAGTAAGTCATGCTGGCCGCATTGAGCAGACCGATCGCGATCGACACCGACGCCGCGAAAATGCCCGCTGCGCGTTCGTCGCGGGCAATGCGGTCGGGGAGGTCGCGCAGGATCAGTCGCACGGCAAAGAACGCAAAAATCTGGACAATCAGCGCAATCACACCCCACAGCACGCAATCGATCAGGTTCACCGAATGGGTAATCGCCGCATGCAACGGCAGTGCGAAGCCGATGATGGCGCCGCCGAACGCAATTGCCGCCGCCGGTTTGTTCTCCTTGATCAAGGCGAACTCCGCATGCGGCGTCAGACTGACGTAGACAAACCCGAACAGCAGGGTCAATGCGACCGCGATGCCGAAGTACGACAGGAAGGCCGGCAGACCGTCGAGATAGCGCAACAGGGTATCGGACATGGCTGACTCCGCTCAGGTGATGGTGAGGTCGGCTTGGCTGACATCGACGCCAAGCGAAAAAGTGATGCAGTACTCGTCCGGGCCGTAGTCTTCGGCGCTGACCAGCAGGTATTCATAGCGATCCAGTCCCGCGACTTCACGCTGGTAGAGCATCGCGTAGTGAGTCAGGTCGTAGTCCGGCTCGCGGGCATTTTCCTTGTAAACTTTCTCGTCGAATACCACCGGTGGCGCCCATTCGCCGCCTGGCGTGTCGCCCCAGACGCGGTTGAAGCGCTGACCGTTGATGTCAATGGACGGTGCGCCAATCTGCGAGCCGCGCTTGACCCAGTCGTTGAACGCCGCCTGGTTCGACGGGTTGCGTGTTTCGTGAAAAATAAACAATTTTATATCGTCAATCTGACCGGCCGTGGTGCCGACCTGCACGAAAGCGTCGTCGGTCAGGTAATAACGGTGCAGGCGCGAGCCACCGCCGAGGTCAACCTCGCCCCAGGCTTCGATCAACTGATTGCCCGCTGGCGGCGCGAAAATGAGCCGATCGCCCGCCACTCGGAATGGCAGCTCGTCCACGCCAACCGCGCCGCGCAGGCGCAGGCCCAGCGGGCCGCTCTGAGCGACCTCCGCTTCTTCGGGCTTGTTACCGAACATCTTTCCCAGCCAGCTCATGATGCACAGGCTCCCCACTGGATGCGCGCTGGATCAATGCGCTTGTCGGCAATGTAGTACAGCGTGGCGTTCGGCGCGACACAGTCGGAATCCGGCGGATTCAGACGCGGCTCGGCGTCCAGCGCCGGCAGATAGCCGAGCAGGGTGGCGCCCAGCTCATGCTTGAAGGTATTGAACAGCTTGCCGTAGATCGCGCCCGCGGATCCTGCCGGCACGCGCAGGCTGAACTGGGTGGCCCCGCCCGCGACCGACAGCAGCTCGGCGGCGACCGCCGCGCTGCCGGCGTCCTGCGCCGCACGCACCATGACCTCCACATGCAGCGGCAGAACGCATTCCACCTGTGGATAATGCACTTTGAGTACGGCGCTCGTATCAGCGCGATCAAAAGTGACGACGACGTGGCCCGTGGGCTTGTTCGCGAGCACCGCAAAGGCCGCCGCCAGCGTCTGTTCGTCGGTCGCTGCATTGACGATGATGCGCGCCGCCAGCGCAACCGATGCGCGTTGATAGCCCGCCGGATCGGCCAGCGATTCGAGTCGCACGAAACGGATTTCTTCCGGACGCGGATTTTCCATTTCTTCCGACGCGACCAGCACGATGCCTTCGTCGTCGGTGTGCGTGTCCTGCCGGAGCAGATCGATCGTGCGCAGCGTATCGCGCCCCATCCAGCCAATGATCACGGTGTGGCCGTGCATCCCAGGGTAACTGTGCTTGCCCATGACCCTACGTCTCCAGGTATCGATCAATCCCGTGGTCGCCTTGCCGATGAACATGGCGAACAGGGTCACCGCGCCGGGCAACAGCCAGACCACGGCGATCCACCGACCTGGATTGGTTTGCGGCGAAAAATCGCCGTAGCCGATCGTGGTCGCGGTGACTGCATAGTAGTAAAACCAGATCGTCGGCTCGACCAGCTTCTCTTCGCCCGCGAGGCGCATGAACTGCCAGGTCACGAGGCAATGCAACAGCACTACGCCGAACAGCGCGCTCCAGCTCATCAAGGCCAGATGACGCTGGAATCCGCGAACCAGCCGCAACAGTACCGGCATGGACCCTCCCCCATTCCCGGTTTGGCGCGAGCGCAAAATCAGTGTGCTGATTGAGCAGTCCCGCGCAGGATCGAAACTCCAATCTTGCCAATGCAACAAATACCATCCGACTTCGCGCGCGCGCGGCTCGATGGGAGCCGCATCGGCCGGGACGTCGGCTGCGCTTAACTGGTCTTGCTCGCCGCCCCCACGGACTGACCCAGTTGCGGCGCCGGATCGTGGGTCAGTGCTTTGGGTTGCTGCGCCTCGAAGCGTGCCAGGATCGAATCGGCCGACGCTTCACCGGGCACGATGCCAGCCTGCGCCAATCGCCGGTGCAGATCCGTGTCCTCGCCGGTCGCGGCAGCCAGTTCTTCGGCCACCTGCAGTTGCGCCGCACGTTCGGTCTGACGCAGCTTGATGCGTTCCAGGGAATCCAGCGCGGTGCCGAGCTTTGCGCCGGTGCCCGCATGCTGCGCGGCCAGCGCCGCCTGTGCGCGCTGCACGCTTTCGGTTGCCTTGACCGTATCGATCTGCTGCTTGAGCCGCGAAATGACCGTCTCGGCCTGCCGCGACGACGCCTGCAATTTGGAAATCGATGCGTCGTATTCAGCGATGACCTTGCCATCGGTTGCCACGTCCGCTTCGATCTGCGCGAGCTTGACGGCGACTTCCTGGGCCAGCGCGCGATTGTCGCGGCTCAGCGCTTCGCGGATGTAGTTGCCGTATTCGTTCTGTTTGGCCTGCTTGTCGGCCAGTTTGTCGGCCGCGATCTTGCGTTGCGCCATGATCTTGGCAAGGTCGTCGCGCGCACGCAGCAGCGCTGTCTGCGCATCGCGCACTTCCTGATCGAGGATGCGCATTGCATTGGCGTCGACGACGGCACTCCCGGCTTCATGCGCGGCGCCGCGGAACAAGGTGATGATTTTCGTAAAGATGCTGGCCATGGGGCTCACTTCAAATGGTCGGCAAAGGCCTCGGCGGCCTGGAGGGTATTGTCGGCCAGAACATGGATCTCCTCGATCACGGCCGGCAGCGGCGAGCGACTCGAAAGCTCGCCGAACACGATGTAGATATCTTCACCACCAGCGCTCTGTAGTCCCAGATTGGACAGCGGATTGAGCGGGTTGAGTCGCAGGCACGCGTCGTTGAATGCGTTGCGATCTTTCACCTGGCTGCCGCGACACAAGGGCGTGGAGACGAAGATCTGCTCGCCAGATACCGCCAGGTGCAGAGTCAGGTCGCCGTGCTCGTGCAGCACAATATTCAACGTGGGGTCGACGCCGCCGACCAGGCGCAGATCGGCCGCTTTCAGATCGGCACTCGGATCCGAGCGCAGCGCCTCGAAGAGGGATTCGGTAGTCCAGGGATTGTTCACGATGGATCATGCCTCCAGTGCAAATCGTGTGGATCGATAATGCCGCTAACGCCGCAACGCGGATCGAACGAACAGCCCGCCGCGATGCCGCCCGCGTCGGGGGATAATCTGGCGCCTGCGATCGATTTAGACAAGTACCCGAAGTACCAGAGTGGCCTGAACGACCGGCATGGCTTGCGGCTCGGCGGCAATCAACCGGGATCGAGGTCGTTTGCCGCCTCGCGCAGGTCGCTCGTGTGCTGCTCCCACCAGACCGGATCGGCGACATACGGAAATGCGGCGGGAAAGGCCGGATCATGCCAGCGCGATGCGATCCACCCGGCCCAATGAATCTGGCGCAGGATGCGCAAAGGTTCAATCAGGGAGATTTCCGCAAAGTTGAAATCGCGGAATTCGGCATACCCTTCGATCAGCGCGTCCAGACCGCGTCGATCCTGGGCGAGCATCCACAGGTCCTGTATCGCGGGACCCATGCGCGCGTCGTCGAGATCGACGAAATGCGGCCCCTGGTCAGTCCACAACACGTTGCCGGGATGGCAGTCACCATGCAGGCGCAAGGATTGCGCCCCTGCCTGGGCAAACGCCGCGAGCAACGGCGCGCGCAGCGCGTCGATCGCGCTGCGATAGCGCGCGACGCTGGTCGGTGGCAGCAGCGGCGACGCCAGCACGTTTTGGCTCGGAGCATCCAGAAACGTCGCGAGATCGAGCGTGCCCCGTTCCACAAACCGCGTGCGTGCACCCACGCTGTGGATGCGCGCAATCAATCGCCCCATCCAGTTCAGGTGTTCGATCGATTCCAGCGATGGGGCACGCCCGCCACGGCGTGGATACAGCGCGTAGCGAAAGCCGGCATGCTCGTGCAGCGTGCGGCCGGAAAAGCTCAGTGGCGCGATCAGTGGTAGTTCGGCCTCGGCCAGTTCGCGGGCATAGGCGTGCTCTTCGTCGATCGCGGCATTGCTCCAGCGTTGTGGACGATAGAACTTTGCCACAATGGGATTCTCATCCTCGATACCGATCTGGTAGACGCGGTTTTCGAAGCTGTTCAACGCGAGCAGGCGTCCATCGGGCATCAGGCCGAGGCTGGCAACTGCATCGAGGACCACATCCGGGGAGAGGCCAGCATAAGGCGGCGTGCGACTCATGCGACCGCACGGCGAGGTACCACCGCGACGGTCAGGCGCGAGATGCACACCAACTCGCCTTTCCCGTTGACGATGCGGATCTCCCACACCTGGGTCGTTCTGCCGCGATGCACGGGTCTGGCGGTGCCGACTACTTCACCATCGTGCGCCGCACGCAGGTGATTCGCGTTGATATCCAGACCTACGGCCACTTCGCCGTTGGGATCCAGGCAAAGATTCGCGGCGAGGCTGCCAAGCGTTTCGGCGAGCAGCACCGATGCACCGCCGTGCAGCAGACCGAACGGCTGCCGGGTCCGGCCGTCGACCGGCATGCTGGCGCTGACGTAATCGTCGCCGATGTCCGTGAAACGGATCCCCAGCGACTGCGCAGCAGTGTTCTCGCAGGAACGATTGATGGCCGCGAGGTCGATGGCTTGCTTCCAGATGCTCATGCACGTTCTCCGCGCGGATCGGGGTGGCCGCGGCCAGCCATTATCGACCATGTCCCCGCGCAGATTGAGCGCGGAATCGGTCAGCGCGGCGCGAATCGCGTCGGGACGTGTGTCGTAAACGTCAGAACTCGCACAGCGCGACGCACGTCTCCAGTGCGCCCGGTCGTGGCCGTGGCGCGGATCGATACTGCCGATACGCCCGCGCATCGGCGATAATCGCGCACCGATTCTGCGGATCAACGCGTGAGCCACACCGTCATTTTGCAGGCCAGTGGCAAGTCCTTCGAGGTCGCGCCGCAGGAAACCGTCCTTGAAGCCGCGCAACGCGCCGGGCTTGCCTTGCCCTATTCCTGCCTTTCCGGTGTGTGCGGCAGTTGCAAGGCCAATCTGATCGAGGGACAAATCTGCTACCCGCGCAATCCGCCCGCCGCCCTGAACGCCGCCGAACAGGCGCGCCATCAAGTGTTGCTGTGCCAGGCGGTGCCGTGTTCGGACCTGCGCATCGCGGTCCGTGAAGTCGCGTCGGTCGCCGACATGCCGAGACGCACGCTGGCGCTGAAGTTGCGCGAGAAGAATCGCCTGGCGCCGGATGTAATGCAGCTCTGGCTGGAACCCCCGCGTGGCGAGCGCCTGACGCGTCTCGCCGGCCAGTATCTGGATGTACTCCTCACTGAGGGGCGGCGGCGGGCGTTTTCGATCGCCAACGCGCCACACACCGGTGACGCCATCGAATTGCACGTGCGCCATGTCGCCGGTGGCGGTTTCACCGGTCGCGTGTTCGACGAGCTGGAACCTGGCGCGGTGCTGCGCGTCGAAGGTCCGCTGGGAACCTTCGTACCGCGGGAAGATTCGGAGCGGCCGATGCTGCTGGTCGCGGGCGGCACCGGCTTCGCACCGATCAAGGCACTGGTCGAACACTTTTTGCACCTCGGCACGCGTCGCGCGATGCACCTGTATTGGGGCGCGCGCAGCGCCGCCGAGCTGTATCAAAGCCAACTGCCGCACAGCTGGGCGCGCGACGCGTCGAACTTCCGCTACGTCCCGGTAGTCTCGGATCCGCAGGAACGGCAGGGGTTGCGCGCGGGTCTCGTGCACGAAGCGGTCGTCGAGGACTTTCCCGATCTGGCAGAATTCGATGTTTACATGAGTGGACCGCCCGCGATGATCGATGCGGGTCGGCGCAGCTTCGCTGCGGCAGAGCTGGCTGACGAACGTCTGTATTACGATAGTTTCGACTACGCGCCAGACGTGCTGGCGAACATATTGCGCAACCGCGCGGGGATACACGGACTATGAAACGCCTGCTACTGCTGTTGAGCCTGCTGCTTCTCACCGCTCCGGCCTGGGCGTTGCGCTGCGGCACGCGCGTGGTGGACACCGGCGACAGCGACTTCGCGGTGCGCGATCGGTGTGGCGAACCGTTCTGGTCGGAGCAGTTCTACAGCGTCGACGTGCGCGGCGCGAACGGGCCGCTTGAGCAGCAATCCGAAAATGTGTACGACGCCTGGTATTTCAATTTTGGTCCCCGCAAACTGATGGTGCGTCTGTTGTTCCTCAATGGCGAACTGCAGCGCGAGGAGACGCTCGGCTACGGTGTCACGCGAATCGGCGACGACTGCAATCTGGATTCATTTTCCAACGGCACCAGCAGCGGCGAGATCGTCGCGCGTTGCGGAACACCGACCCACCGGCGCAGCCAGCGCGATTCGATCGTGCGACGCGACGGTGTCGGCAATGAGCGGTATCAGCCGATTCAGCGTGAGCAATGGGTTTATGATCTGGGTGGCGCGCGACTGTTGCGGGTCTTGAATCTGGAGAACGGTCGGCTCGAATCGATCGAAACGCAGGGTCGTTGACCGCACCAAACGGGATCCTAACGTGATCCCCGATAAAGTCGGCGACCGTCGCCCTGACCCGCTTCTGCAGGACCCTCGCGCATGAATGAATTGACTCAAATGCTGGCGCCGCGCGCCGAGTTTTTCGTTGGCTGGGGAACCCTCGCCCTGATCAACGCCGGCCTCGCGCAGGGCAAGAACCGCAGCGGCCTGCTGTGGTTTCTGCTATCCCTGTTGCTCGGGCCCATCGGCACGCTCGTCGTCGTGCTACTGCCCAAAGTCAAAACGCGAAGTTTTTGATTTCTGACGCAACGCATTGCACATCCCGTGCGGCCGATCCGAAGAAACCACGTCAAGCCATTTGGTACCGCGTCTGCACGGAGCCGGCAGCTCGCCAGCCCATGTGTGCAGAGCGGGATTCGTTCGTTCGCGGCCCGCCGCGGCAAGCGGTCAGAGCATGGCTCGCACGAACGCAGGTGGACGCAATCAACGCCTCACATGAAGGCGATTGGCCTGTTCCAGAATGCTTCGTTGCGCGCGCGCTGCCCTATTCGCCCAGCGCTTCGCGCATGAATTCGGGCAACGCCAATGCGGCCTTGTGCATATCGACGTTGTAGTAGCGCGTCGCAAATTGCTTGCCCGCCGCGCCGCGTTCGCGGAAGCCAGCCAGATCGGCTCCCTTGCGCGCCATCGTTGAACTCCACCAGCCAGTCGGGTAGACCGGCTGCGGGAAACTCAAGGTTTTGACCGCCTGGAAGCCGGCCGTGCGCAGGTGCGCGCGCATCGCCTGGATCAGCTCCAGGTGCACCAACGGTGACTCGGATTGCTGCACGAAGATGCCGCCATGGCGCAAGGCGCGGAAGCAGCTCGCATAGAACGCCGCATTGAAGAGGCCTTCGGCGGGACCGATCGGGTCAGTCGAATCGACGATTACCAGGTCGATCGACTCGGGATCGAGTTCGGCCATGTACTTGATGCCATCGATGAACAGCAGTTCGGCACGCGGATCGCTGTTTGCAGCGCAAAGTTCCGGAAAGTACTTTTCCGCCAAGCGTGTCACGCGCTCGTCGATTTCGACCTGCACCGCTTTTTCCACTTCGTCGTGGCGCAGCACTTCGCGCAAGGTGCCGCAGTCGCCGCCACCGATGATCACCACGCGCTTGGCGCGCGCATGGGTGAACAGGGCCGGGTGCGACATCATCTCGTGGTACAGGAAATTGTCCCGCGTCGAGACCATCGTGCAGCCGTCGATGACCATCAGATTGCCCCAGTCGGTCGTCTCGTAGACGTCGATCTTCTGGAACGGCGTCTGTTCCGAATGCAGCAACTGCTTCACGCGAAAACCGATGGACGAGCCGGAATGCTCGTGCTTTTCGGTGAACCAAGTGGTCTCGGACATGGCGGAACTCTCGAAGTCGGGGCAGGGCGGATTCAAAACGGACCATCGCGCTCGCAGTTG
The DNA here is from genome assembly GCA_039934615.1 of Tahibacter sp. Lineage (GTDB taxonomy): Bacteria > Pseudomonadota > Gammaproteobacteria > Xanthomonadales > Rhodanobacteraceae > Tahibacter. Next base: position 57,490 of record JBDTLV010000018.1, read on the forward strand.
ACTGAGCGCCGGGGCGCGCGATTGTACCGGTTCGCGCTGGCAACGGAGTGCACGGCGCGTGCGATCGACGCGGGTTGCATGCCGTTTGTTGCCTCTCCGTCATCACAGCGGCACGCGCTCCCATTACACTACGCGCCCCGATGGCCCCGCGGCGTGCGAGGCTTCCGGTTGTCGGGGATTTTTGCGTCCAGGCCCGCCGCTGCGACGTTCCCCAACTCGCTACCGGAGACCACCGATGACGAATTCGTGGAACGTCGAACAAGCACGCCAGCGCTATGCCATTCCGCACTGGGGTGAAGGCTATTTCGATGTCGATGCGCAAGGCCGGCTGACGGTCGCCCCGCGCGGCGCGGGCGGCGCCCAGCTGAGCCTGGATGCAATTATTGCAGCGGCCCAGGCGCAGGGATCGCGGATGCCCTTGCTGTTGCGCTTTTCCGACATCCTGCACCATCGCCGCGAACGCCTGCAGGCGGCGTTTGCCAAGACCATGGCGGATTTCGATTACACCGGCGGCTACACCGCGGTATTTCCGATCAAGACCAACCAGCAGCGCGGCGTGGCCGGCGAACTGGCGGCGGGCGGTGGTGCGGGTTTTGGCCTTGAGGCTGGTTCCAAGCCGGAACTCATGGCGGTGCTTGCGCTCGCCAAGCCGGGCAGCACGGTGATCTGCAACGGCTACAAGGATCGCGAATACGTGCGTCTTGCGCTGATCGGCCGCAAGCTGGGCCTGGAGATTTTCATCGTCGTCGAAAAGCCCTCCGAGCTCGAATACGTGATCGAAGAGGCGCGCGCGCTGGCAGTGGAGCCCTTGCTCGGCGTGCGCATGCGTCTGGCCACGATCGGTGCCGGCAAGTGGCAGAACACCGGCGGCGACAAAGCCAAGTTCGGCCTCAGTCCGCGTCAGGTTCTGGATCTGGTCGAGCAGCTCAAGGCGGCGAATTTGTCGCATTGTCTTAAACTGTTGCATTTCCACATGGGCTCGCAGCTGTCGAATGTGCGCGACATCGCAGGGGGTATGCGCGAAGCCGTTCGCTACTTTGTCGAACTGTCTCAGCTCGGCCTGCAGATCCAGTACATGGATGTCGGTGGCGGCCTGGGCGTGGACTACGAAGGATCACGCTCGCGCTCGTTCTGTTCGATCAATTACGGCCTCGAACAGTACGCGGGCACCATCGTTCAGCCGCTGGCGGAAGCCTGCGCCGAACACGGATTGACGCCGCCACGGGTCATCACCGAGGCCGGTCGCGCCATGTCGGCGCACCACGCCGTGCTGGTCGTGAATGTCAGCGATGTGGAAAAAGCACCCGCCGGTGCGATCGCCGCAGCGCGCGACGACGAGCCCGCCGTGCTGCGCCATCTGCGTGAGATCCACGCCGAGCTCGATACCCGACCGGTCGTCGAGTTGTACCAGGAAGCGTTGCATCATCTGGCAGAGGGCCAGACCTTGTATGCGCTGGGTCAATTGTCACTCGCTGATCGTGCGCGCCTGGATGATCTGTTCTACGCAATCGCGAACGCCGTACGGGCACATCTGAAGCCGGATGAGCGCGCGCATCGCCAGACCATTGACGAGCTCGATTTGCGCCTGGTCGATAAGTACTTTGTCAATTTCTCTATTTTTGAATCGATTCCCGATGTCTGGGCGATCGATCAGGTGTTTCCGATCGTGCCGATCACGCGCCTCGACGAGCGTCCGACGCGGCGTGGCGTGATTGCCGACCTCACCTGCGATTCCGATGGTCGCATCGACCAGTACGTCGAACAGGACGGCCTCGATGTGAGCCTGCCGTTGCACGAACTGCGCGACGGCATGCCATACCGGCTCGGTATTTTTCTGGTCGGCGCGTACCAGGAAACGCTGGGCGACATCCACAATCTGTTCGGCGACACGGATTCCGTCAGCGTACGCATTGACGCCAACGGCACACCGCAACTCAGCCACTTGAAGCGCGGCGATAGCTGTGACGTGATGCTCGACTATGTGGGCTATGACCTGAGCGCCTTGCGCGCGGCCTACCGCGAGAAGATTTCCGCGGCGGCCATCGATGCGAACGCCGCACGGGACATCGAAGCGGCACTGGAGCAGGGTCTGACCGGGTACACCTATCTGGCGGAATCGACCTGAGGGAGTCGTGCGCGGTGCTGCAGCGCGAATGGGCAGACGGCGGCGTCCCGATGAACGCGGTTAGCCGGTGCCCGCTGCGAACGACCCATATCTACGGTCGATTTTGCGGAATCACCAATGGTTTGAGCTGGCCGCGCGGTCTTTGCGCCGTCAGCTCGTTTGAATTTTACGTCTGGAAGAGTGGATATTTATGAGCACTGCTGCAAATGTTGGTTTTGTCGGCCTGGGCGCCATGGGCTGGCCGATGGCCGGACATCTCAAGGCCGCGGGCTTGTTGCGCGCGGTTGCCAATCGCAGCCCGGACAAGGCCAGGCGCTTCGCCGCCGAGCACCGCGTCGAGGCGCGCGCGTCGATCGGCGCGCTGGTCCAGGATTGTAACGTTGTGGTGCTGTGCGTCAGCGCGGACGACGACGTACTGAATCTGACTCGCGAGATCGCTGGACAAGCCAATCCCGGTTGCATCGTGATCGATCATTCGACGGTGTCGTCGAAGACCGCGAAAGCGGCGGCCCTCGCGATGCGCTCTGTGGGTGGCGACTTCCTCGATGCCCCGGTGTCGGGTGGCGTGGAAGGTGCGACCAGTGGAAAATTGTCCATCATGCTCGGTGGCGAGCGCGAGACCCTGCAGCGTGTCCGACCGGTGCTGGAAGCCTATGCCGCGCGGATCAGCCACATGGGGGAAGTCGGCGCCGGGCAGAACACGAAGGCGGTCAACCAGGTTTTGATTGCGGGCATCGCGCAGGCTGTTTGCGAGGGGCTTGCGCTCGGCGAGGCCCTCGGCTTGGACGCGAGTGCTTTGTTGCCGACGCTGGGCGCCGGTGCCGCGGCGAACTGGTTTCTCGACAAGCGTGGCGAGACCATGCTGCGCTCCGAATTCTCGGTCGGCTTCAAGCTCGGCCTGCTGCACAAGGATCTGCTGATTGTGCAACAGCTTGCACAGGCCGCTGGGATCAACCATCCGGTCATTGACGCGTCGCTGCGCGACTATGCCGAACTGATGCAGCGCGGCCACACCGACGACGACATATCGGCTCTGATCCGTCTGAAACGACCGTCGGTCTGATCACACTGTGCGCGCAGTCACGACTGTGCGGCGCGGCGCTGGCATCCCCGCGCGCGTAGCGGTAAAACCACTTTCTTCCTATGGACTGGAGAGCACCATGCGCTTCCTCGCAATAATTTCCCTGCTCGGGCTGACGTTCGCCTCGATGCAAGCAACGGCAGCTTTGCCCGCCGATCTCGCGTTGACGCCGATTCCCGGCACGTATTCCTCACCGGTGGCACTGCGCGCGCCGCGTGATGGCAGCGGCCGCTTGTTCATCGTGCAAAAAGGCGGGTCGATCCGGATCGTCAAGAATGGTGCCTTGCTGACCACTCCGTTCCTGACTGTTTCGGTCACCACGGCCAGCGAAAGCGGTTTGCTCGGACTCGCGTTCCACCCGAACTACGGCAAGGTAGGTCTGCCACACAGCGACGAGTTCTATGTGGCCTATACTCAGCCCAGCGCCGCACCCCGGCTGGGCGCCACGCCGGATCAGGTCATAGCACGCTACACCGTGTCGGCCAATCCGGATGTGGCCAACACCAGCGGCACGATTGTGATGCGCGTACCGGATCTGGCCGGTAATCACAATGGTGGAGATATCCACTTTGGGGCGGATGGCTACCTGTACTCGTCGATGGGTGACAGCGGCGCGCAGGATAATCCGTATCACTTTGCCGAATGCCTGTGGAAAAAAATCGACACCTCCGGCAGCACATGCACCGAAACGGTCGGCAGCACGAACTATTTTCTGCTGGGCAAGATCCTGCGTATCGATGTGGATAATCGCGGAAGCGCGCCGACGGCGGACATGTGCGGCTCCAGTGGCATCAATCCCGCGCAGTATTCGATTCCCGCCAGCAATCCGCACGTTGCGACAACCAATACTTGCGATGAGATCTGGGACCACGGCTTCCGCAATCCCTGGCGTTTCAGTTTCGACCGCCAGACCCATGACCTGATCATCGGTGACGTCGGGCAAGGTTCCTGGGAAGAAGTGGACTTCCATCCCACCGGCACCGCCGGCGGTCGCGATTACGGCTGGAGCCGTTGCGAAGGTCGTCACTACAAAGATACAGCGGGCAGTGGCACGACCTGCCCGGCCACCACCTCCACTTTCGCGCCCGTCATCGAATACGGTCACGGAGCCAACTGTGCGATCACCGGCGGGTACGTCTATCGTGGCCCGATCGGCGTGATGCGCGGCACCTACTTTTACGGTGATTCCTGCAGCGGCATCCTGTGGTACGCCAATGCAACCGGCGCCACTTGGGATGCGGGTGGTCAGCTCAATACCGGATTGCCACCTGCCGCTATCTACGGCTTCGGCGAAGATGAAGCGGGCAATCTGTACGTGACGTATGCCGGCGGAACGGTTTCGAAGCTGACCTCAGACATCCTGTTCAGCGACGGATTCCAGCTTTAGTCCAAAAATCCTGCGTCCCCCGGCAACGCCGGGGGCTTCGCGGGTCTGAAAGTTTGGCGAGTATTCCGGCGATGCCCTTCGTCAATGCTTTGGCATGTTTGGCGCGGTCAACCCAAAGCGCAGGAACGTCGAAGTTGACATCCATCGCCGCACCACATTTGTCCTGATACTCTGGACTCTCGGACTATTGGCACAATGTCCAATATCCAATGGTTCCGTTTGGCGGACAGCAATCCGTTTCGAACCAGTCACCCCGGTTGCCGGCAAGTCAGTGACGATGGTGCCGGGAGCGCCCAATAGCGTTGACCTGGATTCCCCCGTCATTGCCGTGTCGCCGGGGCAATTGGTAGGCACAGGGACCGCAATCGACACCTGGGTCATAGGTGTACCGGCGCCGCATGAAAATTCGGTATTTCTCGGCGCTCCTGCGGCAGGGCAGTACATCGTCCGACTCCAGTTTGTAACTGGCGATGGCGTCATCTGCCCAGAAGTGGACGGGGTGCTGTCGGTTTCCGGCGGCATTTCGCGGACGGTACCGACCATTGGCATTCCGGCGATGCGGGCTCTGGTTTTTGGCTTTCTGCTCTTGGCTGGGAACTATAAAAAACGCCTCACTCGCCGCCGGCATCCTTCAGCGCGATCGCATTGATGCCATTTTCCGATAGTGCACGTTTGGCAGTTTCCACATCGCTGGCGCTGGCATAGGGGCCAACGCGTACGCGGTGCCAGGTCTTG
>JBDTLV010000019.1:0-62478 GCA_039934615.1 Tahibacter sp.
CTGCATTGCTGAGCAGAAACGCCATTGCGTAGCCGCGCCAGGTCATGCCCTGCAGAGCGTTGATGCGCAACAGGCGGTAGATGCCGTTTTCGATTGGCGTGAAGACGCGATCAAGCGGACTCGACTCGGCTTTGAGCACCTGGGAAAGGTAGCGTCCCAGCGGCCAGGCCAACAAAACCGCGGCGATTAAAATAAGAAAAACCTCAGCCATGACTGAACTCCGCTCAGAACTTTTCCGGTCGCAGCAGCGCGACCAGTAGATAGACCCCGAGCAGTGCGCTCAGGATAAGTAGACAAACGGACAATGCGCTCATTGTGGCACCTGTATGATTCAAGCCAGTTTGTTGAAGGTGAGGTCCGTATTCGCGAATCAGAAGCTGCGCGTCACGGTGACAACGCCTGTCGCACGGCCCAGGTAGCTGCTCTGCGGATTGGTGTACACCGAGCGATCGGCACTGGTATCGAGGTAGGCGAGCGCGAGCGACCAGTTGCTGCTGAAGGTCTTGGTCACGCCGAGTTTCCAATCCATGTACGACGCGGTAGCGAGATTTTTCACGCGTTGTCGGCCTGCGTGCGCGTTGAGCATCCAGCTCGGGCTGAACTCGACGTTCACGCTGGCGTCCAGATAACCGGAACCGTCGGTATCGGCGAAGCCGAAGAGGTTCGTCAACGAGTGGTAATACTTCACCGAGGCCGGTCCGACGCTCACGCCGAAAAACGCTTCGGTGGTGTACGGCAGCACAAAGCCGCTTGGGTATTCGCCGGGATAATAGTAAGTATACAAACCCGCATCGAGTTTGACGGAGTCGCTGACGTTGCCGCGCCAGCCGCCATAGAGGTCGAGTTCGAGACTGCTGGATACTGGCGCGCTGCTGGTCGACACGTCCGATAACCAACTGACATTGCTGCCCCAGGCGCCAACGTACCAACCACTGGCGTGACTGTATTCCACACCGCCCTGCAAGGCAGGATCCCGATTGGTCTGGGACAAGCCGCGAAACACGTAGTCGTTGGTCAGGGCCAGCGTGCCAGTGAAGGTCGAATCGGCGTAGGCAGCGCTACTGCCTAACATAGCCACCGCGGCGATCCAGGTGGTGGTGAATCGAATATTTTTGCGGGCGTTCATCGCCACAGTGCACTTCTTCAGACTCGCGGAACGGAGTGCGAATAGTCTGGCGTAGGGGCGCGTAAACGAAATAGATCGCAACGTGCCAAATGGCGTAAACAAGTCGTAAAGGTCGTGCGCCCGCCGATAGACTGCACGGGCGCCGCGTAAACCCAATGGATGAGGCTGCGCCCGTTCGCAACGCCATTGGATAAATGGTCAAAGCCGCCGATTGCCCTCACGCGAACCTTCCGTCGATGGACCGCGCGCGACGAGCATGATTCCGCTTCTGGTCAGCAGATCGTCATGCGATTGCGCAAGCAAGGCCCGATTCAGATGCGCGATGGTATCGCGCGAGCCGCTTGATTGCGCTCCGAATTCTTGCTCTCGAAACCATCCTGGAAAATCCGCTCAACCTGCAAGATGCGGTACACCTTCGCGTCGCCGACGCCATAGGTTCCTATCCACAACTGCCCTTGTGCAGTAATCCCGAAACTGGTCGGCATTGCTGCGATGATGCCGAGCGATTGCACGGCCCATGCATTATCTTGAGGGCGCGTCGCATAGATTGTACCGGTGCAGAAATCCGCATAGATGTAGGCGCCCTCCGCAGGTGGTACGTCGCTATTGCGCACACGCAGGCCGCCGATCACAGCACAGCCGACGTCATGCGTATATTCGATCACAGGCGGCTGCAGGCCGTGCTGATTGCAGGGCTCGGCCGGATAGCAATGAAAGCCCTCCATGCGGTTCCAGCCGAAGTTGATGCCCGATGGCGTCCCAGAGGGAACCCAGTCGATCTCCTCATACGTCGACTGGCCCACGTCGGCGAGCCACAGGTCACCGGTGAGCACGTCAAAATTGAAGCGGTACGGATTGCGCAGGCCCAGCGCCCAGATTTCCGGCAACGCACCGGGCGTGCCGACGTAAGGGTTATCCGCCGGTATGCCGTAGTTTTGTCCGATCGGGATATTGTTAACATCGATGCGCAGGATCTTGCCATGCAGATCGTTCAGCGCCTGTGGATCGTAGACCGGTGTGAACGGCGGCCCACCATCGCCGCAGCCGATGTACAGATAACCATCCGGTCCAAATTTCACTTCGTTGCAATTGTGCGTGGGGTGCGGTTCGACGAGAGTCAGCAATACGGTCTGCGACAACGGATCGGCCGCGAGCAGCGGGCCGGGCAGGGTATGGAAACGCGCGACCACCGAGGCGTTGTCCGCACGGATGTAGTGTACGTACACAAAGGGATTGGCTGGAAACGCCGGGGAGAGGGCGAAGCCGGTCAGGCCCTGCTCAAAACCGCTGGAAAGCACGATGCCGGTCAGATCGAGGAACGGCTGAGCCCGCAGTATACCATTCTGCACAACGCGCACCCGGCCGACCTGCTCGGTGATCCATACCGTCTCGGGTAGCACAGCAGTCGCAGTGATGCCGGTGACCCGGTCCAGCCCGCTCGCCACGAGGTCGAATTCAATCTCCGGCGGGGTTTGCGCAACGCTGCTGCTACTCAGGACCATACCCAGGCTGGCCAGCCAGTGACGCGCAGACGGCATGTCGACTCCGTTGGGCTGAAGAGAGGTCAGTCTGCCGCAATCGCGGCGGCGAAGCGACGCCGCGATGCCGGCGAAGAATCACTAGCCGGCGCACCGGCGCATCCGGCGCACGCAAGGCTATGGAAATCGCGGCATTCGTCACCATCTCCGGCGCACCACTTGGCGGACGCATCTGATGATTCCACTCTCCATTCTCGATCTTGCTCCCGTGACGGAGGGCAGTACGGCGGCGCAGACGTTCGCCAATACGCTGGACCTTGCCCAGGCTGCCGAACGACTCGGCTATCGACGCTACTGGTTGGCCGAGCACCACAACATGCCAGGCATCGCCAGCGCGGCAACCTCTGTGCTGATCGGCTATGTGGCCGGCGGCACCTCCACGATACGCGTGGGTGCCGGTGGCGTAATGCTACCGAACCATGCGCCGCTGCAAGTAGCCGAGCAATTCGGCACGCTCGCGTCGCTGTATCCGGGACGGATCGATCTGGGTCTGGGGCGTGCCCCGGGGACGGATCAGGCCGCAGCAAAGGCGTTACGCCGTTACTACCAGAACGCCGATGAGTTCCCCGCCGACGTGGTCGAGTTGCTGCGTTATTTTGAACCCGCTCAGGATGGACAAGCCGTGCGCGCGGTCCCCGGCGCCGGTATTGAAGTGGATGTGTGGATATTGGGATCGAGCCTGTTCGGCGCGGAACTCGCGGCGATGCTCGGATTGCCGTATGCGTTCGCCTCGCATTTCGCGCCGGATCTGTTGACCGAAGCGTTGTCCGTGTACCGACGCTCGTTTCGTCCTTCTGCGCGACTGAGCAAACCACACGTCATGCTTGCATTGAACGTTGTGGTGGCTGATACCGACGCAGAGGCGCAGCGCTTGTTCACAACGCAACAACAAGCATTCGTGAATTTGCGCCGTGGCAGACCCGGTCTGGTGCCGCCACCGCTGGTCTCTGCGGCGGAATTGGCGACATTCTGCTCACCGGCCGAACGTGCCGGTGTGGATCGCGCTCTTGCGTGCGCAGTTGTCGGCGACAGCAAGACGGTTCGTGCCGGCGTTACCGCTTTCGTCGCGCGCCATCAGCCGGACGAAGTGCTGATTACTGCGAACATTTTCGACCACGTCGCGCGTCGGCGATCATTCGAACTGGCGATCGAGGCCCTGAACGTTTGATATCCGTTACGGTCATTGTGTAATCATTCAATGTGGCAGGTCGTGAATTTCGGTGGACCACAAAAGCGCGCGGGTAAATCCCGCTGACTCATCGGGCCTTGGTGACCATGTGGATGCCCATCAATTGGCAGAAGTGTATTATCCAACCAATTGATGGGCAGCTGACACGCGGTACCGTCGCCGCGCACCGATAGATGTAGGCAGCGGCACTTCTCTTAGGCGACGATCAATACAGCGGCTGGAAAGCATTGCGATATACATAGTCGGCGACACGCCGACCCTGCGCGATACCTTCCGTCTTGTCGAACGCCCAGTGAATGCCCAAGTAGATGCGGCTCTGCCCATTCTCTTCTTCGGCTTCAGACAGAGAGACAAAACTGCGCGGACGCAACGGGCGGATCGCCCCGCTGTTGCCAGTCGTCACGCCATTGAATTCGTCGGATGTAAAGGTAAACGCGATGTCGTCGCGACCGTAAAAGCGACGCAGCGTCTGGAACAATGCACCACCAAACGTCGCGTGCCCGGAAGGATAGGCGGGAAACGGCGGCGTAAAGTTTGGCCCCGTCAGGTTGCTGGCCGGTGCGCCCAGCGGATGAAAGCTCGCATCGCCGACGGTTGCCGGGTTCCCGTCGCCACTACCGCTCGGTCCGGTACCGGGATCGGCTTCGCGAATGCCGGTTATGGGTCGCCAGAATTCGTAGTAGAACTTCGACTCCCAGCTGGCGATTCCCGCATCGGCCATTGATGTGTTGACCAGCGCCATCAGGCGGGCGAGTTCCAGTGTATCCGTGTGCATTTGTTCGGCAATCAAGTCGGTGACCTGGTTGTACAAGCGCGGCGGCGCGCAGAGACTCGGCGTGCCGTCGTAGGCCCAGAAGATGCCGATCTCGGTTTGTTCGGCGCTGCGCACGGTCGGCGTACTGACGCCATCGCCACCCAATGCTTTGACTTCGTTGAACGCAGCGGCGTAGGCAGCGCTGTTCAACGCCGGCGGAGGCGGGATTCGGAATTGGCTGGCCGAACGCATCACAAACGGTTTGACCTCATCCCAGCGTGCGCCGAGCGCGATTGGCACGAGGCTGATCGGATCCTGCCGCCATTCGCCAGCACCGTTGCCCGGGAAATAGTCGACGCCCAGACGCGGTTCAGTGTGCGCGGAACCGTCGTTCGCGCGGCGCGCCAGCATCAATGCAGCCGATCGATGACCCAGTTCGGCACCGAGGAATCGCGGCCAGAATCCGTCGATAGCGCCCAGATCATGAGCGAGCTGCAGATCGAATGAGGCACGTTGGGACGGAAATACGGCGCTCAGCGTGTCGTGTGCGGCCTGCGCGATCGCGGCATCCATGGAGGTACCAGGCAGGGCACCATAAATTCCGTTGTAGCTGCGATATCGCGGTCGAATCGCATTGACGGCGTCAAACATGGCGATGTGGACAATTGCCATCGCGCGCGCTGCGCGCACCGGCCCCAGCTGTTCGCCAAAAATGCGACTGTCGCCCGGCGGGACTGGTGTGTGATCAAGTCCGCTCGCATCGACCGCAGTCTGGCTCCAATGACGCAGCATAGTGGATGGATGGACAATGGATGAAGTTTGCGATGCCAGCTCGGTGACGTGAGCTGCCGAATACGAAGGGCCCAGTGCTTCGCGGATTCCGCCGGGGAATCCGCCTGGATCGGCGGCACTGGCGTTCACGGTGAGCAGGCTACAGAGGAACAGCGTAGTGACGCGAGACGATTTGTACGCGTGCATGATGCACTCCACGAGACGGTAACCCCCTGATTGCGGACGCACCACGATGCGCAATCCCCGATTGCGCGCACCCGCGGATCGCCCCTGGCGACCTGCACGACACGCTAGGCCTGTTTCGTCGTCGGCTCCGTGCGCCAGCGCACAACATTGGTAAATCGCAAATTTCGATACGCTTTGCACGCAACTGACGAATTTCTCCTTGATTGCTGCATGCTCGCTCCGCGGTTGTCCCGTAGCGTGTTCAGGCCGGATCGCCCGGTGACTTGCTTGGGGAAACGCCATGAATCATGGTCTGGTGTGCATGATCCTGTTGCTGGCCGCGTGGCAAGCCGATGCACAGGTTGCGTTACCTCGCGTGCTGCAACAGCCGCAACGACCGCGACCCGACGCGACGCGCCCGGTGGTACCGCCCGCAGACGCCGGGTTTGGATCTCCGTTGTCCGGGCTCACGACCGAACAACGTATGGCATTCGCTGCCGGACTCGATGAATTTCAAAGTGTGGAAGATGTAGAAGGCGGTCTCGGTCCCACTTTTAATAATGTGTCGTGCGTGTCCTGCCACGGTGTACCGGCCATCGGCGGTAGCGCGAATATCCTGGTTACGCGTTTTGGTCGTGCGACCGCGGGAAACTTTGATCCACTCGCAGGGCTCGGTGGCTCGCTGCTGCAACAATTCGCGATCGATCCCGCTGCTCAGGAACGCGTGCCGCCTGAAGCGAACGTGGTTGCACGTCGGCAGGCAACACCGCTTTTCGGACTGGGCCTGATCGAGGCGATTCCAGATGCCACCATTGTACAAAATGCCGCCCGGCAGAAGCCCGATGGAGTGCGTGGCCTTCCAGCCGAGGTGCTCGATGTCGTGAGCGGGCAAACGCGTATCGGTCACTTCGGCTGGAAAGCCCAGCAAGCCACATTGCTGGCGTTCGCGGGAGATGCCTACCTCAACGAAATGGGTGTCACCAGTCGCTTCTTTCCACAGGAAAATGCGCCCAACGGAAATCTGGCGCTATTGGCACAATTTGACAGTGTGGCTGATCCGGAAGACACCATCGATCCGGCGACGGGCAAAGGCGATATCGACGTTGCCGCCGATTTTATGCGATTGCTCGCTCCGCCCCCACGCTTGCCCATGAACACCTCGGCGCGTGCCGGCGAGAGTCTGTTCTCATCAACCGGCTGCGCCGCATGCCACCAGCCGCAGATGCTGACGGGCGAGAGTCCGATCAGGGCACTGGATCGCAAGCCGGTAAATTTGTATTCGGATCTTTTGCTGCACGATATGGGCGCACTGGGTGATGGCATCGAGCAGGGCTTTGCGCGCGCTCGCGACATCAAGACGCCGCCGCTGTGGGGCCTGCGCGCGAGTGGGCCGTATCTGCATGACGGACGCGCCGCCGGTGTCGAACAGGCGATTTTCGCGCACGATGGGGAAGCCAGGCCGGCCCGCGATCGCTATTCGCGCCTGAACCCGACAATGCGTCGCCAGCTGCTGGATTTCCTGGCGACGCTGTAAGTGGCGGATAACGGATGCGTGTTCGCGGCAGACAGGTGCTGCCGCGAACGCGGATCAGGCGCTGGCCGGACCAGGCCATGCCGATCGGCGTTCCTTCCGAATTGACTCTCTCGCCCTGACCGATTAGGCCGCACCAGCGGCGCTTGGGGCAGGGCGCTTCGTTCACCGCGCGCAATCGCACAGCGCGTGATTGAACGTGTGGACATATTCACCAGTCAGACCGCCAGGCAGCGGCGGGTACGTCTATTCATCGCCGCGCGTGACCTGCGGGTGCTGCCGGGAAAATCGGTGCTCCGCATTGACCAGATGCTGCACCAGCACGTGCGAAATGATGTTGACACCGATGCCACCGAACATGGCGGGCAGCACGTACAAGGCGACGGACAGTTCCGACACGAAAAACGTGTCGTCCGCCAACGATTCAGTCAGCCGTGCGGCACTGGCCAGACTTTGCAACAAATAGACATCGAATCCGGCGATTGCAACCAGCACCACGCCGAATGCCAGCACGGTCATTCGTGAAATGGCTTTCTTCGCGAGCAAGGCAATGTAAATGCCAGTCGGCAACACCAGTGAAAAGACGATCAGCAGCCAGAATCGCAATTCGACAAAGACCGTAGTGCTCATGGGAAACATGCCGGCGGCGGGAGGGTGTCGGCTGTATTGACCGCATCAGGTCGGCAACGTTCCGTCGAGGGCCCGATGAAGCGGGGATCGATCGCCCCGGCACGCAGCGCCCCCGTCGCGACTGCCCTTCGGGCTCGCTGAGTCACATCGCGCGGGGCACGATTCGATCAGTTCCGCTGCGACATCGCCGGCAACGTTCATGGATCGCTGCGCGACAGGTTCTATCGTTCCACAAGTTCCCCGCCCCAGTCGGCAGGATTCACATCGGCGATTGATTGGGAAAACACCCAAGAGTGCCCACCCGGATCCTGCGCGGAATACTGGCGTTCGCCATACGGCTGGTCCGTTGGAGGATGGAGTATGCGCGTGCCTCTGCTGCGTGCACGAGCATGGTGCGCGTCGATATCGCTGACGCGAACCATCAGGCGACATCCGCCGGCGGTCGCGGCTGGGCTTACATTGTTGGGATTCCATGCCGGCGCTCTCACATTGTGCACCACCACGATCGACGTGTCGCCAAACACGATCTGCGCGCGATGGTTACCGATCCGTAGCCGCTCGCGAAATCCGAAACTCTCGCACAGCCACGCGGCAGCCAGCACCACATCGGCATATCCGAGTTCCGCAATGATCGTACCGGGTGGCATGGATCGATTGGCGAGCATGGACGACTCCTCAACGGCGAAGGCCGCGAGCATACAAGGACGCGCAGTGGCTTGGCAGGCGTCGAGTTCGGCGAGGCGGGAATGTTCAAGTCCGTCAGCGTCCGTCGTTCCCACGCAATCGAGGAACGGCGCGTCGAACTGCGTCATTGGCGCCGCGCGAAAAATAAATGATCGAAGTTGGCTCGCTTGTCCGAGTATACGGAGACAAGGATCGGGCGAGCGACCCGTCGCCGTGCGCAAAGATGGTTATTCACGAGCGTTCCGTCCTGCCCCGATGCATGGCAGGTCGGGGTGGTTGAGGGAGCCTCATTGCTGTCGCTGGCGAGGTTCACCATGGTGCCCGGTCATCTCTGCGGGGCATCCGGAATTGAGCAGCTGTTCGGATTTTGTGTTCATCGAGGATTGCGCCACGCGCCTTGAGAACGCGGAGGTTGATTTTGCCTGTCTGAAAAAGAGGGAAAGTGACATGATGGGGACGACATCAAAGGGTGCGCTGTCGCAGGCAATATGGCGTGGGGCAAGTCACAAGCGGACTATTTTGCTGAGCGTCGCCTTTTCGGGAAAAGTGAGCTGCCATGATGCCTCGAATTATCTATTTTACGTTTGCCGCATTTCTCGCGGGATGTGCGACGCTGAGCAATCCACTTCCGGATTCGTATGCGGGCCCGACAGCCAAAGTGCGGGATACGATTTCGAACAACGACAAACACAAAGGCGACATCTGCGTCATGTCGGCGCTGGATGGCAAGGCGATGACGGATTCCATCGTCGAAACGGAAAAGCGGCAGCGCGGAATGGGCCTCACCCTTAATTCGTGGGTGATTGAGCGTCGAGTTCCCGCGCAGCCGGTGCGCGCAACCTTGCGCTGCGAGACCGTCTACTCGGCGCCAATCTTTGCGATGGTCGGCACGAACTACCGGGTCGACGGTGTGGTGGATTTCGTTCCCCAAGCGGGTGGCCACTACGTGGTGCGCGGCGTGCTCACCGAGGCAGCGCAGGCAGTTTGGATCGAAGACGACGACACAGGGACGGTGGTAACGGAAAAAGTGCACGGAATTGGCAAACCAACCGGTGCGACGGGAAGCAAGTAATTCCGGCAATGCGCAGCTGACCGGGTCGGATCGCGCAAACCAACGCATTGCCATACGCGTGACGGTGCCTCTCTCTGCTTTGCATATCGACCCGGGATTGCCGCTGCGGCACCGATCCTGGGCTGCCTGCAGCGATCCAGCGGCGCCGGCGCCAACCGCGGCCATTTTCCATTAGCAGATTGAGCGCATGGGTATTGTCCCGGCTTCTGCCCGTCCAACCACGAATCAGCACCTGTGACGTGTCTATCCGATTCTGCTTTTGCCCTTTCCTGTCGACCCTTGATGTTGCGCGGTTGCGCGTTCAATAGGTTGGATCACACCACGCGCACACTGGCAACACACGGGTTTGCCGGGGCGGTTATCCTGGATCGGTGTCGGCGAGGCGCTGCAGACTGCCTCCCGCCGGTTGCCTGGCTACGGTATCGGCCGCGTGAGGGTGGTGCATCTTGACCTGGAGTGGAGTAATGGACAAAGTCTCGTTTTCGTGGGTCGCTTGTCTGGTGCTGCCCGCAATGGCGCTGGCAGCCAAGCCGCCCGCACAGCCCACCCCGGCTAAGCCACCCGTGCCGCCGACGCCTGCGGCTGCACCAGCGTTCGTCGTGCCGGCACCAGCCGCACCGATGAGTGCTCGCGAGTGCGCGGTGTGGCGTCGCGAACGCAGCTTTTCCGAGTCAGTGGCGCGGCATGATGCGAAGGCATTCGTGGAACATCTGCATGCCGACGCCGTCTTCATTGGGGGTGGTCCGATACCGACGCGCGGCCGCGACGCCGTGTTGCGAGAATGGATGCCACTGATTGATGGCAAGGAGATCGCACTACATTGGTATCCCGGTGCTGTGCATATCGCCGGAAATGAAAAGATCGCTTTGTCGCACGGTCCGTTCTGGATAGAAGATTTGAGCCCGAATCCCGCGCAGCACTACGTGACGGGCAGCTTTATTTCGACGTGGGTCGAAGGCGCTGACGGAACGTGGCACGTGCTGTACGACGGCGGCGGCGGGGGCAGGCCGCGACCGATCAGCGCAGAGGACGTCGCCAAGCTCGTCGCTTCGCTGCCCAAAGAGTGTCCGCGGGCGTCCCCAGCCAGCTGAACCGATGGCCGCGATGCGGCGCGATACCCGTGCGCGGGATGGGCCGCTATGATCGCGTATGGCCAGACTATTACTGAATTTGCGCGACGTTCCCGAGGACGAGGCGGACGAGATTCGCGCGCTGCTGGACGCGCAGGGAATCGCCTGCTACGAGACTGAACCGAATCGCTGGGGTTTTTCCGCGGGCGGTATCTGGCTGAGCGATGAAGCAGACGCTGAGCGCGCGGGCCCGTTGCTTGCCGCGTATCAGCAGCAGCGCCGCGAGCAGGGTCAGGTTGAGCGGGGCTCGCTGCCGAGTTTTTGGGATCAAGTTCGAGACCGGCCGCTGCGCATAGCCGGCGCGCTGATCGCGGCGGTAGCCTTGATCGCTTTGATCACGTTGCCGTTTTTGGGTTTGCACTGATGCAACGCAATCGGCGCGCGCGCGCGCCACGTCGGATCCTGCTCGCCGTGCTCGCGACGTCGATGGGGCACGCCGGATGGGGCGGATCGGCGCAGGCAACGCATTGTCGTCGCGACAACTACAGCCAAATGGACGCACAGGAGCGATTCGGGCAGGCGGAAGCCGTGTTCGTCGGAACGCTTGAAAAAGTGGAGGATCTGGCCGAGCCTCCCGCAAATCGGTCGCAGGAAGGCGAGCTGGAAAGGCTTGTCGTCAGCATCGACACAGAACCGACCCAGATGGGGACGTTTGTCGTTCTGCGCAGCTTCAAGGGCAGGCTCGAACGGCGTGTTCGAATACGCATCAATGCGGGTCTGCCGATTCAGCGTCGATATCTGATTTACGCGCGGTCGGAGCGCGGCGAACGCCGCGCGGATGGCAGTTGCGCGCCGGATATGGTGCGTGTTCCGGAGGATTCGACCGAGCATCTCAAATTCCTGAAGGCCCTCAAAGCCGCAGGAAGCGGGGGCGATGTTTACATATCCGCCATGCGCGAAGACTACTCGTCCCTGGAACCGGTCACACTGGAGTTCGCGGGAAACCAGGGTGGGTTTCTGATCAGGACCGAAGACAGTCGTGGCGTTCGGGCGAGCGGAATCGCTGCTGGCACCTATCGACTTGTGACGGCGGCACCGACCGGCTACGAGTACCGGTGCAGCCCCGACCCGGACTGCAGCGCACTCGTGCTGCGGGATCGCGGATTGGTGAATTGGTCAGTCGTGCTTCACCCACTGAGCCGGCTCGATATCAAGGCGGTTGACGCGACTGGTATTCCTCGCGATGTACACGCGCAATTTGATTTGTACGATGCTTCGACCCTGGAGCGAATTGGACCACTTCCGCTGACCTCATTTGGCTACCTCGGCCACGCGTCTGCAGAAATTGCGGCGAGTGCCGCGATCGCGCCGGGACGGTATGTCATTGCGCTGGTTATTGCAGAAGTGGATTCTGCACCGAATGGCGGTCGCATGACGAAACGTGACAGCGTGTTCAGCGAGGGCGCTGAAAGCGTGAACGCCGCGCTGCCGGTACAGATCAACCCGGGCGACAATCGCTGGACTTTCACCTTGCCCATTGCGTTGCAACCGATCGCTGCAAGAGTGCAGTGGCTGGGGAAAGAGGAGGCTTTCAGCCCCTATTCGGCGGCCCAGTGGAGTCTGCGCACCGGCAACTCCGTCGGGGAATTTCCGGGCAACATCAATTTCGCGGACTTCATTCATCAGCCGGATCTCAGCAATCCTCCGACGCTGTGGGTGATTCCCGGTCAGAGCTGGCACCTGTTCACTTATCGCTTTCGCGTCGAGGGCGCTGATCAGTATGGTTTGGTGATTGCGCCACGGACCGATTCGACACTACGTCTGCACGTAAGCAAGGCGACCGACGAATGACGCGCAACGCGAATGACGACGATCTTTACGCGATTGATGCCTTGACCGAACGATTCTTCGCGTTGTTCACGCAGTCGCCAGAGAAGTCCGTCGACCTATTGCCGATTCACGATCTGTTTGTCGCTCAGGGCATGCTGATCAAGGCAGTTTCTGGCAGTACGGAAATATATACATTGCAGCAATTCATCGAACCGCGCTTGCGCCTGCTGAATAGTGGTGAGTTGACCGGATTTTGTGAACAGGAGATTTCCGCGCGCACCGACATCTATGGGAACGTCGCGCAAAGGTTCAGCGTCTACCGGAAAACCGGAATTTTGCGCGGCGCATCTTTTGCTTCATCGGGCACGAAAACACTGCAGTTTGTCCGATTCGATTCCGTATGGAAGTTGACTTGCGTGGCCTGGGATGATGATCGCGATGCATCGGAGTTCCCCATTTCCGTAACCACGCATGACAATGCCGTGGCGTCTGCATGAAGAACGCGTTCGCGGCTTGCGAATTTCGACGTCAGGGGCTCATCGACCACTTCGGTCTGCATCGAGCTGTTTGCTGGTGCGGGATGTTCGCATCGCTGCTGTTGATGTTCGCCTGTGTATCGATGGCGGCAGCGGACGAATACTGGTCGGCCGTCGAGCAGTCCGGACATAGAGTCGGCCACGCCCACTACGAACGCCAGCGGCACGACGGGCAGATTACAACGCGCGACGAGTTGTTGATCCACGTGCGGGTCGGCGGTTTGTCCCAGGACATGCGCATTGAGCGCGAATCGCTGGAACGCGACGATGGAACTCCGTTGGGATATTCGTTGCGCGTCTCCGCAGGCGCTTCGCAGTTGGATGCCTCCGCGAGGGTGAGTGGGAAAGAATTGGCGGTCAATCGGCGAATTGGTCAAAGCGTGCGCCGCGATCGGATGCCACTACCGCCGGGGTTGTTGCTGCGCGGAGCACTGGAACAGCGCATTGCTCAGCAAGACGCCGAGCGCGACTGGACGCTCGAATTTGACGAACTGGATCTCGCGAGTCTGGCCTATCAACGGGTGCGATTGCGGCCGGATGCACCGGGAATCGCCGATCCGGTTCGGCTTCGCCGCGACATTGATCGAAACGGACACCGGCTGCAGAGTCAGCTGACCTGGATCCCGGCGGAAAAACGCTATGTGGAATCATGGAATTTGTGGGGTAGCACTTTCGTGCTGCGCGGCACCGATCGGGAAAGCGCGCTGTCGCCTGCGGAGTCATACGATTTGCTGTCGGACGTGTCCCTGGCGTCTCCGTACCGCATTCCGGGCGGTGCGCGAGCCGGGACGATCCGCTATGTTTTCGAATCGACGGGGGGCTCGGCGTTGACGCTTGCCACAACGGGCGAGCAGGAGGTTCGCATTCACGGATCGCGCACGATCGTAACGATCTGTCGCGACTGCGGCAACGAAGCGGCACCCGCTGCCGCGGAACTGAACCGCTACCGGAGGCCGACTGGATGGATCCAAAGCGACGACCCGCGCATCCGCGCCTTGGCGCGGCAGGCGCCGCTGCGTGGCAGCATCGACGCGCGGATGCGCGCGCTGAGCCATCAGGTTGAGCGCCACATGACCGGGGCCATTGACTATCTGGGCTACGCGTCGGCCCTTGAGGCGCTGGACTCGCGAAGTGGAGATTGCGGTGAATTTGCCTTGTTGCTGGCTGCAGTCGCGCGCGCCAGTGGAATACCGACGCGAGTCGTGGCAGGGCTTGCTTACGCAAGCCGATTCAGCGGGCGCAGCGATGTGTTCAGCCCGCACATGTGGGTGCAGAGCTGGGACGGAACGCGCTGGCGCAGTTACGACGCGGGCTTAGGCCAATTCGATTCAGGACACATCGCGCTGGTGGTCGGTGACGGAGCGCCTACGGACTTTGAAGGCGTGACCAACACGCTGCATCAAATGCGCATGGTCGAGGCGGGACATATCAAGACGATGCCGTCCGCTGCACCCCTACGCTAGATCGAGTCGCACGGCCTCTCAATGAGGTCCGGTGTTTTTCACGGCAATACGTCGCTGCTAACGTCGGCAAACACTCGGTGACACGACTCGCTTCGACCAGATTTACTGTGCGGCAATCTGGGATTTCCTGAACGTATGGACTGAGACCGGTCAGTCGATCGCGCCGCGTGTAGCGAAGCTGAGCCGACCCATCATCGTGGAGCGCTGGTTGTCGTCGGTGCCGCGACAAATTCGGCCGAGGCACTGCCGTCGAGAAATGCATCCGCGGCTATTTCAGGCAAGACGGAAATCGCCTCGTCCTCATCGACCCAGCGAACGTCCCCGCCATTGACTGTGCCGCCGGTAATCACGATGGATTCAATCTTGTCAGTGGATTCATCTTTCGCGTGATCGCAGTCGACGAATTCCGGTTTCGGCGTCAGCGATGCGCTCTGCACCGGGCTTTGCAATGTTGTGGCGGGCGGTTCGGCGAGCGCAGGCGACAACGCCAGAGCCGCGGCCATTCCAAGGCCCAAACGACTCCCCAGTCGGCTGCGCGGCACGGCGACGGTATAGGCCACGCAGACCGATCCCGAACAGCCCGCAAGAAATTCGCGGCGTTGCGTAGCGCTCAGCGCATCGAGATTGTGCACCTTTCGCTCGCATTGTGTACAAAAATTGCGCTCCGCCGTCGGCATCGCGTTCCAGCGGATCGGGCAGGGCGAGTCGATCTTCGGAAAGCTGGCCATGCGACAATTCCTCCGGGTTCAGCGCGACAGGAGCATCAAGAGAAGGTTCAGCTGGTCGACCCTCGTGACACGCCTATTTGGCCGTGTCGGCCGGTGCCGCAATGAATTCGGACGGGATCTGTGCATCGACCAATGCGTCCGCAGCGATATCGGGCAAAGTCGGCAACGTCGACGCTTCATCCTGCCACCGTGCCCCCCGCGGGTTGGATACGCCGCCCACGATGATCATTTCGACTTTATCGTCCGCGGCCGCATCCGGGCCCTTCTCATGATCACAATCGATAAATTCAGCCTTCGGGGTCAGCGAGCTTGCTTCGACCGGCGACTGCTGGGGCATATCCTGCGCGCCGACCAGCATCGGGCTCAACGCCAAAGCCGCAGCGAGACCCAGGCCTGCACGGGTGCTGAGCGCGGAACGAGCCGGGCGCACTGTATAGGCAACGCAGACCGAACCGCTGCACGCAGCGAGGAACTCGCGACGCTGCCCATCGCTCATTCCGTCCAGATTGTGCACTTTTCGTTCGCATTGTGTACAAAAATTCCGTTCCGCAGTCGGCATCGCATTCCAGCGGATCGGGCAGGGCGAGTCGATCGTCGGGACGTGGGCCATGTGAGTCTCCGGTGGTTGTGCGTCTATTTATATCGCGAGGATTGAGGCGGCGCTATAGCTTCGAACGGCATAACGGCAAGTCCTTGCCGCGTTCGGCCGCATCGGCTAGCGTGGCGGCAGGCTCTGAAGTTCGCGGGCGCGATTCAGCATGGCTTTCAATCGGCGGGGACGCATGCAACAGTCTGGCAGTCTGGTCTGTGTGGGTATCGGCATGACTCTGGGCTCACATCTCACGCCGCTTGCACGAAGCTATATTGGGCAGTCCGATGTCATATTTGTCGGCGCATCGGATGGCATCATCGAGCGGTGGATCTGCGAGATGCACCCCGATGTGCGCAGCCTGCAGCGTTATTACTGCGAGGGGACGTCGCGTCGCGAGTCCTATCGGGAAATGGTCGAAGCCATACTCACCGAAGTCCGCAGCGGAAAGAATGTATGCGGAGCGTTTTACGGCCATCCTGGCGTTTTCGCGTTTCCGCCGCATCGAGCGATCGAGCTGGCTCGTGCAGAAGGGTATCCGGCGCATATGGACCCCGGCATCTCGGCGGAAGATTGTCTTTACGCCGACTTGGGAATCGATCCCGGACGAGTCGGTTGCCAACACTTCGAAGCCAGCCAGCTCATGTTCTACCGCCGCCGCATCGATCCTTCAGCGTATCTGGTGTTATGGCAGGTTGGCATTGCCGGCGACCGAAGCCTGGCGCGTTTCGCCACCGGAAGCGCGTATAGACAGGTTCTCGTCGACGTGCTCGCGCGGGACTACCCGCTACAGCATGAGGTCATCGTGTACAAGGTCGCCACGCTGCCGATCCACGCGCCGCGTATCGAACGAATGACCCTGGCAGACCTGGTCGACGCGGACATCGACCTGCATGCGACCGTCGTCATACCTCCCGCGCTGCCGATGCAGCCTGACGTCGAGATCCAAGCTCGCCTCTCCCGACTCGATCAGCTGGCGTCGAAACCTGCGTGAACGTGCAGTTCGAAACGCAACGGCTGACGGTGCGCACGCTTGAAGCGACCGACGAGATGCTGTACTGCCACCTCTATGGCGACTTGGAGTCCATGCGTTTTGTCGGGACGCCGATTTCATTGGATAGCGCCGCCCGGCGTTTCTGCAGGCAACTCGAGGCCCGCGTCGCGGAACCCGCTGACTTCAGTTGTCTCGTGATGCTGGAACGTTCCAGCGGAGCGTCGATCGGCATTTGCGGGCTCCAGTCGCTGGATCGCGTGCGACGCTCGGTAGAGGCGGGCATGATGCTGACGTCAGCCGCACGGGGTTGGGGTATTGCGCGAGAAGGATTGTCGGCGCTGGTCGACTACGCCTTTCGCCTATTCCCGGTCGATGAGGTTTGGGTGCAATATCCACCGGAGCATCTGCGTGCTGAACGATTGGTCGTCGATGTGGGCTTCGTGCCCGGCGGATCGGTAGCGACCGAAGCGAGATTTGCTGAAAAATGCGTTTGGTCCATTGTGCGGAAATGCTGGTGTTCCACCCACTGAAAGTCCACAAAACAGGGAGAGAACCATGTCGAATGTCGTTGCATTTCTGGAAAAGATGGGACAGGACGCGCGCTTGCGTCACGCATCGAAAGGAGAGACGGAACTGGCACTGTTGCAGGGACAGATCGACCCGTTGGTTCGCGCTGCCATCCTCTCAAAGGACCAGCGCCAGTTAGAAGCGCTGCTCGGTGCGAATACCAATGTTTGCTGCGCTTTGGCTCCGGCAGACGATGAACAGAGCCCGGCCCGCGAAGAGGAAGAAATTGTGGCTGATAATCGGCGCTCAGGATTGGCGCGCTGATTGATGGAGATTCTTGCCCCATTTCGCCTGGCCGCATTGCGGTCAGGCGTTTTCGCGTGGGCAGTCATGCTGATGCTCGGCAACGCGGTTGCAGGAGTCATTGACCCGGGCGATCTGTTGAGCAAGGCCGATGTCGTCAAGAGTTCGGATCCCCGCCAGTTTCGCGAAATTCTCGATCAGCTGGCCAGCGCAACGCAATTGCTCTCCGCGCAACAGCAATCCCAACTGCGTTATCTCCAAGCCTGGAATTTCGCGTATGCCGGAGACTACGAGACGGCAGTTCCGCTGTTGCAGTCCATCATTGCGGAGCCGGGGGATTTGACCCTGCGTTTTCGTGCGGGTGTAACCATCGTCAATGTGTTGGCAATTTCGCGACGTTATCAGGATGCGTATAGCCAGCTGAGTCAGCTGCTTGAACGCCTGCCACAGGTGACTGACAAGGACGCCAGAGAGCAGGGGCTAATGGTTGCGGGAATTCTCTATAACCAGGTCGGTCAGTATGATCTGGGCTTGTCCTTTGCGAATCAACTTATCGGGGAAAACTGGGCCGGGCGAGGTACCTGCAAAGGCGGCCAACTTCAAATTGAAGCGTTGTATAAAAGCGGGAAATTGAAAGAGCCCGGACCCGCTTTCGATCAGGCGATCGATGCGTGCAATCGAATAGGCGAAGCCATCTGGTCCAATTTGATGAGAACCTATGTCGTCAAATTACAGCTCGCGCAGGGAAAACCGAACGACGCGATCAAGCTGATGCAATTGAACTACACCGAGGTGCAGCGAACGAATTATCCGCGGCTCGTTTCGGAATTCGATGCCTTGCTCGCGGAGGCCTATCGACAGTCGGGCGACGCAACTAGAGCGCGCGATTTCGCGATGCGTGCGGTCGAAGGTGCGGTGAAGAACGAATACACCGAACCCCTCGTCGCTGCGTACAAACTACTCCACGATTTTTCTCTGGAACAAGGCGACTACAAGACCGCACTGGCCTACTACAAGAAATACGCGAGCGCCGACAAAGGCTACCTGGATGATGTGAGTGCGCGTCAGCTGGCGTATCAGATGGTGACCCACGAAACGGCCGCCAACAAACTGCAAATCGATGCCTTGAACAAGCAGAATCAGGTTCTGCAACTGCAACAGGCGTTGGGTGACAAGGCGGTCGAAAACAGTCGCTTGTATATCGTCCTGCTTGTTACCGTGCTGGCCTTCATCGGCTTGTGGGCCTACAAGACCAAGCGCTCCCAGCTGCATTTCATGAAACTTGCGCGTCGCGACGGTTTGACCGGCATTTTCAATCGCCACCATTTTCTCAACGCGGCGGACAGCGCGCTCGAATATTGCCGGAAATCGTCGCGCGAGGCCTGCCTGATCGTGATCGACCTCGATCATTTCAAGGACGTCAACGACGAATATGGACATGCCATGGGCGATCTGGTGCTCAAGCGTGCTGTGGCTGCAAGTCAGGTCCATCTGCGGTCGATTGATATTTTCGGCCGACTTGGCGGTGAGGAGTTCGGCATCCTGTTGCCGGAATGCGCTCTTGCCGCGGCCGGCGTGCAGGCCGAATCCATACGCCGGGAAATCGAGGCAGGCACGAATTCTGTCCGCAATGTGGACTTTTCCATATCGGCGAGTTTCGGTGTTGCATCCTCTTCCCACTCGGGCTACGAACTGCGCCAACTGATGGCGAATGCGGATGCGGCGCTTTACAACGCCAAGCGCGCCGGGCGCAATCGGGTCGAGCTCGCATTGGAAGCGTCCTGAGCCGAATGGTAGCCTCAGCGTTGCGCTTGCGCGACGCCACGTCCCGCGCGACTATTCGCCAATTCTCATGCTTCGGCAGCCATGGCAACCACAGATCCGCGCATCGATGACTACATTGCCAAATCGGCCGAGTTTGCGCGACCGATACTCGAGCACCTGCGCAAGCTCGTGCACAAGGCGTGTCCCGACGTCGAAGAGACGCTCAAGTGGAGTTCACCCCACTTCATGTATTACGGCATGCTCGCGGGAATGGCGGCGTTCAAACAGCATTGTGCATTCGGGTTCTGGAAAGCGTCATTGATTGAAGGCGCCGGAACGTCAGGGAAAGAAGCGATGGGCCAATTCGGACGCATATCCTCGCGTGCCGATCTGCCCTCGGACAAAATTCTTATCGGCATGGTCAAGCAGGCGATGCAGCTCAATCAGGCCGGAGTGAAGGCCGTCCGCAACAAAACCGGACCGCGCAAGCCGATCGAGGCGCCGGACTATTTTCTCTCCGCACTGCGCAAGCAGCGCGCTGCCTGGAACCACTATCACGCGTTCAGCCCAAGTCAGCAGCGCGACTATCTGGAATGGATCACCGAAGCCAAGACGGATGTGACCCGCGACAAGCGCCTTGCGACGGCCCTGGAATGGCTGGGTGAGGGCAAGACACGCAACTGGAAATATGAAAAATGCTGACGCGGTCGCCGCGAAACGTCTGATCCGGATACGTTGCCATCGACGTCCGCGTCGATGGTTACACGGAAGGCAGGTCCCGATCCCAATACGGTTCCGGGCCAAATCGTTCCACCAGAAAGTCGATCAGGCTGCGCGTCTTCGCGGGAATCGCACGTCCCGGCGGATAGACCGCATGGATACCGATCGAGGGGATTTCCCATTCCGTCAGTACACGGACCAGTTCGCCACGATTGAGCATTTCGTGCGCCAGGAATGTCGGCGAAATGGCGATGCCGGAGCCGGCAGCAGCAGCCGATGCGATCACGTCGCCATTGTTGACGCGCAGGTTTCCTGCGACGCTGACCGTGCGTTGCTCGCCATTGCGCTGCAGGGTCAGTTCGTCGCGCCGCGCGGCTAATGTATAACTCAGCACATTGTGCAGTGCGAGATCGTCCGGATTACGCAACGGGGCGGCGCGCTCAAGGTAGGCGGGAGCCGCAACGAGCAACAGACGGCAGGTCGCGATGCGCCGCGCGATCAGGCTGGAATCCGCCAGCCGCGCGATGCGGATCGCCATGTCGAACCCTTCTTCGACCAGATCGACCTGACGATCATTGAGGGTAAGTTCCAATTCGATGCGCGGATGGCGTTGCTGGAACAGCGCGACAGCGGCACCCAAGTGATGGATCGCGAACGACATCGGTGCCGAAACTCGCAGCTTGCCGCGCGGATCGGCCTGCATCTCGGACGCTGCGGCTTCCGCTTCGGCCAGCTCGGCGAGAATCTCTCCAACACGCTGATAGTAGTTTTGGCCCGCCTCGGTGAGGCTGAGCTTGCGCGTCGTGCGATGCAGGAGACGCACGCCCAACTGCTCTTCCAGTCCCTGCACCAGCTTGCTGGCCAGCGCGCGCGAGATTTCGAGTTGATCCGCGGCTGCGGTGTAACTGCCCGTGTCCACGACGCGCACGAACAATTGCATGGCTTGAAGTTTGTCCATCAGCGCGCGCCGCTCATGGTGCAAGTATCGGCAATATCGCTTCCGGCGGGCGTCCGACGGCGGCCTTGCCGTTGGCTAAAACGATCGGACGCTGAATAAGCGCCGGCAGTTTGATGACGCGACGCAACAATTCATCGTTGTCCAGTTGTGGATCCGACAGACCCAGTTCCGCGTAGGCAGGTTCCTCGGTGCGCAACAGTTGCCGGACATCAACACCCATGAGGTTTGCAATACGCGTCAACTGCGCAGCACTGGGCGGCGACTCCAGATTGTCGATGACGATCGGATCAAATCCGCGTTGGCGCAGCAGCGCCAGCGTGGCACGAGACTTGGCACAGCGGGGGTTGTGATAGATCAGCGGCGGATCCATGGTGGCACCGTGCGGATGTGGAGTCCGACACTGTGCCGCCGTCTTGCCGTTCCGGCAAGGGTTGCCTTCGGGCGTCGTGGTCAGGCGATGTGTGTCGCCTGGTTCATGCGCACGGCACGTTGCGCGGACTCGAGTTCGCGATGCACGACAAGTCTCTCGGCTTCGCCGCGGCTGCTGCGGCTGCCCAGCACGCTGCCATTGTCCGGACTGAGCACTTCATACCAACTGGCGCGCAGCGTGCCGAGGTGGTCACGTTCATCGACACGCTCGATCGAATAGCCGAGAGCGCGGGTTTCCAGAGTTCTCACCGTTCTCATGTGCAGAATGCTCCTTTCCTACGAATGGCGCACAGCATACGCATGGCATGTGTTACTCCGGTTAACGTCGTGTTGCAGGTGAGTTAATCACGGCCCGCCATTTGAGGCATCATGAGGATCCTGCGGCCTGAGGAACTCTTGCAGCTCGTTCGCGGTCCGCAGCGGTAGCGAGCAACGACGGTCGGTGCAGACATACGCGGCGGGCGCTTTGAGTTTCGGGTACGCCACGTCCGGGTTGGGTAGCTCGCCTTCGTCACGATCCCACCATTCCACGCGTTTGTACCATCCTTGCTGTTGCTGGCTCGTGGAAAAAAGCATTTGTGCCACGGAGTCGGACTTGGCGCCGACGACCGCCAGGTGCAGCGGGTCCGTGCGCGCCTCCTGATCGGCGAGCAGCAATCCGGCTTCGGTGAGTCGAGACAAGGCGATCGAAGGTTTCGCCAGCCAGTGCAGCGCATGGTCCGCGATCGCGCGATGCGCGAGGTTGCCCGTGTAGCGGGCGAGAAGATTGGCATGGCGCGCAAGGGAAAGGTTCTCGTCGATCTGTGCCACCGCAGCGATCGGCCCGCCGTCACCTGCGCTGGCATAACCGTCTCCGCGTCGGAAATGCTTTTCGATGAAATCCGTGACGTTGACCGCGTGTCGGAGCCATGTGCGATCGGCCGTTGCACGGTACAAGGCAAGAAACGCCCGCGCCATCGCGAGGTTGTCTGCGAGATACGGTCCTGCGCCGTCGTGCGCATCGTGACGGAACCCACCGCCGGGAAGGGCGCGTTCACGCAAGGCCCACGTCACGCTGCGAAGGGCCTGCTGCGCGGCACTGGCGTCGCCTGCCATTTCGGCCCAGGTGGCGAGCGCTTCGGCAATCTGCCCGGTCTGCTGCGCGTACTGATGGGCGTCGACGCGGGGCACTCCGCGCGTGCGCCGCGCCGTATCATCCAGGGCGAAATAGTCCGCTGCATGAACACCCGGTTGCGCATCCGCATCCTGGCTCACGCGCCATGCACCGGAGGGAGCTGCCATGAATGTATTCAGGTAGCGACGTATCGCGGTCACGACTGCGCGGTCGCTGTCACGATGGAACGCGGACCAGGCCAGCGCATAGATGCGCAAGTATTCGGCCTGGATCGTCGCGAGCTTTTCGTAGTGTGGATGTTTCCAATCTCCCATCGTGGAATATTGATAAACGCCGCCCCACACCGGATCGATCAGCGCCTGCGCAGCGTCCAAGGTCTGGCGGGCCTGTGTTGCGTCACTCGCACTGCCAGTCGCTGCCCGGGCCATGGCCAGTTCGACGCTGTCGCGATCGAGAAATTTTTGGGCAATCGCCAAGCCACCCAGCGCTCTGTCGTAAGTGGTTGCGTAACGACGTTCCAGTTCGGCGCGCGTACTGCTGTCCAGCACACTGGATTCGCCAGCCGGCGCGGCGTCGGCATGACCGGAGCGACCATCGGATTCGGGCGTCGGGTCGGCATCAATGGCGTGAAGCAGGCGCAGGAAACGATCTTTAGGCAGGTACCCCTGGCGCTTGACGATTTCGCTGCCGTCGGCAGCGAATACCACCGTCGCTGGCCACCCGTAATCGCGGTAGCGATTGGCCAGATCGGGCCTCGCATCCTGGTCGATGCGCAGCGCCACGTAATGCGTGCGAATTTCCTCGGCCACGAGGGGGTCTGCGTAGGTCTCGTGGTCCATGACATGGCACCAATGACACCAGACGGCCTCGAGGTAGAGCAGCACCGGTCGGTGCTGCTCGCGTGCACGGGCAAAGGCTTCGACGTCAGATCTGAACCAGTCGACCGGCCCGGACGCGGCGCAGGCTACCCACGGGAACGCAACGAGGAGGCAGCGCAACAGGAACTGTGGCATGAGTTGAAATCGCTCGGCTTTGCGTCATGGTGGATTACGTGCAACGCGGGACGTTCGGATTCGACCCGTCGTGGCGTTCCGATATGAGACCGGCAATCCTGCTGGTGCAGTTCGCCGCAAGATCGCTAGAATGGGAACAATCGTTTCAGCGATGCAACGGGAAGACCCGAGCGCGAGAATGCAGGCACCGTCGCAAGGCGATGCGCAGTACGCGTGGGCAGATCGAATTTTTCGTGGTTCTAGGAGCGGGCAATGAAGAAGTTGGTATGGGGAGTTGCGCTGGCGTTGGCGAGCGTAGTCATGGCGGGTCCGGTTCTGGCGCGCGGCGGCGAGAAAATCGCTATCGGCGTTGCCGAGTTCAAGAACGAATCCGGTGCAGCCTGGTGGCGTGGCGGCGTGGGCTGGGAACTGTCCGGCATGCTGTCGAACGAACTGGCTTCGAGTGGTGCTTTCCGCGTCGTAGAACGTGCCAAATTGGAAAATGTACTCGAAGAGCAGAACCTGGCCGCTTCCGGCCGCGTGCGCTCTGGCAGTGGCGCCAAGATCGGCAAGCTGACCGGTGCGGACTATCTGGTCATGGGCACGGTCACCGCGTATGAAGAAAACGCGGCATCCACCGGCGGCGGCCTCAGCATCAAGGGTATTTCGCTGGGTGGCAAGAAGAGCGAAGCCTATTTGGCGGTCGATATCCGCGTCGTGAATGCGACCACCGGCGACATCGATTTCTCGCGCACTGTCGAAGGCCGTGCATCAAGCACCGGCGTCGCGGTCGGCGTGTCGCGCAACGGTTTTGGCGGCAGTCTGGCGCAGGAAAAAAATACGCCGGCTGGCAAGGCGATTCGCGCCGCACTGGTCGAAGTGAGCGAATATCTGGACTGCGTCATGGTCGAGAAGAACGGCTGCGAGGACGAGTATTCCGCGAAGGAATCCAAGCGTCGCGGCAACACCAAGAAGTCGCTCAAGCTTGATTGATCGTTACTTCGCGTTCCACAAGACGCATATGTAGCGTTTCGTTTTTTTGGCAAAGAGTATAAAAAAATGGCGAGGCCGCGGGCCTCGCCATTTTTTTGCTTGCAGACCAGGTGATTGCCGCCTCGGGTCGGTGATCGAGCGCGAACCGCGCTCGATCCTCCGACTCAGCATCCGTCAACTGCCGCGCTTGGGGCCGCGATTGCCGCCACCAGGCGGTCGACCACCGGGGCGCGGAGCACCACGATTGCCGCCGGGGCTGGGACCACGATTTCCACTGCGGTCAGCGCCACCCGGGGCGCGATTTCCCGAGCGTTCGGCGCCAGGCGAACGATTGCCGGAGCGTTCCGTGTATGGCCGGCTGGCCGGACGATCACCGTAGTTTCCGC
The DNA here is from genome assembly GCA_039934615.1 of Tahibacter sp. Lineage (GTDB taxonomy): Bacteria > Pseudomonadota > Gammaproteobacteria > Xanthomonadales > Rhodanobacteraceae > Tahibacter. Next base: position 24,858 of record JBDTLV010000019.1, read on the forward strand.
GGTTGCCATTGGCATCGCCGCGTGGTTCGCTGCGATTGCCCCAGGGTGATCCTGCCGGCGCGGCGCGATTGCCCTGCCGTTCACCCGCTGCGGGAGCAGCAGGGCCCCGGTTGCCGCGTTCGCCCGGCGCTGCGCGATTGCCGCGACGCTCGCCGCCCGCTGGGTCGTTGTTCCACACCCGATTTCCCGGACTGTCGTTTCCTGCTGCTGGCCGGGCTGGCCCACCGCGCGCTGGGGCACCTCGACCGGGAGCACCCCGACCCGCACCCGCGGGTCCGCGACCTGGGCCTCCACGTGAGGGAGGGGCGCCGCGATTGGCCTCATCACCCGCGTTCCACGTACGCGGGATAAAAACTTCCTGACCCGGTGCGGCACCGCGGCGGCGACCCGCGCTGGCTCCGCCGGGCCCAGCGGGGCCGCTGCGACGAGGACGATCGGATTTGTTCACATTGCCATCCACCATGCGGCCGCCAGTTGGGCGAGCACGGCCTCGACCGCCCGGACGCCCGGGACCGTCGTCGCGGATCCGATCGAATGCGGTGAGTTCTCGGGCTTCGTTGTGATTCACGCCGGTCCAGGCCTGCGCGGCTTTCGGCGCCGGCCGGAATTCCTTGGCGGGAGCCTGCTGGGCACGTCGCTGATGGATCACGGGTTGCAGCGTCAGCGTGGGTTCGGGGCTGGTGGCGCCGCACAGCGTGCGCAGGCCCTTGGTCTGCTCCGCGTCCAGTTCGCGGCAATTTCCGCGGGTCAGCGGACGCGGCAATTCGATATTTGCATAGCGCACGCGCTTGAGTCGGCTGACCATGTAGCCCTGCGCTTCCCACAGGCGTCGAACCTCGCGGTTGCGACCCTCGCGGATCACGACGCGGAACCAGGAATGACTTCCGCTACGGCTGATCACGCCGATCTCGTCGAAGTGCGCCGGACCGTCATCGAGCACGACGCCGGCTTTCAGACGTTCAAGTACCTCATCGGGAACTTCGCCGTGAACGCGACAAATGTACTCACGCTCCAGATCGCTGGACGGATGCATAAGCGCATTCGCCAGGTTGCCGTCGGTCGTGAGCAGCAACAGTCCCGTCGTGTTGATGTCCAGCCGGCCCACGGCGATCCAGCGCGCACCTTTCAGGCGTGGCAGCTGCTCGAATACGGTCGGTCGACCTTCGGGATCGTCGCGCGTGGTGACCACACCTTCGGGCTTGTTGTAGACCAGTACCTGGGCGTGTTCGGCCTCATCGCGGATCACCACGAACAATTTGCCGTCCAGTTCCACCCGGTCGCCGCTCTTGACGCTCATGCCCAGCGTCGCGACGACAGCGTTGACCTGCACTTCGCCGGTCTGGATCCGCTGCTCCAGCAGCCGCCGCGATCCGAGTCCCGCATTGGCGAGCACCTTATGCAGGCGCTCCTCCACGGCCGGCGCAGTGGCATCCGTCGATGAGGCGCGCTTCAAAGTGAGTAGGTTGCGCGTGGGCGAGTTCATGCGGTGTGCTCCGGAACGTCGTCGGACGTCGTGGGGATGTCGGATTCGATCGGTGCCGCAGCGTCGTCGTGCGGTTCGGGGGCGGTGTCGTTGATGGAAAGGTCCACTTGTTGTTCTTGTTCCAGTTGTTCGGTGTGATCGGGTGGGTCGGTTTCGGGTGAATCATCGTTGGATGCTTCGATCGGTACGTCGTCATCCCACATTTCCGTGGCCGACGAATCGTCGATTTCCAGGTCATCTGGGTCAACGAACGCCTCGTCGACGTTCGCCAGATCCGACTCAACCGCGGAAGGTGCGGCACTGGCGTCGCTCGCGACGTCGGCCGTGGGGGATTCATTGTCTGCAGCCATTGCCTCGGCAGCGACGGCGATTTCCACGGGCTCTTCGTCTTCGGGTGGCAGTTCCAGCGTGCGCCGCACGGCCACCGGGTTGAGATCCAGTTGCGGCTCGAATTCCTCCAGGTCGCGGATTTCCGCGAGGGCAGGCAGTTCATCCAGCGAACGCAAATTGAAATAGTCGAGAAAGTTGCGCGTGGTACCAAAGAGCGCCGGTTTGCCGGGCACGTCGCGATAGCCCACCACGCGGATCCATTCGCGCTCTTCCAGCGTCTTGACCATGTGACTGGAAACGGCCACTCCACGAATCTGTTCGATTTCGGCCCGGGTAATCGGCTGGCGGTAGGCGATCAGCGCAAGTGTCTCCAGCAGTGCACGCGAATACTTGCTCGGCCTTTCGGACCAAAGGCGCGCGACCCAGGCATGCACATCTTCCCGAATCTGGAAACGGAAGCCGGAGGCAACTTCCTTGAGTTCAATTCCCCGCGACTCGCAATCCAGTGCAAGTTGCTCCAGCGCGCGCGAAATGTCCTCGTGAGTTATCGCTTCTTCCTCACTGAACAGGCCGCCCAGTTGCGCCGGCGTCAGAGGCGAGGTGGCCGCCAGTAGTGCGGCTTCGAGCACGCGTTTGAGTTGCTCTGCTTCCATCAAATGGCTTCCGGATCCGGCATGGACTCGCCCTCGGCTTCGACAGCTGTGGCAAGAGACTTGACGTAGATTGGCCCGAGTGACTCGTTTTGCACGATCTCGACCAGGGTTTCCTTGGCCAGTTCCAGCATCGCGAGAAATGTCACGACAATGCCGCGTCGACCTTCGTCGAAGTTGAACAGGCTTTCGAACAAGTGGAATTCTCCATCACCCAGCGTTTTCAGCACATCGCTCATGCGATTGCGAACTGAAAGTGCCTCGCGATGGATCTCGTGGTGACCGGACAAATCAGCGCGGCGCAACACGTCTTTGAGCGCAAGAAGCAGGTCACGCAGATCCACCGGTGGCGGCAGGCGGACCACATTGCGCTCGGGTACGTCCGCGGCAGCGACCGAAATGTCGCGCTCCAGGCGCGGCAGCGTGTCGATATCGGTTGCGGCTTTCTTGAAGCGCTCGTATTCCTGCAGGCGCCGCACCAGTTCCGCACGGGGATCTTCCTCGATGCCTTCCTCGGTCGGCGGCCGGGGCAGAAGCAGACGCGACTTGATCTCGGCAAGGATCGCGGCCATCACCAGGTACTCGGCGGCGAGCTCGAGTTTCATCTCGTGCATCAAACCGATGTAGTCCACGTATTGGCGCGTGATCTCCGCGATCGGGATATCGAGGATGTCGAGGTTTTGGCGACGGATCAAATACAGCAGCAGGTCCAGCGGCCCCTCGAACGCCTCAAGGAAAACCTCCAGGGCATCCGGCGGGATGTAGAGGTCCTGCGGCATCTGCAGGTACGGTTGGCCCATGACTACCGCCAGCGGCATTTCCTGCTGCTGGGGTACGGGCGGAAAAATGCCTTGGCTCTCGCTGGTCGCGAGTTGCTCGGCAGGCTCAGTGCTCATGGAGAAGCGCGGATCTCTATACAATTCGCCGCGCTCACCGCGGCATGCTGTGGCCAGTCAGGCCTGTTCCATCCCCGTGCACGTCTCAGGCAAAGGGCACTTCGCCCTTGCCCTGACGCACCAGTTTCGGCGCGTCCTCCACCAGATCGATCACGGTTGTCGGCTCGTTGCCGCAAAATCCGCTATCGATGAAGAGGTCGACGCCATGTCCGGCGTGTTCGTACAGGTCGTCGACTTCCCAACCCGCCATGTCCGTTCCCGGAAGAATCAGGCTCGAGCTCGACAAGGGCTCGCCCAATGCTTCAACCAACGCCAATGCGACGCGATGGTCTGGTATGCGGACGCCTACGGAACGCTTCTTGGTCTGCTTGAGATGCCGTGGCAATGCGGCAGCAGCAGGTAACAGGAAAGTGTAGGGGCCGGGAGTCAGTGAACGGATCAACCGGAACGCCGCGTCGTGCATGCGTGCGTAGGCGCCGATCTCACTCAAGTGGCGACAGACTAAGGTGAAATTGTGCCTGCTGTCCAGTCCCCTGATGCGTGCGACACGTTCTTGTGCAGACTGAGAGGCAATCCGCCAACCGAACGCGTAGCCCGAATCGGTCGGGTAGGCGATCAAACCGCCGCGATCGAGAATCGCCACGGCCTGCGCGATCAGGCGAGCCTGCGGATTGTCCGGATGTATCGAAATGCGCAATGTCATCACGACAGACTGCGAATTGTGCGCGCTCCCGTCAAGCGCTGATGGCAAAATACCGCCATGACCTCGCCGCGAGCCATCATTCATGTCGACATGGACGCCTTCTATGCGGCGATTGAACAGCTCGACAACCCCGAGTTGCGTGGCAAGCCCGTTGTCGTGGGACAACTCGGTCCGCGCAGCGTCGTTTCCACCTGCAGCTACGAAGCGCGACCGTTCGGTGTGCGATCGGCCATGCCGACCGTGACTGCGCAACGTCTCTGCCCCGAAGCGATCTTCGTCCCGGTGCGTATGCAACGCTACCGAGAAGTGTCCGAGCGCGTCTTCGATGCGTTCGGCGAAGTAACGCCCGAGATCGAGGGTCTTTCGCTGGACGAAGCCTTTCTCGACGTGACTCGCAGCCTGCGTCTGTTTGGCAACGATTTGGCGGCGATCGGTCAACAGCTCAAACGACGCATCTACGAACGGACCGGTTTGATCGCATCGGTCGGCCTCGCCCACAACAAATTGCTCGCGAAACTCGCCAGCGAGCTGTCCAAACCGGACGGGTTATTATGGCTGAAGCCCGACCAGGTTCAGGCGACGCTCGATCCATTGCCGGTTGCGCGTTTGTGGACGGTGGGAAAAGTAGCGGAAACCAACTTGCAGCGGATCGGCATACGCACGATCGGCGAGCTGAGACGAGCGGATGCGCAACGCCTCACCAAGACGCTGGGGAATCACGCGGCGACCTTGCAACGACTGGCCGCGGGAATCGATGACCGTCCCGTGCAGGGCGACATGCAGGAAAAGTCGATCAGCGCCGAAACCACGTTCGACTCTGACCTTGATACGCTGGAGCAGGCAGTCACCTGGCTGGCGCGCTTGTCGGAGCGCGTTGGCGAACGAACACGGTCCCAGGGGTTGCTGGGACGCACCGTAACGGTAAAACTGCGCAAGCCTCCGTTCGAAACACACACGCGCCAGATTCGACTCGCCGCGCCGAGTGCCGCGACGGATAGCGTCTACGTGGCCGCTCGCGGCCTGCTGGAGATTTGGTGGCAGGGAGAACCAAAACCGCGTTTGCGTTTGCTTGGGGTAGGGTTGAGCGGATTTGGCAATGTGCCACAGGAAGACATGTTCGGCAGTACCGTGGCCAAACCCAAGGACGCTTTGGCCGATGCGATCAATCGACGCTTCGGCGGTGGCAGTCTTGTACGCGGCGTCACGCTGAAATCACGTCCGACGCGCTGAAGCGTAGCGTTGGCGAAAACCAATGCCTTGGCACGAATTGTGATTGAAACAAATTTGATTTTGGTTGGCTGCTTGGCTACAACAGGCCCAGACCCACAGGGGGTTGCAGGATGCTGCTCATGACAGAACACAAGAAGCGGGCCGGAATGCGACCCGCCCGCATGAAGATCCGCTCGGCCGTGCTGATGATGCATGGCGCCGATGCGTGGTCCAGTGAACTCGAGGATATTTCCGCCACGGGCGTGATGGTGCGCCGGCCTGACGACTGGCGTGGCCGGGCGGGCGACACGTTCGTCCTCGACATGATGATCGGCGACGAGCTCAATATTCATCTGGAAGCGACCGTCGCACGCGTCACCGACGACCACGTGGGTTTCGCCTACGCGCGAATTCCGGAAGACAAGGAAAAACCTTTGTGGGATTTGCTCGGCGGTTACGCCGATACCTTGGAAGCCTATCGCTGAGCCCCACGCACCGCGCGTTCGCTCAAGCCCGCGCGGTGACAGCCATCCTTTGCTATGCGGCGGGAGGTGGTGGATCGCGCAGTTCGCGGCGAAGGATCTTGCCGACATTGCTTTTTGGCAGCGAGTCGCGGAACTCGATATAGCGCGGCAGCTTGTAACCGGTCAGGTTGAGTTTGCAATGTGCGCGCAGGTCTTCGGCGGTGAGCTTCGGGTCCTTCTTCACGACCACGATCTTCACTGCTTCCCCGGATTTCTCATCGGGCACTCCGATTGCGGCGACTTCTAGCACTCCGGGATGGGTAGCGACGACGTCTTCGATTTCGTTCGGATAGACGTTGAAACCTGAGACGAGAATCATGTCCTTCTTGCGGTCTACGATATACACATATCCCTGTGTATCCATTTTTGCGATGTCGCCGGTGTGCAGCCAACCCTCGGGAGTCAGCACCTTCGCGGTTTCTTCCGCTCGCTGCCAGTAGCCCTTCATCACCTGCGGTCCGCGCACGCAGAGTTCACCGATCTCACCGATTCCGAGCTGGGTGCCGTTGTCGTCCTGGATAGATACGTCGGTCGATGAAATCGGCAGGCCGATCGATCCGTTGTATTCGGGCAGGTCGAGCGGATTGATGCAGGCGGCGGGCGAGGTCTCGGTCAACCCGTAAGCTTCCGACAAGGTGACGCCGGTGACCTTTTTCCAGCGCTCGGCGACGGCTCGTTGCACGGCCATGCCGCCGCCGAGAGTCAGGCGCAGAGTGGAAAAATTGATTTTTTCGAACCCCGGCGTATTCAGCAGGCCATTGAACAGCGTGTTGACACCGGTCAGCGCAGTGAACGGTATTTCCGATAGTGTCTTGACGAAGCCCGGCATATCGCGCGGGTTGGTGATCAAGTGGTTCATGCCACCAAATTTCATGAAGACGAGGCAGTTCGCGGTCAGTGCGAAGATGTGGTAGAGCGGCAGGGCAGTGACGATGATCTCCTCGCCCCAATGAACGTTGACGCCGATCCATGCGGAAGACTGCTGCATGTTCGCGACCAGGTTGCCGTGGGTCAGCATCGCTCCCTTGGCGACGCCGGTGGTGCCACCGGTGTACTGCAGGAATGCGATGTCATCGTGCGTCAGCGCGACTTTGGGCGGGGTCAGGCGAGCGCCGCGAGCGAGGGCATCGCGAAAACGGATCGTGCCTTCGATGCGGAAGGGCGGCACCATCTTCTTGACATACTTGATGACGAAATTGGTGATCAGCGATTTCGGGAAGCTCAACAGATCGCCAATACCCGTGGTGATGACGTGCTTGCAGGGAGTCTCGGCAACGATCTCCGCCAGCACCGACGCGAAATTGTCCAACACGACGATCGCGGCCACTCCGGCGTCGGTGAGCTGGTGCTTGAGTTCGCGGCCGGTGTACATCGGATTGGTATTGACCACGGTCATGCCTGCGCGCAGCACTCCGAAAATTGCGATCGGATACTGCAACACGTTGGGCATCATCAGGGCTACACGGTCGCCTTTCTTCAAACCGAGATCGAGTAAAAAAGCGGCAAATTGCCCGCTCAGCCGATCGACCTCGTCGTAGCTGAGCACCTTGCCGAGATTGCCGAACGCTGGCCGGTGACGAAACCGCTCGCAGGCACTTTCAAGAACCGCGACTACCGAGCTGTACTCGCTGAGATCGATCTCTGCCGGAATACCGGGTGGATAGCTCGCGAGCCAGGGACGGGGAATGCTCATCGTGTCGAAGACCTGTGGTCGGCAAAGTGGCGGTATCGCCGCTGGTCGGCGACGCATTCGCCCGATTGGAGCACAGCGCGCGAAAAACCGGCAAGCCGCATTGCAGCGAGAATCGGACTATGCGCCAATGCCACATCGCTTTGGCTGACGGACCCTCCATGAAATTGCGCTGGATGTTCGCTCTTGCCGCCACTTTATTCGGCGTCGGATGCGCGAAGGCACCCGACGAAGCACAGGTGCGTGCCGCGATCGCGGCGATGCAAATCTCGGTTGAGCAACGTGACCCTCGCGAGTTCATGCGCCATGTTGCGACCGACTTCAGCGGCAATCAGGGCAATATCGAAAGTCAACAATTACACAATCTGCTGCGCGCGCAGATCTTGCGCAACGAGCGAATCGGCGTAGTGATCGGGCCCATAGCCGTCGAGCTGCGCGGTGAGCGCGCAACCGCGGACTTCAGTGCGACCTTGACTGGCGGCGCCAGCTGGCTGCCCGAAAGGGGAGCCATCTACCGCATTCGTAGCGGCTGGAAACGCGAACAGGACGAGTGGCACTGCATCAGTGCGCAGTGGGAGGCGCCCTGAATTCGTAATCCTGTACCTAATGGGATCACCCTTTGGCTGTACTGACCGCCACACCGGGTACATGACCATCGTGGGCGACCCGAAGGGCGCCCACGATGGGTTCGATGGCGGAAACGCTGGTCCTCAGGCGGCCTGCGGCTGCGAGGCCAGTTGACGCAGCACATAAGGGAGAATGCCGCCATGACGGAAATACTCGACTTCCTTTGGCGTCAACAACAAGACCTTCACGGTGAATCGCTTGCTGCCTGCAGCGTTGGTCGCGACCACCTCGACTTCGCGTGCCGCACCATCGTGCAGACCGGCGATCTCGAATACTTCGTCACCCTTCAAGCCGATCGTCTGCGCGTTTTCGCCCTCGCGGAACTGCAGGGGTAGCACACCCATGCCGACCAGATTGGACCGATGGATGCGCTCGAAGCTTTCCGCGATCACGGCTTTCACGCCGAGCAGCATGGTGCCTTTCGCTGCCCAGTCGCGGGACGAGCCCGTCCCATATTCCTTGCCGGCAATTACCACCAACGGCACGCCCTCGACCTTGTAGCGCATCGCCGCATCGTAAATCGACATTTTGTCGGAATTGGGATAATGGTAGGTGTTGCCACCTTCCTCACCACCGAGCATCAGGTTCTTGATCCGGATGTTCGCAAAGGTGCCGCGAACCATGATGTCGTCATTGCCGCGTCGCGAACCGTAGGAATTGAAGTCGACCTTTTGCACACCGCGCTTCTTGAGGAATTCGCCAGCGGGCGATGAATCCTTGATGTCTCCGGCAGGTGAGATGTGGTCGGTGGTGATCGAATCTCCGAACAGCCCAAGGCAGCGCGCACCGTGGATGTCGGCGATAGTGCCTACCTGCATCGTCATTCCGTCGAAATACGGAGGGTTCTTGATATAGGTCGAAGAGCCATCCCAGCTGTAGATCTCGCCTTCGGGCGACGCGATCTGATTCCAGCGGCTGTCGCCCTTGAACACGTCGGCGTAGTTCTTGGTAAACATCTGCGGCCCGACTGTCTTGGCGATGAAGTCGCCGATTTCCTTGTTGGTCGGCCAGATGTCCTTCAAATACACCGGATTGCCGTCGCTGCCGATGCCGAGCGCATCGCGGCTGAGATCGATATCGACCGTGCCGGCAATCGCATAAGCCACCACCAGAGGCGGCGACGCCAGATAGTTCATTTTGACTTCGGGATGCACGCGACCTTCAAAGTTGCGATTGCCTGAAAGTACCGATGTGGCAACCAGATCGCCTTCCGCAATGCCAGCCGACACTTCGTCCGGCAGCGGACCGGAGTTGCCGATGCAGGTCGTGCAGCCATAACCGACCACGAAAAAGCCAAGTTGCTCGAGATCGCTGAGCAGGCCGGCTTTCTTCAGATAGTCGGTCACCACCAACGAACCCGGCCCGAGGGATGTCTTGACCCACGGCTGCGACTTCAGGCCTTTGGCGACCGCGTTGCGGGCGAGCAGGCCGGCGCCAAGCATCACGGCCGGATTGGACGTATTCGTGCACGACGTGATCGCCGCGATCACCACCGCGCCGTCCTTCAGCTCATACGTCGTCCCATCTTTGTTGACCGTCGCGCTGCCCGGGGTTGCGGCTTTGGTGCGCGACGCTCGCGCGTCGGCCATCGGGGCCAGATTCTCGCGATAGTTGGAGCCCAGATTCTGCAAAAGCACACGATCCTGCGGGCGCTTGGGGCCGGCGAGGGATGGCTTCACGTCGGCAAGATTCAGTTCCAGGGTGGAACTGTATTCCGCGCCCGGCGCACCCGGTTCGCGCCACAAACCCTGCACCTTGGCGTAGGCCTCGACCAGGGCAATCAATGCTTCGTCCCGACCGGACAGGCGCAGGTAGTTCAACGATTCCGAATCGATCGGGAAGATTCCGCATGTCGCGCCGTATTCCGGAGCCATATTGGCAATCGTCGCGCGATCGGCGAGGGCGAGATGGTCGAGTCCATTACCGAAAAATTCCACAAATTTTCCGACCACGCCGTGCTTGCGCAACATCTGCGTCACGGTCAGGACCAGATCGGTAGCCGTGGCGCCTTCCGGCAGCTTGCCGTCAAGCTTGAAGCCTACGACCTGCGGAATCAGCATTGACGAGGGCTGTCCCAGCATGGCGGCCTCGGCCTCAATGCCACCCACGCCCCATCCCAGCACGCCGATGCCATTGATCATCGTCGTGTGCGAGTCGGTGCCGAATACGGTATCCGGAAACGCCCAGGTGTCCTTGCCCTTCTTCGCGCTCATCACGACTCGCGCAAGGTTTTCCAGGTTGACTTGATGCACGATGCCGGTGTTCGGGGGGACGACCTTGAAGTTGTCGAACGCATTCTGTCCCCAGCGCAGAAAGCTGTAGCGTTCGATGTTGCGCCCGAATTCGATCTTGCCGTTGAGATCGAGGGCTTCGGCCTTTCCGAAAACGTCCACTTGTACCGAATGATCGATGACCAGCTCGGAGGGGATCTGCGGATTGATCTGGCTAGCATTGCCGCCCAGCTTGACGACCGCGTCGCGCATCGCCGCCAGATCCACGACGCACGGCACGCCGGTGAAATCCTGCAACACCACGCGCGCCGGCATGAACGAAATCTCGGTGTCGGGTTCCTTGGCGGCTTCCCAATTGGCGACGGCGTCGATCTCTTTCTCGGTGACGTTCAGGCCATCTTCGTGACGTAGCAGGTTTTCCAGAAGAATCTTCATCGAAAACGGCAGGCGCTTGAGGTCGTAGCGCTCGCCGAGCTTGGCAAGGCTGGCAATCGTGTAGCGCTGGCCGTTCACCTCAAGTGAGGTGCGGGTCGAGTAAGAGTCTTTCATTGCTATCTCCTTGGCGTGCGGCGGCGATGCCTGTGGGCGCGACGCGGCGCGGACGAATGCCGTGCCGGGCTGCCCGAGTGATCCCGGCATTATCGCTCAAACGCGCGTTTGGCGGAACCGCTTAGCCCGCATCAAAAGTGCAGCGCGCGAGCAATCCGCGCGCGAGCATGGCGCATTGGCGCCGGCGCAACAGGAGCCGCCAATGGGTTCCGCCGACTTGGCGCCAGAGTACCGCGGCACGGATTCCGGCGAGCAAGGTGGCGCGGATTCGCTCCACTTGCGGTGGCTGAGTCAAATACAGAGGATTGCCTTGCACTACCACGCGAGGGCGCAGGGTCGACAGGGTCGAGGCGTAGATTTCGGAAAGCCGAGCCAGCACGGTCGTATGCGTTATTCCGAGATGATCCACTTGCCGCTGCACCGACGCCAAGGCTTCGCGCAACGCATCGAGCATCGCTGGGCGACGCGCCAGGCTGCGCTCCAGGCGCAACACCGCTACGGCAATCTGGGTGATTCCCATGTCGCGCTCACGCTCGTCGATCTGCCGGACCAGGGTTTCCAGACCGAACCTTACGCCGGGAATACCCCCAAATACCTCAGCAGGCGTTTCGACATCCAGGCGCAGGATGCTTGCGATCGAGGATTCGAGCGCCGCTGCATCGTGGGTTCCTTTGGTCGCCATGCTCCGCGCCAGAGCGGCGGACTGAAATACGCCGGCAAGCGCGATAACGCGAACTTCATTCATCCACCGACACTCCGGGTCCATCCGCCAAAAGCCGCGTCGCTGCAGTCGATGATTGCGCCACCAAGGCACTCCTCGTCACGGTAGAAAACGATGGATTGTCCTGGTGTGAGTGCGCGTTGCTTAGTTTCAAAATGCACCACAACGTCGTCGCCGTCGACATCGACGCGGCAGCGTTGATCGTCCTGGCGATAGCGGGCCCGCGCTGTGCACTCGAACTGCGCACCCGGCGCGACGCCGGCCACCCAGCTTGCCTGGCTTGCCCGGAGGCTCTGGCCATCCAGCCATTCGCTGGCACTCCCTTGCGCAACGTACAGCACGTTGGCCGCGACGTCTTTGCCAACGACATACCAGGGCTCGCCACTGGCCGCGCGACGTCCGCCAATACCAAGACCCTGGCGTTGACCCAATGTGTAGTACATGACGCCCTGATGATCGCCGATGAATTGCCCGTCAGGCGTGCGGATGTCGCCGGTCTGGGCAGGTATGTAGTTGGCAAGAAACCCGCGAAAATCGCGTTCGCCGATGAAGCAGATGCCAGTGGAGTCCTTCTTGGCGTGCGTTACGAGATTTGCTTCACGGGCGAGCTCGCGCACCTGCGGCTTCGGCAGGTCACCGATCGGAAACTCCGTGCAGGCCAATTGTTCCTGGCCGAGCGCATACAGAAAGTAACTTTGGTCCTTGTTCACATCGAGTCCGCGCAGCAGGCGATGACGCCCGTCGACGCAATCGGTTCTGGCGTAGTGGCCGGTCGCGATCCGTTCCGCCCCGAGCTGCCGCGCGTGATCCAGAAAGGTGCGGAATTTGATCTCCCGATTGCACAGGACATCGGGATTCGGGGTGCGACCGGCGCGGTATTCGGCCAGAAAATGTTCGAAAACCTGACTCCAGTATTGTTTGGAGAAATTGCGCGTGTGAAACGGAATATCAAGCCTGGCGCAGACCTTGAGCGCGTCAAGACGATCCCGGTCGGCTTCGCATTCGCCGAGCCGGCCATCATCTTCCCAGTTTTTCATGAACATGCCAGACACGCTGCGGCCTGCGCGTTTCAGCAACAATCCGGCAACGGAGGAGTCCACGCCGCCCGAAACTCCGAGCATGATCGCCCCTGTGTGCATCGGCTCAGGCAAGTCCGGTCAGATACTGGAGGGTATCCAGAGGCAATCGACGACCCGCCAGCCACGCATCGACACTGGCCAGTATCATTGGACTGCGCAACCGCGCTGCCGCGTGGGCAAGCTCCGCTCGCGATAACCACAGGACGCGTTCGATACCGTCGTCAAGGGGTTGCAGTGCACGCTGCCGCAGCGGCGTTGCTGCGAAGGTAAAACGCACAAATTGGCGGCCTGATTGCGGATTCTCCCATTGGTGAACGCCGACCAGCGAGTCGGGCTCCACGTCCCAGCCGGTTTCCTCGAGGGTCTCGCGGCGTGCCGCCTCGATCAGCGATTCGTGCGGTTCCAGGTGTCCGGCCGGTTGGTTCAGCAGCAACTCGCCACGTACCGATTCTTCAACCATCAGGAAGCGTGCCTGACGCGGCACGATGGTCGCGACCGTCACATGGGGTCGCCAGATTGCCTCATCATCACGGGCAGCGAGGGATTCGAGTGTCATCCGGCTTATGTTACACGAGCACAAGGAACGCCCGATCGTGACGGAAATTGTGGTCTTGCACTTGAACGTTGGCCGGCTCACCGCCATGTCGCGGCGCTATACTGGCGTCGAACATGGAATGCGGTTTGAAAATGTCCGGCAAGAACGATCCGCAGCACGAACACGAACGTGACCACGGCTTGGCTGTGGAGGAAGCGCGGCCCGAAGCGACGCGGCCGCCGATGTATCAGGTCATGCTGCTGAACGACGATTACACGCCGATGGATTTTGTGGTGCATATCCTGCAAGCCTTTTTTGGCCTGCAGTACGAAAAGGCGCACGAGGTCATGCTGCACGTGCACCTGCGAGGACGGGGTGTTTGCGGACTGTTCACGCGAGAAGTGGCAGAAACCAAGGTAACGCAGGTGAATGAGTTTTCGCGGTCGAATCATCACCCGTTGTTGTGCACTATGGAAAAGGCGTGAAGGGCCCCCATTAAGCGCACATCCTGATTAGGGGTAAGGCATGTTCAGCAAAGACCTCGAGCTCACCATCGGCCAGTGCTACAAGGACGCGCGCGAGCAGCGTCACGAGTTCATGACCGTGGAGCATCTTTTACTCGCGCTGCTGGAGAATCCCTCCGCGGCCGCGGTGTTGCGCGCCTGCGGCGCCGACATTGGCAAGATCGGCAAGGAACTCAAGGCAATCATCGCCGAAACCGTTCCAGTCCTGCCGCCCAACGATGAGCGTGATACCCAGCCGACCTTGGGCTTCCAGCGCGTATTGCAGCGCGCTGTCTATCACGTGCAGTCGTCAGGCCGAAAAGAAGTCACTGGCGCCAATGTGCTGGTGGCGATCTTCGGCGAGAAGGACTCGCACGCCGTCTATTTCCTCAACCAGCAGGAAATCACCCGGCTGGATGTGGTCAATTATATTTCGCACGGTATTGCCAAAATCGGTCACGAGCCGCAGCAGCAGCCAGGCGTTGGTGGCGGGGAGCGCGAAGCGGAAGAGGGCGGCGAGCCGAAGGGCAATCCGCTAACCGAATTCGCCTCCAACCTCAATGAACTCGCGCGGGCCGGCAAGATCGACCCGTTGATCGGTCGCGCCGAAGAGGTTGAGCGCACGATCCAGGTGCTGTGCCGCCGGCGCAAGAACAACCCGCTCTATGTCGGCGAAGCCGGCGTGGGCAAGACCGCGCTGGCGGAAGGCCTGGCCAAGCGCATCGTCGAGAATGATGTGCCCGCGGTGTTGAAGGATGCGACGATCTATGCCCTGGATCTCGGTTCGCTCGTTGCCGGGACCAAGTACCGTGGCGACTTCGAAAAGCGCCTGAAGGCTGTCATTGCGCAGCTCAAGAAAGAGCCGCACGCAGTGCTCTTCATTGACGAGATCCACACCATCATTGGTGCGGGTTCGGCCTCTGGCGGAACCATGGACGCATCGAACCTCATCAAGCCAATGCTCGCTTCCGGCGAGATCCGCTGCATCGGCTCGACCACCTACCAGGAATATCGGGCGGTGTTCGAGAAAGACCGTGCGCTCGCGCGGCGCTTCCAGAAGATCGATGTCGTCGAACCGTCGATCGCCGACAGCATCGAAATCCTCAAGGGGCTGCGTTCGCGTTTTGAAGAACACCACAATGTGGAATATACCAACGATGCGCTGAAGGCGGCGGTGGATCTGTCGGTCAAGCATATTGCCGACCGACTTTTGCCGGACAAGGCCATTGATGTGATCGACGAGGCCGGTGCGCGGCAACGGCTGATGCCGGACGACCTGCGCAAGACGGTCGTTGACGTGCCGGAGATCGAATTCATCGTTGCCCGCATGGCGCGCATACCGCCAAAGCAGGTGTCGGCGTCGGATCGTGATGTCCTGCGCAACCTCGATCGCAACCTCAAGATGGTCGTGTTCGGGCAGGATCCGGCGATCGATTCACTCGCCAGCGCCATCAAGATGGCACGTTCGGGTCTGGGCAATCCGCTCAAGCCGATCGGAGCATTCCTGCTGGCCGGTCCGACCGGTGTGGGCAAGACCGAAGTTACGCGTCAGTTGGCGATGCAGTTGGGCATCGAGCTCATACGTTTTGACATGTCCGAATACATGGAAGCGCATTCGGTGTCGCGCCTTGTCGGTGCGCCTCCGGGTTACGTCGGCTTCGATCAGGGCGGCCTGCTGACCGAGCAGATCGTCAAGCATCCGCATTGCGTGCTGCTACTGGACGAAATCGAGAAAGCGCATCCCGACGTTTTCAACATCCTGCTGCAAGTGATGGATCGGGGCACGCTGACCGACACGAACGGTCGCGAAGCGAATTTCAAGAACGTCATCGTGGTGATGACGACCAATGCGGGTGCCGCTCAAGCGGCTCGGCGCACGATTGGGTTCGTTTCGCAGAACCACGCGACGGACGCGATGGAAGCGATTCGTCGCACGTTCTCACCGGAGTTCCGCAATCGTCTCGATGCGATCATTCAGTTCGGCGGACTCGACCTTGAGCACATCCTGAGAGTTGTGGACAAGTTCCTTATCGAGCTTGAGGCACAACTGCAGGAAAAGCATGTGTCCCTGCATGTGGATCAGGACGCGCGACGCTGGCTGGCCGAACACGGCTTCGATCCGCAAATGGGTGCGCGACCGATGGCGCGCGTGATCCAGGATCATGTCAAACGTCCGCTCGCCGACGAACTGCTGTTCGGCAAGCTGGTGGAAGGCGGCAAGGTCTCTCTGAGTGTCTCGGGCGACAAGCTCGATGTGTGCATGGAGTCCGAAGAACGGCTGCCTGCGGTGGTTTGAAAACACCAACCTGCTGCTTGGCGGGCCGCGTGGATCTCACCGATATTGTGGCGACGGGCAACCTCAGTCTCGCAGACTGAGGTCGTCTGATTGCGCCAGATCAATCGCCAGTCATTGTGCGCAGTTTGCGCGAATCTCGTTTTCAAGCCGCTGTGTCAGCTTCGGCAGATCGATGCGTTCCTGCGGAGTGAGGATCTCGTTGCTCTCGCCATGCATACGGCGATTTGCGGCAACCAGCGATTCGCGTTTGACGCGGCACTCTTCGGCCTTCTGTAGTGCCGCTTCCTCAATGCGTGCCTGTTCGAGTTGCTCTGCCGTCTTTGGCGGGGGCGGGGGCGCTTCTTTGGGGTCGGCCGGAGGTTTGCTGGGGTCTGTCTTACCCAGTTCAGTCGCCGCTGCCGCCTTCGCAGGGTCGACGGCAGGATCGTTCGGCGCTGCCTTCCCTGCGACATTCACTTCGGTTGCACCCTGGACGCCCACAGGCGGCGGTGACGCGCTGAAATGCACGACGCCGGCCGCATCTTTCCATTTATAGATTTTCTTTTCAGCCTGGGCAGTCTGCGCGGCCAGCAGGACCAGCGAACTCGCGAACACGCGTAGCAGCAGATGTCGCGGCATTCAGGTGTACCTATTTCATGCGGTAGGTGATACGACCCTTGGTCAGGTCGTAAGGCGTCATTTCGCATTTGACCTTGTCGCCGGTCAGAATACGAATGTAATTCTTGCGCATGCGGCCTGAAATATGGGCGGTAACCACGTGGCCGTTTTCCAGCTTCACGCGGAACATGGTGTTAGGCAGGGTTTCAAGTACCGTGCCTTCCATCTCGATGACATCGTCTTTGGACATTTTCCCTTCGTCTTGAGCGCCGCCGCAGTAAAAGCGGCGCGCGATTCTGCCACGTTGAGCGTCCATCGGGAAGCAAAACCCGACCACCGCCTGACTGCGACCGCGACTTATACCAGTTCGCAGGGCTGTGGCAGTAGGACGACATCGCGCCAGGACCCCGATTTTCCGGGGCGTGCGACCAGTATCGCGAGTTCACGGGCAAATTCCGTGCGCGGCATCTCGACACCGCCCAAGGTCTCAAGGTGCGCGGAACTGACCTGTGCGTCGAGCAACGGCCAATCCCACTGCACCATCAGCTGGGTCAGACCGAGCAGGGCGACTTTGGATGCATGGTCGACGCGGCTGAACATCGATTCGCCGAAAAACATCCGGCCTATCGCCAATCCGTAGATGCCACCGATCAATTCGCCGTCGGCGATCACTTCGATCGAATGCGCATGACCCAGCGCGTGCAATTGAAGGAAAGCCTCGGTCATCTCCGCCGTGATCCAGGTGCCGTCCTGATGGAGGCGGGGCTCTGCACACGCACCCATGACGCCACGGAAGTCAGTGTCGGCCCTCAGCTGCCATGGACAACGGCGCAGCCATCGCGCGAGCCGCCGCGGCACGTGCATCTGGCGAGTGCGAAATACCATGCGGGGGTCCGGCGACCACCACAGAATCGGCTGGCCATCCGAATACCAGGGAAAAATACCTTGTCGATAGGCATCGAGCAGACGAGACGGCGCGAGATCCCCCCCGGCGGCCAGCAATCCATTGGGTTGATCGAGTGCCGATGCCAAGGGTGGAAACGGATCTGTGCTGGCGCGCCGCAGAATGGGGATTCGTATCATTGTGAGCAATTCTTCAAACGGGCTGTGCTGGCCCGGCATAGGGATCATGCTGCACGAGTTCTTCAGCATACTCGGCCAACGCCGCTGACTCTTCGCGCAAAGCGTGCGCAATGGCCTGGCGGAAGCGCGGGTCAACCAGATAGTGGCGGGAATGCGTTCTGGTCGGCAGGAAACCTCGCGCGAGTTTGTGCTCGCCCTGTGCGCCGGGCTCGAAACGCGCCAACCCATGGCGTATGCAATAGTCGATGCCCTGGTAGTAGCAGGCTTCGAAATGCAAGCCAGGAACATGCTCGATCGCACCCCAGTAGCGGCCATACAAGGTGGATGTACTGCGCAAGAACAGAGCCGCAGCGACCGGATGGTGTTCGCGTCGCGCAATGACTGCCAGGATGCGATTTGGCATGCAGCCTGCCAAATGCTGAAAAAACGAACGCGTCAGGGCCGGATGGTTTCCCTTTTCTTCAAACGTTCCCAGATAACATTGGTGCACGAAACCCCAATCGTCGTCCGTCAGTGAGCGGCCGTCGCGCCATTCGCAAACGACCCCGGCGTCAAGAACGCTCTGGCGCTCCTGGCGCAGATTCTTGCGCTTCTTGGCCTTGAGGGTTACGAGAAAGTCAGAAAAGCTGGAATAGTTGCGATTTTCCCAATGGAACTGCCAGTCATGCCGCGCAAGCCAATCCGTTCCGATGGCCGATTCGTCATCGTTGCCGCTTGCAAAATTCATGTGTGCCGACGACAACCCGAGTCGCCGGGTTTCCTGCGCGATTGCGCTGAGCAGCGCCTGGCGCAAGGCAGAGGCTCGCTCCCCCGTGCCGACCAGCAGGCGTGGTCCGTTTACCGGCGAGTACGGTACTGCGCAGAGCAGCTTCGGATAGTAAGCAAGACCGTGCTGTGCATAGGCGTTCGCCCAGGACCAGTCAAACACGAACTCGCCATGGGAATTTCCCTTGAGATAGAGCGGGGCCGCACCAATCAGCGCGTCCCCCTCGTACAGTCCCAGGTGATGCGCCTGCCAGCCCAGCTCCTGGCGCAGGCATCCGTGTTGTTCCAGCCCGGCCAGGAACGTGTGGTCGACAAAGGGATTGTCATCCGGCAACAACGCGTTCCATGCCGCCGGATCGATCGCGTCGAGGCGACTGTGAAAGCGCGTGTGCATGGCAAGACGCGTGCCGGTGTCGATGCGCTCAGTGACCGGACTTGTCGAGGTATTTTTCCGCATCGAGTGCGGCCATGCAGCCAAACCCCGCGGAAGTGACCGCCTGACGATAGACTTGATCGGCCACGTCGCCAGCTGCGAAGACCCCCGGTACGCTGGTGGCTGTGGCGCCGCCGTCCAGGCCGGTACGAATCTTGATGTAGCCGTTGTTCATGTCGAGCTGGCCTTCGAACAGGGCGGTATTCGGCGTGTGCCCGATCGCGATGAACAGGCCATTGATCGCGATATCACGCGTCTGGTCAGATTGCGTGCCGCGAACCCGCACGCCATTCACGCCGGTCGCGTCACCCAGCACTTCGTCGACACCGTGATTCCAGACAATTTCTACTTTACCAGTTTTTTCCTTGGCGAACAGTTTGTCCTGCAGGATTTTTTCCGCGCGGAATTTGTCGCGCCGATGCACGACGGTGACCTTGCGCGCGATATTCGCGAGGTACAGGGCTTCTTCGACAGCCGTATTTCCTCCGCCGATGACCGCGACGTCCTGGTCACGGAAGAAAAATCCGTCGCAGGTTGCGCAGGCCGACACGCCCTGACCTTTGTAGCGCTGTTCCGAGTCGATGCCGAGATACTTCGCAGTCGCGCCGGTGGCAATGATCAAGGCATCGGCGGTATAGCTGCCGTTGTCGCCTTGGAGTTGGAACGGACGTTGCGCGAGGTCGACCGTGTGCACGTGGTCGAACACGACTTCCGTGTCGAAGCGTTCAGCATGTTTTTGCATGCGCTCCATCAGGGCAGGGCCCTGCAATCCCTCGACGTCGCCGGGCCAATTGTCGACGTCGGTGGTGGTCATGAGCTGACCGCCCTGCTGCAGCCCCGTGATCAGCAGCGGTTTCAGGTTGGCGCGCGCGGCGTAGACGGCGGCTGTGTAGCCCGCAGGGCCCGAACCAAGAATCAACAGCCGACTGTGCCTGACAGTGCTCATGTATAATCCCTCGCCGCTTTCTGCGGCATAGTTTTTGTCGAAGTCGAGCGGGCCGGCGCCAATGCGCCGCCCGCGTCGTGCGTGGATCTCGCATCGCTTGCGCGGTCGTGCAGTAGATCAGGACCGCGTCGCGAAGAGACCGGGAGAATGGGGAGAATCGCACACCGATTCAAGAGCAATCGATGTGCGGTGCTCGTTGCAGGTGCGGGGCGAAGCTCGGGAGGGCGTCGCGATTTGGGTTGGTCGCGCCGGTGCCGGCGCGAATGAGCTTCCATTACTTTTTGAGGAAAGTCAGATGCGTATCGGTGTTCCGTCGGAAACCAAGACCCTGGAAGGGCGCGTCGCGCTGGTGCCGGCCGCTTGTGCGGACTTGGTCAAGCGCGGTCATGAGGTTTATGTGCAATCCGGTGCCGGCAACAAGAGCGGATTCACCGATGCTGATTTCGTCCGGGTCGGCGTGAAGATCGCGGCGGATGCCGACGCGCTGTACGACGTGGGCGAACTGATCGTCAAGGTCAAGGAACCGATCAAGGGCGATCTGGAGCGCTTGAAGAAGCATCACCAATTGTTCTGTTATCTACATCTTGCACCCGAGCCCGTGCTGACCAAGCGCCTGCTCGACATCGGCCTGACTGGCGTTGCGTTCGAATCGGTCGAGGAAGCCGACGGTTCGCTGCCGCTGCTCTCACCGATGTCGATCATTGCCGGGCGCATTGCGATCCAGGTGGGCACGCATCTGCTGCACCAACCCATGGGCGGCAAAGGCAAGTTGCTCGGCGGCCTTCCGTCGACCGAACGCGGCAAGGTTGTGGTACTCGGCGCCGGCGCGGCGGGTGGCAACTCGGCGTCGTTGGCGGCAGCCGGCGGTGCCAACGTGGTGGTATTCGACAAGCGTCCGGATCGTCTCGCGCAGATGATGGCGCTGGGCACCAACGTGACTGCGTTGTATCCCTATGAAGAATATGTGGCGCGCGAAGTCGCCACAGCCGATCTCGTGGTTGGCGCGGTTCTGATTCCCAGCGCAAAGGCGCCGCACGTCGTCACGCGCGAGATGGTCAAGTCGATGGAGCCGGGCAGCGTGCTGGTCGATATCTCGATCGATCAGGGCGGTTGTTTCGAAACCGCAAAGCCGACCACCTGGGCGGATCCGACCTATCTCGTGGATGGTGTCACTCATTTTGCCGTCACCAACATGCCTGGCGCGGTGCCACAGACCTCGTCGCAGGCGATCTCCGCCGCCATCCTGCCCTACGTGCAACGCATGGCTGCCGGACCGCAGTGGCGCGAATACGAGCCGTTGCGTCGCGGGATCAATGTGGACGGCGGGCAGATTGTGCATCCGGCCCTGAAGGGCTCCGCCTAAGCGTTCGATGTCCTATCGCCGTGCGCGCGTGCGCACGGCGAGTTTCAGTTCAGAGTAAGCGAGTGCGCTACACTGCCCTCGGTAGAAGTTTTAAAAACAATCGCTTACGAATAATTCCTAAGGTATAATCTCCTGGTGGCGCGCAACTCAAGACAGGTCCAGGCCAGCGCAGTATCCGATCAGATGCAAAAGCGTCTGCGCGAGGTCGCGTTTCTGTTGCTGCTGCCGCTGGTTGTCTATCTGCTCGCCTGCCTGTTGAGCTACAACCCGCAGGACCCCGGCTGGTCGCATGCCGGCCAACCGGACAGGATCCACAATTTCGGCGGATCCGTCGGCGCCTGGATCGCTGATCTTGGCTTCTATTTCTTCGGCGGACTGGCCTACGCGTTTCCACTGCTGTTGCTGGCGCTCGGCGCCGGGATTCTTCGCCCGGGCGAAAGTGTGCCCCGTTCCTCACTGGAACCGACCCTGCGCCTGACTGGCTTC
This sequence comes from Tahibacter sp., assembly GCA_039934615.1. GTDB lineage: Bacteria > Pseudomonadota > Gammaproteobacteria > Xanthomonadales > Rhodanobacteraceae > Tahibacter. Next base: position 46,557 of record JBDTLV010000019.1, read on the forward strand.
GTCGCGTTCTTTGTCAGCGGAACCGGTCTTGCGAATCTGCATTTCACTGGACCAAGCAACTTGCCGGCAAAGGCCGGCGGGATACTGGGGCAACTCGTCGGCGGGTTGCTGATCAAGAGCTTTGGCTTTCTTGGCGCGACACTGTTTCTCCTGGCGTTGTTCCTGGTCGCTATCACCCTGGCTACCGGTCTCTCCTGGTTCCGCCTAATGGATGCCATCGGCCGTGGCCTGCTCGCCAGCATTGCCTGGTTGGGCGGCAGCATGAAGAAAGCAGACGAGATTCGGGTCGCCCGCGCCGCGCGTGTCGAGCGCGAAGTGGTGCGCAAGGTCGAAACGGTGCGCCAGTCCAAACGCGAGCCGATCAAGATAGAACCCTTGTTGGCACCGATCGAAAAGAGCGAGCGGGCCGAACGCGAGCAGCAGATTCCGTTGTTTGTCGGTGCCGCGGTCGACGGCGAACTGCCGCCGCTGTCGTTGCTCGACGACCCCAAGCAGCAAGCCAAGGGGTATTCCGAAGAAACGCTGGAAGCGCTGTCTCGCCAGGTGGAGCTCAAACTCAAGGATTTTCGCATCGATGCGCAAGTCGTCGGTGTGTTTCCGGGACCTGTGGTCACGCGTTTTGAAATGGAACCCGCCGCTGGCGTGCGTGGCAGCCAGATCAGCAATCTGGACAAGGACATTGCGCGCGGCCTTTCCGTCGTCAGCGTGCGCGTGGTCGATGTGATTCCCGGCAAGAATGTGATCGGTCTGGAAATACCCAATTCCAGTCGTGAAATCGTTTATTTGTCGGAAATCCTCCGCTCCGACAAATACGATTCGATCAAATCACCGCTCGCGCTGGCGCTCGGCAAAGACATTGGTGGGCGGCCCACCGTGGTGGACCTGGGCAAGATGCCGCATCTGCTGGTCGCCGGTACGACCGGGTCGGGCAAATCGGTCGCGCTCAATGCAATGGTGCTGAGCCTGCTGTACAAGGCCAGCGCGCGCGAAGTGCGGATGATCATGATCGATCCGAAGATGCTGGAACTGTCCGTCTACCAGGGCATTCCGCATTTGCTCGCGCCGGTCGTCACCGACATGAAAGAGGCAGCCAACGCCTTGCGCTGGTGCGTGGCCGAAATGGAGCGCCGTTACAAGCTGATGTCGGCCGTCGGCGTGCGCAACCTCGGTGGCTTCAACAAGAAGGTCAAGGAAGCCGATGATGCCGGCTCTCCGTTGCTGGATCCCTTGTTCCGGCCGGATGCGTCGCAACCGGATGTCCGCGCGCAACCACTGGAACCGTTGCCATACATCGTCGTGATCATCGACGAATTTGCCGACATGATGATGATTGTCGGCAAAAAAGTGGAAGAATTGATCGCACGTCTGGCACAGAAGGCACGCGCGGCCGGTGTGCATCTGATCCTGGCCACGCAGCGTCCATCGGTCGATGTGATCACTGGCCTGATCAAGGCGAATATTCCGACCCGGATTGCATTTCAGGTGTCGTCGAAGATCGACTCGCGCACGATTCTCGACCAATCCGGTGCAGAGACGTTGCTCGGGCATGGCGACATGCTCTATCTGCCGCCGGGCACGGCGACGCCGGACCGCGTGCATGGTGCGTTCGTTGATGACCACGAGGTGCACAAAGTGGTCGAGTGGTTGCGTGCACAGGGACGCCCCGAGTACATCGAAGGTGTGCTCGATGAAACGCAGACGCTGTCGGACGGCAAGGTCGTCGGCGAAAACGGATTGCCCGAAGAGATTTCGGAAGGCAATGCGGACTACGACGCGCTGTACGACCAGGCGGTGAGGATCGTCACCGAATCGCGCCGCGCGTCGGTGTCCGGCGTGCAGCGTCGCCTGAAAATCGGCTACAACCGTGCCGCACGACTGGTGGAGCTCATGGAACAGCAAGGCATCGTCAGCGCGCCGGAACACAACGGCAACCGTACTGTGCTCGCGCCGCCTCCGCCTGGGATGGATTAGTGGCCAGCCCAACCATTTCGTCGTCACCCACACATGTCCTCATCATCCCTGCACGTACCTGATCCACGATACGCAAGGCGCGTAGGTTTGTCTTTTGCACTTCTTGCCTATGTGTTCGGTGACCTGTTGCTGACGGTGCCGCTGGTCTACTGCTGGATCAATCGACGCGCCGGGCGCACTGCCTGGGTCGGAGCGGCAGCTTTGTGCGCATGGGGGATCTGGATCGGGGCATGGTTGATGCCCGATGAGCCATTTCTGCAAAATGCCACCAGCCTGCGCTGGATTGCGGCTTCAGTGGTGCTCGCGTTCGAACTCGCTTTGATAATCAGCCTGCTGCGCGTGCTGCCGCGTCTGGGGCGTTCCGATAATCCGGAGACCCTGCTACTCGGTCGAATGGCAGCGCATTTTGGTAAGCAACCATTCGTGCCCTTCATACAGTGGGAGGCGCGGATGTGGCTGCACTTGTTGGCCCCATCGGGCTGGCGCTGGCACTTTGCTGGCACGCATCACTACAGCTATCACCGCAAGGATGCGAACGCGTCGGACCAACTTGGAATCATCGCGCTGATGCTGGTCAGTTTGCCAATCGATCATCTGTTGTTGATGCTATGGAGTCCGCTCGCAGCATGGATACTGACGGCCCTGACTGCATATGCCACCTGCGGTTGCGTTGCGCATTACCGTGCAATTCATCGTCGCCCGATCTCGCTTGAGGCGCATCGCCTTTGCCTGCGCAATGGATTGGCTACCGATGTGTCGATCGATCTGAGCTGCATCGCTGCCGTCGTGCATCAACACGCTGAGGTCGCCCGGCGAGAGGTTGGCGCGCTCCGCCTCGGCGCGGGTAATCGGCCCAACGTCTGTTTGCATCTTCGTGAAGAACAGGCGCTGCCGAGACCGGTGGGAACGTCGGTGCGCGCCGGCACGGTCTATTTCAGCGTGGACGAGCCTGCGTCATTGATTGCGGAACTGCGATCGCGCATCACAGCGCCGGCCACAGCTTTCGGCATCACAAGCTGAGCGGACGGCAACGAACGCCGCTCTGCGCATTGCATTCGATCGCACCATTCGCGTTAATGGGTGCTGATCGCCATGGAGTTGTCATGATTCGTCTTGTCGTTGTGATCACTGCCTTGTTGGCTCTGCAAAGCCACGCTGCCGCTGACAGCGCTCGTACGCGCCTCGATACGTTCGCCAAAGGGTTGCGCGGCCTGTCGGGAGCTTTCGTACAAAACACATTTGATGCCAACGACAAGCCAGGCAAGCAGACCCGTGGAACCTTGGCGCTGCAGACGCCACGTCAATTCCGCTGGGACGTGACTGCACCTTATCAACAACAGATCGTCGCCGACGGCATGCACGTATGGATCTACGATCCGGATCTGGAACAGGTCACCGTTCGCAATCAGGGGGTGGAAGAATCGCATTCGCCGCTGACGGTACTGACCGACCTCGGCCAGCTCGATCATGAATTCAGCGCGAGCGAGCAGGGCGATCACGACGGATTGAGTTGGCTGCGCCTCAAATCGCGAGCCAAGGAGCCCGACTTCGAATACGCCGACCTCGGCCTGGGGCTGGGGGCAGACGGTTCAAGCCTGCAACGCATGCAGTTCAAGGATGCGTTGGGGAATCGTACAGAAATCCAGTTTTCCGAATGGAAGCGCAATCCTGAATTTCCGGCTTCACGCTTTCACTTTGACGCCCCCCCGGGAGTCGACGTGATCGGAGAGGTCAAGCCCGAGGCCGAAGTGCATCCGGTCAAGGATTGAACGGCGAGGGTCGACCTGGCGACTCGCGTGCCATTCAACGGGCTGCCGCCCGCCGGCAGTTGATCGATTGCCAACGCTCCGGCCTATGATCGCTCCCATGCCAAGATCGACCTCCATCAAACCTGGCCTGTTCGCCGAGCCCGAAGCCTTGAAACCGCTGGCCGAGCGCATGCGGCCACGCAGTCTCGACGACATCGTCGGTCAATCGCGCCTGCTGGCACCGGGTCGATCCTTGCGCCGCGCCATTGAATCCGGGCGCGTGCATTCGATGATTCTGTGGGGACCGCCGGGCTGCGGCAAAACCACCCTCGCATTATTGCTGGCGCGCTATTCCGATGCGGAATTCCGGGCGATCTCGGCGGTCATGTCGGGCCTTCCCGACGTGCGGGCGGCACTCAGCGAGGCGGCAGCAAATTTCGCGCAGGGTAAACGCACCGTGCTGTTTGTCGACGAGGTGCATCGATTCAACAAGACTCAGCAGGATGCGTTCCTGCCGCATATCGAACGCGGCATTATTTTGTTTGTCGGCGCGACGACGGAAAACCCGTCGTTTGAATTGAACTCAGCGCTGCTGTCGCGCTGTCGCGTGCATGTGCTGGACGCAATCACGGTGCCTGACTTGATCAACGCCTTGCGCAGGGCGGTCGACGACCCCGAACGGGGGCTCGGCGCACAGCCGTTGAAGGTCGATGAGAATGCGCTGCGACTGATCGCGCAGGCGGCCGATGGCGATGTTCGGCGTGCCCTGACCCTGCTGGAAATTGCCGCCGAACTCGCCCACGACGGGTTCATCGACGATGCGACGCTGGAGCAAGTGCTCGCCGATCGCACGCGCCGTTTCGACAAGGGTGGCGAACAGTTTTACGACCAGATCTCGGCACTGCACAAGTCGGTCCGTTCTTCGGATCCCGACGCGGCACTGTACTGGTTTGCACGCATGCTGGATGGTGGTTGCGATCCGTCCTACCTCGCGCGCCGTCTGACGCGCATGGCGATTGAAGACATTGGCCTTGCTGATCCGCGTGCGCAGCAAATTGCGCTGGAGGCCTGGAACATCTACGAGCGCCTGGGCAGTCCGGAAGGGGACCTTGCATTGGCACAGCTCGCCGTCTATCTGGCGATCGCAGCGAAGAGCAACGCGACCTACGCCGGTTTCAACCAGGTCCGCGCCACGATTCGCGAGCAAGGCACACTGGAGGTCCCTTTGCATCTGCGCAACGCGCCGACCAAACTGATGAAAAATATCGGCTACGGTCAGGGATACCAGTACGATCACGAGATCGAAGGCGGTGTCGCGCTGGACCAACAGTGTCTGCCGGACGCGCTGCTGGGAACCGAGTTCTACCGGCCCAGCGGCAACGGCCTTGAAGCCCGCATCGGCGAAAAGCTCAATGCGCTGCGCGTGGCGCGAAATGAAGCATTGGCTAAAAAGAGAAAAGAGGACCAACCGTGATTGCGCGTATCATGAATCTGCCGCGCACGGTCTGGCTGCTCGGCGCAATCAGTCTGCTCAACGACGCCGCGAGCGACATGATCTATCCGTTGGTCCCGCTGTACCTCGCCACGGTGCTGATGGCGGGACCCAAGGCACTTGGCTTGATCGAAGGTATTGCCGAAGCGGTCAGCAGCCTGTTGAAACTCTTTGCTGGTGTACTCGCCGACAGGTCGCGGCGCACCAAGTGGTGGGTCATCGGTGGCTACACGATCGCCGGTTTCGCGCGTCCGTTGATCGCACTGTCGACGAGCTGGCTCGGCGTACTGGCTTGCCGGTTTGCCGACCGCGTCGGCAAGGGACTGCGCGCCGCACCGCGAGACGCAATGCTGACTCTGAGCGTGGATCCGTCGCAACGCGGCCTCGCCTTCGGTTTTCATCGGGCCATGGACAATTTTGGAGCAGTAGTCGGTCCCTTGGCGGCGGCTGGATTTCTGGCGCTGGGTTTTTCCTTGCGCCAGGTGTTTGCGATGGCGATCGTCCCAGCCGTTGCCGTGCTGTTGTTGAGCCTAATCATCAAGGAACCGGAAAAATCCGGCGTCACGCAGGGAAAAGATCTGCGCTGGAACTGGAGTGGTATGCCCACACCGTTGCGGCGCTATCTTGTGGTGTTGGGGATTTTCACACTCGGAAACTCTTCCAACATGTTCCTGCTGCTGCGCGCCCAGCAGCTCGGCCTCTCGGCGACCCAGGTGCCGTTGCTGTGGGCGTTGGTTTCCGGCGTTGCCGCGGTACTGAGCACACCGTTATCGGCGCTATCCGACCGAATCGATCGGCGCAAGTTGATCGTCGCAGGCTGGTCCGTCTATGCTTTGTTTTATCTGGTTTTCGGCCTTCTGCCGGCGCAAGGGTGGTTGCTCTGGCCCATGTTTGCCGCCTACGGGGTATTCCTGGCGGCAACGGAAGGTGCAGAAAAAGCACTCGTCGCCGATCTGGCTCCGGGCACGCAGGTCGGAACCGCATTTGGTTGGTACAACCTCGTCGTGGGCTTGCTGCTGCTGCCTGCCTCGATCGTATTCGGCCAGCTGTGGTCGACAATCTCGCCGCTCGCGGCATTCGCATTCGGCTCCGCGTGCTCTCTGATTGCCGCCTTGTTGTTGCACTTCTGGGTAACACCGCGGAGCGAGGGTATGACACACCAGCCAGGTCGGTCGTCGATTGCGTGAAACGCGATGCGCGTTGTCCATTGTGGAAAATAATATTGACGCCTGAAAGTCGGAGCAGTCGCAATGGCGGGGAGCACGACGTTGCCGATCCGCCTGTTACCGGCCCGGCTCTGGCCCTTGGGGTTTGCGCCACGGCGGGGATAGCCGCGATAATTCGCGACTGACTGGACCCTTCTGGAATTCCCATGCTCGACCCCACTTTGCTGCGCAGCCAACTCGATGTCGTCGCGCAGCGACTGCATGCCACGCGCGACTTCATTCTCGACAAGGCGGCGATCGAGTCTCTGGAGTCCGAGCGTAAAAGTGTACAAACGCAGACTCAGGAACTGCAGAATCTGCGTAATACGCGCTCCAAGGCAATCGGCATTGCCAAGGGCAAGGGTGAAGATACGGCTGCGCTGATGGCTGAGGTGGCCGGCATCGCCGATCAGCTCAAGGCGAATGAAGCGCGCCTGCTTGAACTCCAGCAACAGCTCGCCAACTTCCTGCTGTTGGTTCCGAACCTTCCGCACGAATCCGTGCCGCTCGGCAAGGATGAGTCGGGCAATGTCGAACAGAGTCGCCATGGCACGCCGCGCGTTTTCGATTTCGCGGTCAAGGATCACGTCGAGCTTGGTGCGCACAAAGGCTGGCTCGACGGCGATGCAGGCGCAAAGCTATCCGGCGCGCGTTTCACCGTATTGCGCGGAGAACTGGCGCGGCTGCATCGCGCGCTCGCGCAGTTCATGCTCGACCTGCATACGGAACAGCATGAATATCTGGAATGCAACGTTCCTGTCATGGTCAATGCGCAATCGATGCGTGGAACCGGCCAGCTTCCGAAGTTCGAGGATGACTTGTTCGTCAATTGGGCAAACAGCTATGGCATGGATTTAGAAGAGCAGCATCAATTGCAGGAGGTGGCGCGGAATTTTGTCAAATCTGATCTCACTTCCCTGGAAGGAATCAAGGAGCTCGTTGAAGGTGATGTAACTGGCGTCGGCGAACTCGTACAAGCGGTGAAAAATCATACACGCGGCCACTATTTGATCCCGACGTCCGAAGTCCCGCTCACGAATCTGGTGCGCGATACGATAGTCGAAGCCAGTGCCTTGCCGATGCGCATGACGGCACACTCGATGTGCTTTCGCGCCGAGGCCGGATCGCATGGGCGCGACACGCGCGGCATGATCCGTCAGCATCAGTTCGAGAAGGTCGAACTCGTCAGCATTTCCAAACCAGCCGAAAGTGACGCCGAACACGAGCGCATGACCCGCTGCGCCGAGAAGGTCCTGGAACTGCTGGAACTGCCTTATAAGCGCATGCTGCTGTGCACCGGCGACATGGGATTTGCGGCGATCAAGACGTTCGATCTCGAGGTCTGGCTCCCGTCGCAGAATACCTATCGCGAAATTTCCTCCTGTTCCAATTGCGGCGATTTCCAGGCGCGTCGCATGCTCGCTCGTTGGCGCAGTCCGGAAACCGGTAAACCCGAACTCGTGCATACCTTGAACGGGTCCGGCGTCGCGGTCGGTCGCGCTCTGATCGCCGTGATGGAAAACTACCAACAGGCGGATGGCTCGATCGCTATCCCGAAGGTTCTGCAGCGTTACATGGGTGGACTCGAACGCATCGCCTAGAGCGTCATTGACTGCTCGTGGCTGGGGATTTCTTGGCGCCGTCCGACTGCTTTTTACCGAATGTAAAAATGGTCATCGAACACACAGCGTTGGCTCACCGCATCAATGGAAATCGCGCGACTGGGATGCCAGGTGCGGGAGCAGGGCGCTGAGGTTGTGCAGGCGGTGGGCAATCAGATGGCGTACGCCCTGCTGCACCTGCAGCATCCCGTCGACGCCGAGCAATACCGATTCGAGCAGCGCCCGTCGATGCCGTTGCGCTACATCGCGCCATACCAGCACGTTGATCTGGCCGTACTCGTCTTCCAATGTAATGAAGGTGACTCCACTCGCGGTCGGTGGGCTTTGCCGCACCGTGACCAGGCCCGCCGTGCGTGTCGGCGTATCGTGTTCTGCGAGGTTGATGCTGCGCGAGTCGCGCAGGCGCTTTTGCCGCAATTGCCCACGCGCCAACGCGACTGGATGGGCTTCCAGGGAAAACCCTAGGCTCGCATAGTCGTCGCTGACATTTTCAGCGATCGAAGGCTGACGCAGTGTCACGGCAATTTCCGGCATGGCAGGCACGTCGAGCAGGTGCAAGGGACGCTCCGCACCGGCGCTGTCCCAGCGTGCTTGATGGCGATGCCCACTCAAGGTCTGCAACGCGTTCGCATCGCTCAGACATCGCCGCGATTTCACGTCCAGGTCGGCGCGACGCACCAGATCCGCGACATTGAGATAGGGCGAAATATCGCGCTGGCGGATGATGTTTTCAGCACTGGACTGCTTGAGACCCTTGATCTGGCCCAAGCCGATGCGCAATGCGCCGGCTGATGTCTTCCGAACGCTCGCCATTCCGGCGCGTGTCGCGGGAAATTCCAACGTACAGTCCCAGTTGCTGATGCTCACATCGACAGGCAGGACATCGACGCCATGCCGGCGCACATCCTGCACAATCTGCGCGGGCGAATAAAATCCCATCGGCTGCGAATTCAACAGGGCGCACGCGAATGCGGCGGGGTGATGGCATTTGAACCAGGATGAAACATATGCAAGCTGGGCGAAACTCGTCGCGTGCGATTCGGGGAAGCCATAGCTGCCGAAACCCAGAATTTGCTGGTAGATGCGTTCAGCATATTCCTCGGCGTAGCCGTTTGCGGCCATGCCGGAAAGAATCCGCTCATGAAAATGCTCCAGGCCGCCATGGCGTTTCCAGGCGGCCATCGACCGCCGCAGCTCATCCGCGTCATCCGGTGTGAAACTCGCTGCCAGCTGCAGCAGATGCAACACCTGCTCCTGAAAGATCGGTATCCCCAGCGTGCGCTCCAGCGCAGGTTTGAGATCCTCGGGAACTTCCACCGGCTCCTCGCCACTGCGACGGCGCAGGTAGGGATGCACCATGCCACCCTGGATCGGCCCAGGGCGCACGATCGCCACTTCGATCACCAGGTCGTAGAACTTCTTGGGCTTCAATCGCGGCAGCATCGACATTTGCGCACGCGATTCAATCTGGAAAACACCGATCGTGTCGGCTTTCTGGATCATTTCAAAGGTATCTTTATCATCATATTCTATATATTTGATTTCCTTGGGTGCATCAGGGTCGTAGCCTTGTACCAGATTCAGACACTTGCGAAGACAGGTCAGCATGCCCAGGGCCAGGCAATCGACCTTGAGCAGCTTCAGCGACTCCAGATCATCCTTGTCCCACTGGATCACCGTGCGATCGGCCATGGCCGCATTCTCTATCGGTACCAGGGTATGTAACGGGTGCTCGGAAATTACGAAACCGCCCACATGCTGCGAAAGGTGACGCGGCATATTGATCAACTGGCCAGTCAGCTCGAGGATGCGTGCAAGCAATGGCGATGTCGCATCGAAACCTCGTTCCGCAAGCAGGGTACCTAGCGATTCGCCACTGTTGCCACGACCGAACACGCGACTGAGTTCGTCAAGTTGATCGGCGCCTAGTCCCAGCGCGGCACCCACGGCGCGGATTGCGCTTTTCGATTGCCAGGTAATCACCGTCGCTGCCAGCGCCGCGCGTTCCCGTCCATATTTCTTGAAGACGTACTGCAGTACTTCCTCACGGCGCTCGTGTTCGAAATCCACGTCGATATCGGGAGGCTCATGGCGATTTTCGGAAATGAAGCGCTCGATGCGCAGATTGCCGCTTTCCGGATTGACCGAGGTAATTCCCAGGCAGAAACACACAGCGGAGTTGGCAGCTGAACCACGCCCCTGACACAGAATTTCCGCATCGCGAGCCCAACGCACGATATCGTGCACGGTCAGGAAAAAATGTGCATATTCCTTTTTTTCGATCAATACGATTTCTTTCTTGAGCAGGTCGCTGGTTTTCGGCGGTACGCCGCCCGGCGTGTCTTTCCAGAAGTCCCGGGCGCCTTCCCAGGCAAGTTGCTCCAAGTGATCGATTGCACGCAGGCCGCGCGGTACCAGTTCATGCGGGTACTCGTAGCGCAGGGTATCGAGGCGGAAATTGCAACGCTCGGCAAGGCGCACGGTTTCGCTCAGGAGGGTGGGGCCATAATTTCGTGCCAAGACTTCGCGCTTTCGCAGATGTCGTTCGCCGTTCGGAAACAACGCCGTGCCAGCAGCGGAGAGCGGGGTTTGCAGGCGGATTGCGGTCATCACATCCTGCAAGGCCCGACGTCCGCGCACATGCATGTGCACATCGCCTGCAGCGACCCGTGGCAGTCCGTGACGTTCACCGAGTGCCTCCAGTTCGGCCAGCTCGCGGGGATCATGCCCGCGTCGATGCAATTCGACGGCGATCCAGGCTCGACCCGTGAATGTTTCGGCGACCCAGGCTGCCATTTCGTCGATCGTGCTTTCGCACAAGCCTGACAGCTTTGTTGCTTTATTTGCCGTGCAATAGTTTTTATTTTTAGAGAAAAATGGAGCAGGGCACCATACTGCGCACAATCCGGCGGCCACGTTTTGCAGGTCCGCACGTTCGATATGGTACTGGCCCTTGTCGCTGCGGCGGCGCGCGAGCGTGATCAAACGGCATAGTTCCGTGTAGCCGTCCTGGTTCTCGACCAGCAGAACCAGCTTCGGTCCGTCGGCGAGTTGTATCTCGCTACCGACGATCAAACGAACGCCACTGGCCTTGGACGCTTCCCACGCACGCACAATGCCGGCCAATGAACATTCATCCGTGATCGCCAATGCCGTGTAGCCCAGCTCAGCTGCACGCCCGAACAGTTCGCGCGCGCTCGACGCTCCGCGCTGGAAACTGAAATCCGACAGGCAATGCAGCTCTGCGTAGGCAGGAGCGGTGATCGATTCCGTGGTGAGGAGGGCGGTTGTCGCATCGGAAGGGTCCTGACTGCCGGATTGCAACCGTATCGGCGCATGTGAGGCGCGCAGACGCCGGCGTGCGGCAAGATCGATGGGCATCGTCATGCAAACCACCCATGCAGCATCCAACCGTGCTGCGTCCCCACCGGCAGGAACGCCCAGACACGCTGTCCTTCGAGAGAACGCACGACATAATAATCGCGCCGCGCATCCTGGCCATCCCACCAGCCGCTTTCGATGCGTTCCGGGCCGGCAAGAATTTCCACTGGTGGTTGTCGTAATGGAATCGGTCGACTCAACAACCATAAGGGGCGCGACTCATCGTGAGTCACGTTTTCGTCCTGCGGGGCAGGCAATGAAGAAATACGCAATGTGAATGAAGAACTTTGTGGACTCGGGGCAGTGTGCTGACCTGCCAACGGCGCGAATTGCCAGGCCAATTCAGGCCTGTGCTCTTCGACGCAGGTCAGTCCATGCAGGGCATCATCACCCAGTCGGCTGCGCAGACGCTCGGTCAGGTCTGGCCAATCCATGCCCTGGACGCGTACGGGTTCAAACAGATCGCGGTGTCCTGGGCGAAATACCGGAAGGTCTGCCGCAAGCAGCGAGATCGCACTGACATCCGCCGGAATCGTGCAGCGTTCCAGTCGCCCACGAGCAAAGTCGAACAGCGCGTCGGCTTCGCGCTGGATGCTCAGCAGCCCCACCATGACTCGGGTAGCGGGCAGGCTTTCATGTTCCAGTACCAATTCAAAACCCTGTACGCCGCCATCGCGCAGCAACAGGAACAGTGCCAGCTCGCGAATCAGGCGATTTAAGGGAAAAAGCAATATTTGCCAATTATGGATATGGCTGTCGAGCTCGATCCGCCGTTCGTAGCGCGACGGCGGTTGGTAGCTCGGCAGATTTTCCGGAACGTCTCCACGCAACTGATCCAGCCAGTGCAGGTTCGCTGGTCCGATGCGCCGCGTCAGTTCGACGCGAGGCAAGGCAAACAGTTCGCACAGGCGATGAAAACCCATGCCTTGCAACTGGACGATGATGTCGTTCGGCAATCCGCTCACCGCGATCGCCGCCTGACCGAGCGCCCGCTGCATCACCGGCAAGTGGCGCAATGCGATGCCGTTGTCGCTGCGCACCAACACACGTGCTGCAGCCGCAACCGGCGCCACCGCGAATGCAGGATCGGCAAAACCCATGACGAGAAGTTCCGCACATAGCCGCCGCTTAAGCGCCGGCCAGCCCTCGAACAGCGTGAGACTTGCTCCGATTTCCACCAGCAAGGTATCGGGCTCGATCACGCATATCTGGGCGCTGAATCGATAGGCCCAGGCGGCAAGCAATTGCAGAATCTGCCGTTCGCCCGGGTAATCTCGTGGCCGCACCGCAAGCTCGCTGCACAGCGCGAGTGACGCTGCCAACGACAAGCCATTGCGGATGCCTGCACGCATCGCCAGCGTATTTGTGCTGTAAATCGACGGCCGCTGGCGCAAACCATCACTTACTGCACAAGGACGCAGCGCAAGGGTTTCTTCGCCATATACGGCGATCAAGGCTATTTGAGGAAATTGCAGACAAGCCCAAAGCATGCGAAGCATCCGACGGCAGATTCACCGATGTTTTCCATCGGCAGTCTCAGCAATCCGGATTATCCAACGAAAGAGCGTCATTACGTACGATCGTACGTATTTTGATTTACAAACAGTCGCATATATATATTATGTCAAATCAAAGAACACGCTGCATATGATGGTTCTTCTCGATGAGGCTTAATAGACCGCTGAATTGTCTAATTAACCGCTGAAATATGCACTTCACCGGTTAATTAAACGCTGAATATGCTTTATTGACCGCTGAAATTCAGAAACTGCCTACGAGTCTGGCAAATCCAGGCTCTACGGACCGCGCCGAGCAACCCGCCTTATCCCGACCACCTCGTACAGCTGCGCGCACTTCCATGCAGCACCGGGAACAATTTTTGCTGTCCCTACCATTTGTCTCCAGAACTCTGCATCGCAAACGCAGGCTTCAACGAGCAGTCGCAGCCAATCACAGCAAGTCGCCGACATCATTTGGCGCCCGCGGCACCTGGCAAAAACCTTATAAAGCTCCAGACGCTTTATAAGTTTCGGGAATCGCTCGCTGCCAATAGGCACGAGCGCGCGCGAGATCGACCCCACTGATCACCGCACTTCAAATGCCCTAGCAACAGCGCCAAAACGCCGCTATTCCGCGCTGAGAATGCCTCGTTTTGCTGTATCCGCTCTGCGAACGCCAAGTTTTGCTGGAACCGCGCTAGAAATGCGGAGTCCCGTTCGCGATCGGTTTGTCAGTTGCCATGCTGGGTTCCCATTGGCGCTGATGTGTCATTCCATCCCGCGCCACCGGTTCCTGAGGACTACTCCTACTTGATTAGGAGATCTTCCGGCTTCTTTCCCGCCTTGATCGCCACATGAAACCAATCGGGGCGCTTGCCCCTGCCCACCCAGGTTTGTGAGGGGTCTTTTGGATTTTGGTATTTTGCGCGCGCGGCTTTCTTTCGAACCGTCTTCTTGACCGGGTCCGTTTTGGCCGCTTTCGCGGGTCGTTCCCCGTTGCTGGGAAAGAGATCCGCGACGGAAAGGCCCTCCTGTCGGATCAGCTTGTCCACCTTGGCGCGAACCTTCGCGATGTGCTCGCCCGTCAGTTGCTGCTGGCGACGGGCGGCTTTCGCCATCAGCGCGCTGAGTTGGTCCAGCGTCATTTTCTCAATCGACAACGCCATATTGATTTCGCCCTGAAATAGTCACTTTGGAGTATGGCCGCTAACACCCCTATTCGCCAATCCGCAAATATTCGACAAAGTGTAAACTTCGCGTATCGGGCTCCTTTCGATTACGGTTTTTCTCGCTCGACTTGGCGGCGAATCATCACGTTTCCGATTTCCACAGGTGAACGAGGCAATCCCTTCGTCCGATGTCATCGGCGTTTTCGAGGCGGTGTTCTTCCGGCTTGGGCCGATGGTGATTTCACCGTCTTCTTACGCCCATGGGTGCCAGCCGCCGTGGTTTCGGCAAGAAGACGATGCAGTCGTTCGGTTTCTGCCGCAGCAGCGTCCAGACGGGCAGTGGCCGTGGCATGGCTGCGTTCCATGGTGGTCACCGCCGCGCGCGCTCGCTCGATTTCTATGTCCTTCTGTTTCGATTCTTTCTCGTGACGCTGAAGCTGTGACTGCAGGCGGGCCGTTTCTTGCCGCGCGCGATCCACTTCCTGCAGCCATCGATCTTCAGTCGCCTGTCGCTGCTCATCGTGGAGCACTCGCTCCGCGGCCGCGGCGACGGTCGCTTGACGGAGTTCGTCCGCCAGCGTGCTCGCGCGATCGCGCGTGCGGTCTCGTTCGTCCGTGAGCGCATGGCGTTGAGTATGCAGGTCGGTTATTTGTTGGGCTTGGTGAGAAACGAGGCGATCCAGATCCAACATGCGGCCCAGCGCGGCACCTTGAGCGGCTTCCGCGACGCGGGTTGCCTCTCGTGCAATCGCTTCTGCGGCGACGGCTTCACTGACCCGGCGATCCGCGTCGGACTGAGCCGCCGCCAAGCGATTACGCTCTTCGGTGCGCTCGTGGGTCAGCGTGGCAGCGGCATGCTCCAAGGCCAAGGTCCACAGGACGCCGGCCGCACGTGCAACCGACTCCGGTGCGTCCGGCAGCGCTAATCGCCGTTCATTGTCGATCAATCGCTGCCCGAGCGCCGCCCACCAGACGTCCAGAAGTCGGATCAGCGTGTTCGGCGAACCAGTGCCGAGTGCCGCGCGGACGCGTTCGATCGTGGGCCGCTCGCCGGCGCGTAGCAAAACGTCCGCGGCGGCATTGACCTGTTCTTGGGTGATGCCATTGCGTGCCATGGGTCTCTCCGTGTCGGCGCCCTGCCCTCTGGATTCCGTACCCACGATAAGGGATAGTTATCGTGGCTATCGTGTTTGTTTCGTAGTAAAAGATACATCATATGAAACAGAAAAAGACCCTACCTGCCCTCGCGTCGCCCGCCAACGCGCTGATCCTGCCGAATGAACTGGCCGAACAAGCCGCAAATGCGGTGCGGGAACTGCTCGCCGAAGCTGCTGCGGCCAACACCACGCGCAGCTACGCCAGCGCGCTGCGCTACTGGGCCGGCTGGCACCGCGCGCGCTTTGGCATTGAGCTGACGCTTCCCGTCAGCGAAGCCGTCGTCATGCAGTTTGTCGTGGACCACGTGGCGCGACGAGGCAAAACCGGACTGACGTGGGAATTGCCCCCCGCCGTCGATGCGGTGCTGGTTGCCGCCGAACTGAAGGCCAAACCGGGTCCGTGGAAATTAAGTACGGTTGTCCATCGCGTCGCGGTGCTATCCACCGCACACCGCCTGAAGCGATTGCCGAACCCATGCGAAGAACCCGCGGTTCGCACAGTGTTGAGCCGTGCGCGTCGTGCGTCCGTCAAGCGCGGTGAACGGCCGGCGAAGAAGACGGCGATCACGAAGACCGAACTGGAGGCGATGCTCGTCACCTGCGACGACTCGCTGGAAGGCCGGCGTGATCGCGCCCTGCTCTGCTTCGGATTCGCCAGCGGCGGCCGCCGGCGCAGCG
>JBDTLV010000020.1:0-60111 GCA_039934615.1 Tahibacter sp.
GAGGCGCCGCTGTTTGCCAATGGATTTGAGTAGGTTCTCCGTCGGCGAGTCGCCATTGGGGCTGCGCGATTCCTAGAATCGGTCTGCGACTCTGCATGCTGTCGCGCACGGCTGCTTCAGGGGGTAAGCAGGAATCCAATCGAGGACGCCCGTCATTCGACCAACGTCTCGGGACCGCGGAATTGGCGACATGCGATGGAGATCGGCGTCGTTCAGCCGTGCGAATACGCACACGACGATCCACTGGCCGGATTTGGAGGCGCTCGGTCAGGCGCTGGACGAGCCACCTCGTTCTCGCCCAGCTCTATCGCTGCACCGTCGTTCACCGGCGCCAGGGATCGCGGTAAATCCCGAACCACGTTGAAGGTGCGGATCGTCCCGCAATTCCGTAGTTGAGATCGGTCGCGGCGGGTGCGTAGGTACCGAAGGCATGATCCCAGACGAGGGTGATCGCGCCGAGATTGCGGTCGCGGTGTTCGGGGGCGGTGCTGTGGTGTACGCGGTGCGCCGCGGGCGTGTTGAACCAGCGATCAAACACGCCCATGGGTCCGATCCATTCGGTGTGCAACCAGGCCTGCCAGTGGAAGGCGAAGAGTTGCAGGGCGACGATCAGCAGGGGGTGGAATCCGAGCCAGACCCACGGCAGATAGAACGCCGGCGCGAGCAACTGGCTGAGGAACGAGACACGGTAGGCGGTGGCTACCGTGTAGGCGTCGGACGAATGGTGGGCCGCGTGATAGAGCCGCCACAGAAACGGCAGGCGATGTGCAACGCGGTGTTCCCAGTAGTAGCTGAAATCGACGGCAATCAAGGCCGCGAGAATAGCCAATGGGGAAATTCCAAAGGTGAACAATGCGCGCTCGTGCGCAGCAGCGTACAGCGCACCCCAGATACCCAGCCCGAGCAGCGAGAACAGCGCATTCGGCACCAACAGGCTGAGGCTGAGTGCCATTTCCCGAAGCGCAGCGCGCGGCAGGCGACCTTGCCGCGCGAGCCAGATCAATTCGATGACGGCAGTGACCAGACCCAGCGCCACGGCGATTGCGACCAGGCCTGCGAGGAACTCCAGCAGCGCGCGATTCACTACGGCAAACCGTCAGTGAGCAACCGGATCCGGCGCGGCCAGCCGGTGTCCATCCAGCACCGGCAAGCGTTGCCAGGAATCGGCGCGGCGCAGTCTCGCGTTGTATTCGCAGAACGAAACCAGGCGTCCGTGCGTATCGGTCATGTGGTGGCAGCAGTTGCTGATCCGGTCCTGGTCGTAGTTGAAGCGATCCATAAAGGGTTTGATCGCGATGCCGAAGACGTCTTGCGGGCGAATCAGGCGTCGCGCGATGCGCGCCAGCCACCCGGCGATGCCGGAGGTCTTGGTGCCAACCATGTTCTGCATCTCGCGCTCTTTCAGCAAGGTCTTGTAGGCCACCTCGTTCATGACCGCGTTCAAGTCGACGTGCCGTGCGATATTGGCAAAAAATCCAAAACGTCGCGCGTACAAGGTGACCCAACCGCAATTCGGATGCGAGCAGGGGATCGGCAGAAAATCATCCTCGCGGGTATTCTTGCGCATGCCGGCAACGACGCCTTTGACGCAGTCGCTCAGGGTGAGTCTTGCATTGGTATCCAGGTCCAGTTCGTAGCGGCCGGAAAAAAATGCCGGCTGCATCGCAATCAGGCGCACATTTCGATAGCGTCGACCTTGCTTGACCACCCACGCGATATCGCGCTCGCTGACGCCATGGGTCAGTGTCATGGTCAGCTGCATCGCGATGCCAAGCGTGTTCAGACGTTCGATCAACTTGATGCGCAAGCGCTCGGGGCTGGCGCGACGCAGCGTCTGGTTGGTTGGTCGGTCAGTACCGTCGAACTGCAGCAGGACCAGAATCCGGTCCTTGAGCGCCACGAGTTTCTCGGCAAAATCCCGTTTGCCAAATTCGATGCCATTGGTGGGCAGATAGATCTTTCCGACGCCGGCCTGGCCGGCCAGCCAATGCAGCATGTCCCAGAACTGCGGATGCAATGATGCTTCGCCGCCGGTGACCTGCACCGAGTCCAGCATTCCCTTCTGCGCGATCAAGGCGCTCAGATGGGTCTTGAATTGCTCGAGCGGCAGGACGCGATCGCCGGCGCTTTCGGCATAGCAGACGCGACATGCCAGATTGCAGGCATCGGTGATCTCGACCAGCACCGTGCAACTCTTGTTGCCGCTCTGTTCGGCGAAATCGTGCGGCCACAGGTCCATCGACGGCGTCGCGCAACTCTCACTGGGTCCGCAGCACGATGACGTCGCGTCGAATGCGGGAAAGGCCAGGACGCGATCTGCCGCGTATGCGCGGCCCCAGCGATCCTTGTTCGACAAACGGTAGAAGCGCGTGTCGTTTTCCAGCAGCGCATGCTGATGGCCGTGTTGTGCACATTGCTTGTCCAGCCACACGCGTCCGTCCCGCTCGTAGACCGCCGCGATGACATGTGCCAGACATTCCTGGCAAAGGCTCAAGGTCGTCTTGAGCAGGCGGTCGCTTTCAGCCATTCCGAAATGGGCGCGTACGGCTGCTTCGTCCCACTGCCTCAGCGGCGCGGCAATGCGTTCCAGGCGTGCGTCGAACGTATCGGCGACCGGCGCCATTTCGACGCGTACCGGTATCGACAAGGGTTTACGCATAGCTGAGCAATCCGCGCATCGCGACCGTACAGGCGCGATAGAAGCCGCGTCGGGCGGCGGGCCAGCTGCTGCAATTCTCGCGCAGCAGGCGTTTCAGCTGCGACGAAGAAAAATCCAGATTGGCGCGCTTCTCGGCCGCAATGTGCACATTCCAGACCTCCTGCGCAGCAGCGCGCGGCAACAGTTCGTCGACCGCTTCGGCGGTATAGCGGACATGCTCGTATTCATCCGCCAGTACGGCCGCGACAGCCTTGGCCGGATACGGCGAAGCGGCATGCGCGCACGCGTCGAGATGGGTTTCCAGCGAGCGCGCGACGCGCTTTTCCAGACAGTGCGCGTGCGCGAGAAAATGCGCGAGGCGCAGGCGTTGCGTGGCTCGGTCCTGTCCTGCACGAACCGCCCAGGACTCCGGCGTGTGATGTCGGATCACTGCATTGAAAATGCAGGCGTGTGGCAAGTCCTCGACCGACTGGCCGAGTTTCTCGATGGCTTTTGTGTACAACGCGATGTGCTTGTCTTCTTCGGCCATGTGGGTGCGCATGCGCGTCGCAAGTTCCGCAGCTTCCACATGCGCGACCGGAAAATAGTCGTCGACACGGTGCGGATAGGCCTCGCCATTGAGATACAGATTGAGCACGCGTGCATGCAGGATGGGGTCCGCGACGATATCGCGGTGCAGGCGCCGCTTGGTCCAGTCGATGAAGGCCATCAGCGTGTTCCCAGCAGACAGACGCCCAACACGAGGCCGCCCAGCGCAATCAGCCCGACAGGAATGCCCACGAGCAGAATCAGGATGACCTTGCACCAGGTTGGCAGGCCGGGATTTGGTGGCAGCGGCGTGCGCACCGCCTGCAGGAGCTCACGTCGGCGCGCCTCGCGCTGCTGTTCCTGTTCGTCGCTCATGGTCTTGATTGGCCCTTGCTGATTCTGGTCAAGCGAGGCGGAGGCACGTAGATGGCAGAAGTATACAGTGCGTATCCGTATATTTTCGTAAAGTCAGGCGCGCGTGTCCCTCACGCAGGAGCCTCCGGCGTAGTCTCGCCCCAGGCGCGAGTCGGAGCCCGCGTCCTGGCGACGAAGGCGATCGCGCCGGCCAACAGCATCGCCACGCAAAACCATTGGTACGCCGAAAGACCGGCGAAGGCCTTGGCCGTCTCACGCCAGTATTCGCTGGAAAAACGGAACACGGCATAGGTCATCAAATACAGGGCAAACAGACGTCCCTGCAGTTTCTTGCGGCGATACAGGGCGATCAGGAAAAAGCCCATCGCGAAATCGAAGAGCATTTCGTAGAGGGGGGCCGGATGACGCGGAATGCCGTCGGCATAGGTGATCGCCAGCGGCCCATCCCAGGCGATGCCGCGGCAACAACCGCTGAGCAGGCAACCGATGCGGCCAATGCCGAGCGAGAACGGCAGCACCATCGCGAATCGGTCGTTCGGCGGCAATCGATAGTCGAGCAGCGGTTTGGCCGCTTCGGCAGCGAGGAATCCGAACAGCAGTGCTCCGACCACGGAGCGACCGGAGATCAGCAGACCGTACCAATCGTGGAACGGTTGCAGTGGCCACAGGCCGTCGCCCAGCAGCACGGCGAACTTCGCTCCGATGAGCGCACCGGACAGGGTAATGCCCTGCAGGATCCAATAGCGACGCTTTTCACTTTGTACACTCAAGCCGCGGGTCAGTGGAAATGCCAGCATCAGCCCGAAGCCGAGCAGAACCATGAGGACATAGGCCGTCTGCAGCTGGATTTCGTGCATCAGGCGAGCACTCCGTCTATCCACAGCCAGCACAGTACGAAGCTGGCCAATGCGGCATCGGCCAACCAGTGGATGTGTTTTTCATGGCGTGCCAACGGCGCGTGATAGCCAAATTCGTCGGTCATGAGAAAGATCAGGAATGCCCCCAGCACGATCAAGGCGGCGGTCGTCTGGCCGCGCACGACGAGCACAAGGAATGCGATCAGCGACAGCGCGAGACCGGCATGCAGGATCTTTTCGACACGCGGCACCACGCGCGCCTTTTCATGCAACCAGCCGTCGTATCCGGCCAATGCCGCATACGGAACAAAGCTCAGAGCAAGCCAAAGAAGGCGCATGGGGCAGAAGTCCTTGGTCAATCACGGCACGCTAACGTGCGTCCCGTCAGCGGTCAATCGGTGCACACGGTGATTTGCGACGAATGGTCCGGAACGGGAATCGCAAAGGAAGCGTGTCGGGCGCCGATCAGTGGCGTGTGTTCTGCCATTGCGACTGGCCTCGTGACGATCAAGCCAGGGACCCGAGATCCCCATGCGCGCAGTTCGCGAATGATCCGAGGCCGGCCGCCGCTACGCGCCACCCTGCAGATGCCGCGCCTGGCGGGACGGCGTGGCCCCCGCCGCGCGTTGAGGGCGCGGGGCAGGCACACTGACGTCAGCGGCTTCAAACGCGAAACGGCGCCGGCCGCCGACACCGCGATAATCGGCAACAACGGCAGCGACGACAACGTCTTCGGCGATACCTCGTTTGGAACCAAGGTATTCGTGGATTAATTCCACCATCCGTTCGTGCGCCAGCGCGTGGGTCTGGTTGGTGCGCGCGTAGAGCCAGTCGGCGTAGGCAAGAAAATTCGCAAACGGATCTTCCGCCAGCAGCAGGGCCAGGCTGCGCGGGAAACGCCCGGAATTGGCGAGCAGATCCCAGTAGCGCGAAAAACGCGACAGGCGCTGCATGTCGGCAAAGTTGATCACGTTGGTGGCGAGGATGTTGTACGGCGGATCGGGATTGAAACGCAGACCCCATTCCCGCGTGTGCCGGGCGATCGGTGCGCCACGCAGGCGTTTCAGGATGCCGAACTGGATTTCCTGCGGCGCCAGTTCGATCAGCCGATCGAAGCCGGCAGCAAATTGTGCGATCCCTTCACCGGGCAATCCGGCGATCAGGTCGACGTGCAGGTGAGCCCGGGTATGCGCACGCAGCCAGCGCAGGTTTTCCGCGGCGCGCTCATTGTTCTGGCGTCGCGAAATACGCGTCTGGATTTCCGGGTCAAACGTCTGGATGCCGATCTCGAACTGCAGCGTACCGGCAGGGAAGCGCGCGATCGCTTCCTTCAGCCGCTCCGGCAGGTGATCGGGAATAAGCTCAAAATGCACAAATACCGGATCGTCCGGCGCATGTTCGAGCTTGACGAGAAAAAAATCCAGGATCGCCAGCGAGGTGTCCACCTTGAGGTTGAAGGTGCGATCGACAAACTTGAACTGCCGTGCACCGCGCGCGTACAGCGTTTCCAGTTCGGCGAGAAACGGACCCAGGGCAAATGGCCAGGCGGTCTTGTCCAGCGCCGACAGACAGAATTCACATTTGAACGGACAGCCCCGCGAGGCCTCGACGTAGAGATAGCGCTGACGAACGTCTTCGTCGTCGTACTCGGCGTAGGGAAGGGCGAGGGTGTCCAGCGGAGGTTGCAGACCCTTGATGACGCGTTCCGCCGGTCGTTCGCCGTCGAGCAGTGCGCGCGCAAGCGTGGCGAAGCTGACTTCGCCCCAGCCGGTGACGACGTAGTCCGCGAGCGCGCAAATGCGTTGCTCGTCGACCTCATAGCTGACCTCGGGGCCGCCCAGCACCACGATCAGCTCGGGAGCGACGGTTTTCAGCTGCGCGACCAGACGGGTGCTCTCTTCCACATTCCATATGTATACGCCAAGCGCGAGTACGCGTGGCTGCTCGGCGAGGATCTTTTCGACGATCTCCTCGGTTTTCTGGCCGATCACGAATTCGCGGATGCGGCTGCGCTCGCGCAGTTCGCCGAGATTGGCGCGCAGGCAGCGTAAACCCAGCGAGGCGTGCGCGTAACGCGCGTTGAGGGTGGCAAAGACGATATCGCTCATAGGCCGATTATGACGGGTTATTTCGCAGCTCGCTGGAAAGGACCCGAACCCGGTCCGAGCGCAGACCGGGCTACTCAGCGCACGCGCAGCGCGCTACGCTCAATGTTCCCCATCGATCATTCAGGATTCCGGATGCCGCCTCGCTCGCTGCTGCACGTGCCTTCATCGAATGCGGATTGGCGGGGGTGCACGGCCGGCGCCAAAGCGCGCTTTGCGGGCGCAGCCTGATGGCTCGCATCGAACTGCCGGATCGCGGACTCTGGCTCGAGGCAGAGAGCCATGGCGACGCGAACGATCCGGTCGTGATCCTGGTGATGGGCCTCGGCCTGCAGTTGGTCAGCTGGCCGGCGCCGCTGATCGAGGCGCTGGTGGCATCGCGGCGGCGTGTCATCGTGTTCGACAACCGTGACGTCGGCCTTTCCGGAACGCGAGTATCGGCGGACGCGACCTCCCTCAATCGCGCCTTGCTCAGTTATCTGCTGCATAGATCATTTGTTCCACCGTATACCATCGCCGACATGGCCGCCGATACCTTGGCGCTGGCTGACGCACTGCACGTGGCGCGATTCGATCTGGTCGGTGTCAGTCTCGGCGGCATGGTGGCGCAGACGATCGCCGCGGACGAACCCGGGCGCGTGCGCAGTCTGACCACGATCATGTCGAGTGCCGGTCCGCGCGCGAGTCCCTGGCCGACGTTCACGGTGCTGCGCAAGTTCCTGCATCGCGTACCGCGCGATGCGCCGTTCGATGTGCAGCTGGATCACTTCACCGATCTGCTCTGCAGCCTGGGCCATTTGCGTGAACCCGCCGAAATCGAAGCCCTGCGTGCGCGACTGCGCATCTCGCTCAAGCGTGCCTACAACCCTGCTGGCACCATGCGTCAACTGCTCGCAGTGCTCGCCGCGCCGGATCGCAGCGACAGCGTTGCGGGCATCCGCTGCCCAACGCTAATCGTGCACGGCGCCGACGATCCGCTCGTACCACTGCCGGCGGCGCGCCGGCTCGCCGAGCTGATTCCGCACGCGCGTCTGGAAATCCTCCACAATTTTGGCCACTACCTGCCATTGGCAAAGATGCCGGTGCTGGCGGATCTGATCCTCGCGCAGCTGGCCGAGGCAGCCGACTGAAGGCGGTGCACGCTGACCCTCGCATGCCTCCGCTTTGGCAGTGCTGCGGTATCGCCACCAGGAAAGCTGCAGCGAGCAAACGGGTGCGTGTTGGCGCCGCGAAATCCATTGTTCCGCGGCGCACTCGGCGCGGGTCCCGTTACCCAGTGGTCGGACAAAATGCCCGGCAGATCCGCGTCGGCTAGCTCATGCAAACCGCTTCGACATTGTTGCCGTCAGGATCGATCAGGAATGCGGCGTAGTAGCTGGGACTGTAATCGACGCGCAGGCCCGGAGCACCGTTGTCACGCCCGCCGGCCTTGAGGCCCGCAGCATGGAACCGATCGACGGCTGCGCGAGAGGTGGCGCGGAATGCCACGTGTACGCCGGCGGGCGGCGCCTTTTTTCCCAGATACAACCAGAGTGCCGGCGCGTCGGGTGGGCCGAAACCGGCACCGGCGGCATCCTGCGAACCCAACACATGGCCCAGCGGCTCCAGTGTGGCGCGGAAGAAGGCGACGCTGGCCTCGAGGTTGCTGACTTTGAATCCGATATGGTCGTACATGCTGATCTCCGTGGTTGGGAGATCAGTCTCGATCCTCGCGGGCCATGCGTTCTTGGAAAATCTTGCGATCCCCGCGCGCAGCTTGGCGGAAGCGACGCGGCGAGACGCCCGCGGCGCGGTGGAAGCTGCGCACGAAATTGGACAGATCGGCGAAGCCCACATCGAACGCGATATCGGTGATCGAGCGCGCAGGATCGCTGAGCAACGCCGCGGCCCGGCGCAAGCGCGCGCGAATCAGGTACTGATGAGGTGTCACGCCGACCACCGCGGCAAAAGTTCGCAGGTAATGGAATGGACTGACGCCGACAAATGTGGCGCTCGCTTCCAGGTTCAGCGTTTGGTGTGAATGTGCATCTATCCACAACGCCGATTCGACCGCGCGTCGGCGGTCGCGCGCGTGCAGGGCCATCGGCGCCTCGCGTTGCCCGCGCAGTAAACGGCTCACCCGGCTGGTCAACAGCAATCCCGCCTCGTCCAGGCCGAAGTCGTTGCGCCCGTCGGCACTGGCCTGGGCGAGTTCGCCGAGCACCATGAGTTCTGCGAGCGGCGGTACGCCGCCACTACGCCAGAACTGTGCGTCGTCGTTCAGCGTCTCGACGAGTTCTGCGGAAAAATGAAACGACAGGCATTCGTCGCCGCCGCGGTGATGATCGTGGCTGCACGCGAACTCATCTCCGCAGCGTCCGAGCAGAATGCCGCCGGCAACCAGCTCCGATGAGGATTCGCGGGATTTGTAGCAAAAGCTGCCTTTGCGCACGAACGACAATGAACACGCGTCATGCACTTCGGTGTATGTGGGCTCGTCGGGGCCGGCATCGCAGCGGTAGTCGATCACGGTCAGCGAGCCGTGCTGCAGGATTTGCGTGGAAGGCATGGTTGGCACTTTACCCCTGCGGTATCAGCGGGACAATGCGCTGGCTCGACGTCGCGCCATCCTGACGCGCGGCGACGCGAACTGGCATCATCGTGTGCGGTCCCGAACAGGAGCTCCGATGTTTACCGTGTATGGCATGAAATCGTCAGGCAATTGCTACAAAGTGCAGCTGCTGCTGGAACAACTGGCGCTTCCCTATCGCTGGATCGAAGTAAACAGTGCGGCGGGCGAAACACGCACGCCGGCCTACCTGGCGATGAACCCGAACGGCAAGGTGCCGTTGCTCGAAGCTGCACCGGGGCAGTATCTGGCAGAGTCCAACGCGATCCTGTGCTACCTCGCCGACGGTTCGCCGTTGCTGCCGTCGGATCGCTGGCAACGTGCACAGGTGCTGCAATGGTTGTTCTTCGAGCAGTACAGCCATGAACCCTATGTCGCCGTGGCGCGCTTCATCTGTGTCTGGTTGCCGGCCGACCACGCCCGACGCGCCGATCTTCCGCGCCTGCTGGAGCGCGGGCAACAGGCTTTGGCCGTGATGGAACGTCAACTCGCCGTGACAGGGTATCTTGCCGGTAATAATTACACGATTGCGGATATTGCACTGTTTGCCTATACCCATGCCGCCGCAGACGGCGGATTTGATCTGAGCGAGTATCCGTCCATCCAGACCTGGCTGGCGCGAGTGCGCGCGCAGTCGGGGCATGTGCCGATGCTGGCATGAGATTTCTCAGTCATCCAGATCAATTTCCGACCGGTGGGCGGCCGGAGCCAATCTTTTCGCAGTCCTGCATTAATTCCGGATGGCGTGCTCGCCCGCTCGGATGCGGCGCCCTGCACGATTCCCGTTGGCTTTCTCAAGTTCGAGGCGTCGCAACACGTATGGTGTTCGGCGTGAGTCTCGTGTGTTTCGCGACGGCGTCCTGCGCCAGTGCGGACGAAGCGTCGGATCCTCGCTCGGCGAGGGGGCGGGACAGCGCAGTGATGGGTCGGATCGATCCGCAAGTCCAGCCAGCGCCGAAATCGTTGTATCCCGCATACGTGAACCTCGATTCGATCGCCTTGCGTTATTCCGCATCGCAGCCGATTCTTCCGGAAACGGTCTCGGTTCGGCTGGATCAGATTGAGGTCGTCGCATCTTGCACGCTGGGTGAAACCTTTCTGACGTGCCTGACGCCAGGGCCCGCGCTGTCGGTTGGCAAACACACGATCGACGTCTCACTCGGGCCGCTGCGTCGGCGATGGTGGTTTCGCGCCGTCGATCCGCCGAAGGTCGCTGCGTTACTACCGGTGGGCGGCACGATGTTTCTGCCGTCGAGCCGGCCCGTCATCAGTGGCCGCTTTTCCGACCCCGGTTACGCCATTGACCGATCCAGCATCAAGCTCACCGTGGACGGCGTCGACGTGACGCAACACACACGTCTGCATTTCGAGTCCGACCGGGCGGGATCCTTCGAATTCGTCCCGGAGCGCGCACCGTCGCCGGGCAATCACGTAGTCCACTTTTCCCTTTTAAGTCGGAGTGGACTGGGTTTGTCGGCGCCAACAAATTTCGTGGTG
Source organism: Tahibacter sp. (assembly GCA_039934615.1). Classification (GTDB taxonomy): domain Bacteria; phylum Pseudomonadota; class Gammaproteobacteria; order Xanthomonadales; family Rhodanobacteraceae; genus Tahibacter. The sequence goes on from JBDTLV010000020.1 coordinate 10,630, forward strand.
GAGCCGCAAGCCGACTATTCCGTGCAGATGATCGCGCCGGAACCGGACTCGGTGGTACGCCAGCCAGATGTAACCGTGCAGATTGTCGCCGCTTCGAATCGCAGCGACCCCGACGTGGTGACCATGAATGGCCAGATTGGGACGGTGATCTCGTACGCAACCAGGCCGTGGATCTACTCGGTCGACCTGCGGCTGGTGCCGGGTGCCAATGCGATCCGTATAACGGTACAATTCCAAAACGGGGAAATACGGACAATCGTCGCACACGTCATCTACGAAAAGCAGGAGCGCTGATAGCGGCGCCCGCGGCGATTCAAATGCACGTGTTTCATTTTCGAACGGCGATCGTGATTTCGCGCCTGTTCGCGCAGCATGGTTTGGTCCAGGGGGAGTCTCAATGGGCGTTCGAGCGTCGACGTTTTTCGCGGTTTCCGGTCGCGGCATGCGCTGCGCGATCGCATGCGGCTTTTCGCTCTGCGCGGCGCTGACCGTCTACGCGGGGAAACCGCCGGGATCGCCACCCCCGAGTAGATCCACGCCCACGCTGTCGTCAGCGTCACCCACAGATCTGCCGGATCCCATTTTTGCGTCGTCCTTCGAAGTCCCCGTCGACGGTAGTATTGATGACGACGTCATTCCCGCCCCCGATTCGGTCCACCCGGCAGGATCCAGTGTCGACATTTTGCTGAACTATCAGACCAAGCTTCCGGTCCGGCCCGAGAATGTCGCCGTGCGGTTTGATACGCGCGATATCACGGCGACTTGCTCACTTGGCGAACGTTTCCTGAGCTGCACGCCGGAGAACCTGCTGGATGCCGGCGTCCACACGATCGACGTCACCCTCGACGTCTTGCACAAGCGTTGGATGTTCCAGGCCGTGGATCCGCCCACATTCACCGAAATGAACCCGGTTGCCGGAACCCTCCTGCCGCCAGCCAGTCGTCCGGCCATTTCGGGACACTTTTCCGATAACGGTTCCAATCTGGATAAAGGCAGTTTTGTGCTGCTCTTCGATGACATTGACGTCACGTCGCAAACGGTAGTCACGCTCGATACGCCCCGCTCAGGGTCGTTTCAGTTCACGCCGCCAGGTGCACTGATCACGGGAAGCCACATTGCCAAGGTTTCAGTGAACAGCACGAGTGGCCTGAGTGCGGCGAGCGCCACGAATTTCGCAATTGATATAGTTGCGACTTACCGACTCGATGTCGTGGCACCTCTCGCCGACGCCGTGCTGCTGGAGCCCGAGGTGCGCGTGGATGTGACGGCGGAATCGAACAAGTCCGTGCCGGATGCCGTTACGGTCAACGGGCACACTGCATTTGTGCAGTCCTACGCGGCCCAGCCCTGGGTCTACACGGCAAGCACGCCGCTTCAGCCTGGAACGAACCTGCTGGCGGTCAAGGTCGTCTTTGCCGATGGCGAGGTGCGCACATCATCGATCCCGGTGACGTACGACGCGCCACCGGTGGTGAGCATCACTACTCCGATCGACTGGCAAAGCTTTGGCCCACTGCCCGGACAGGGAAAGCCGGTGCCCGGCGGCGCGACAGATCTGACAGGGCGCGTTGAGCGACCCGTCACGATCAGCGGCACGGTCAGCAAGGCGGTTGCCAGCGTGATGATCAATCAACAGCAGGCCACTCTCAGCGCCGGAGGTACACAGTTCCAGTTCGAGAAATTTTTCCTGCACGAAGGAACCAACCTGATCACCGCCACGGCCACCGACGACACACAGCGAAGCGGTTCCGCCAGCATCACGGCCTACGTGGATCAGACCGCTCCGTTGCTGACCATAGAGTCGCCCCGCGCACAGGCAGCAACGTCGGCTGCGCGCATCGATGTGCGCGGTGTGGCCAATGACGCGGTCGAACCCGGAGTGGCTGCTCCCGAACCGGTGGTCGTTGTGCACAATGAGGCGAATGGGTCGGACACCACGTCCAGTGTGTCTGACCGCTACTACCTTGCGCATGGGGTGTCGCTGGAAGTCGGGCGCAATCACCTGGTCGTGACCGCAACCGACGCGCTGGGCAATGCGCGCAGCAACAGCATCGACATCAGCCGGATCGCGGTGGGCTCGTCGCGGCTGACTGCCTTGTCCGGCGATCGTCAGTCTGCAGCGGTCAAGACCCAATTGCCCAATGCGCTGACGGTCGTGGCGTTCGACGCGAGCGGATTGCCGCTCGCAAATTCTCCGGTTCGTTTCGACATCCTGCGCGGTTCGGGCGCGATCAGTACGGCGCAGGGTGTAGTGCAGAAACCGGATGGCATTTCGGCGGCACGAAACCTCGTCGTGAATACCGATGCCAGCGGTCGCGCCGCGGTCTGGCTTACGCTGGGATCCGAGGCGGTCGAATCGGGAAACATGGTCAGGGCAGCCAGCGACAGCCTTGCCGAGGATGTCGTCTTCACCGCCACTGGCGCGCGCGGCGCGGTTGCGTTGGTCAGCGTTGACGGAGCGAGCGGCAGCCAATTTGTGGCGAGCAACAGCCAGCCGCTCGAAGCCTTGTCCGCCGTGGTCCAGGATGCCGAGCGCAATCCGCTGGCAGGCATGCCGGTGGAATTCAGCATCGACTCGGGCGATGCACGCTTCACCGTGCAGTCGGCGCCGAATGGCGACGTCAGCGCCGACGGAAATTCCGTGCGCGTCGTGGCCGACAAGAACGGTGTGGCGAGCGCGCGACCGGTGACGGGGACGCGCGCCGGCACCGTTCAAGTCCGCGCGACGGCGGTGCCCACGCCAAACACGCGCTACGGCGGGGCGATCTTCCAGCTCATGGTGCTGGCACCGAGGGCCGGACCGACGCGCTTCGGCGGCGTGGTGCTGGATCACACGGGGGCGCCGTTGCAGGGCGTGCGTCTCGAAATCGCGCGTACCGCGCTCAGCACGATCAGTGACGCGCAGGGGCATTTTCAGTTCGACGCCCTGGTGCCTTCCGGCAAGATCGATCTGCAGGTTGACGGTCGACCGGTTCACGTTCGACGCAGTGGTCAGGATTTGCAATATCCCCTTATCCACTTCGAGACAGCCGTGGTGCAGGGGCAGGACAACCAATTGCCACATCCGATCTACTTGCCACCGATCAATCTGGCGTTGGCGAGGATTGTCGGCGGCGATCAAGATGTCAGCTTGACCATTCCAGGCATTGAAGGATTTGAAATGGTGGTGAAAGCGCACAGCGTCACCTTTCCGGACGGCAGTCGGGAAGGCGCGCTGGTGGTGACGCCGGTGCACAGCGATCGCCTGCCGATGGTGCCGCCCGGCGCCAGCGCGGCCTTCGGTGCAGTGGCCTGGACGCTGCAACCGACGAATACGCGGTTCGATCCGCCGATCCAGGTGAAGATCCCGAACGCGCAGGGCATGAAGCCCGGCGAGACTGCGCCGATCGTGCAGTGGGATCACGATCTGGCGACCTTTGTTCCATTGGGTAATGGTACCGTCAGCGAAGACGGCACTCAGATCGTCAGCGATACCGGATCGGGCATCACGAAGGCCGGATGGGGTGGTTGCACCGAGTGCCCGCCGCAACCGCCGAACTGCGGTACCAATCCGCCGAGCGTCTGCCGCGGCGGCGTCTGTGGCCCGTGCCCGGATTGCAAGGTTCTGGGGTCGTCCACAGGCCAGCAATGCCCGGCATGCGTCAGAGACATCGCAAACACCGGCAAGTGTGACAACGACAACGCGTGCAAGCGATGCGTCACCGGCAATTGCGAGCAGAAGTACAGCGAGACGGTTCCTGCTTCGGTATCGAACGCCACCATTCCGGCGGCAACCTGGAGCTACGGTGCGATTCCCGCGTTTCACAATGCGGCCGCATTCACCTACGCAACGCCCGCATCACCACCCGATCCCAATGGGGCTGACTGGGGCTGGCGGCTGGAGCCCTACTGCAACCATGATGGCAAGTGGAAGTTCGCGGTGGCCGTGCTGGAGTTCAAGACCAAGATCCTCATCGACAACAGCAATATGCGCTGGAACGACCTGACCCCACTGCTGATCGGCAGTTGGCAGAGCCAGCGGCGTTACACGGTCTGCGAGCTCCTGGACAGCGCCGAGATGGAAGTTCGCTGGAGCAGTTCGACGCACTACGTGCCGTCAGGCCATGGCAATCCCGCGGTGCAGGCACTGCTCAGCGCAGGTGTCAGGACGTTTCCCGCGGGTTATGGCGGAAGGGACCGAGGGAAAAACTGGAACACCGAGGGTGCACTTCTGGAACACGAGCGGATTCACGAGGCGCGTTTCAAGATTGCGTTGCAAGCCCATGAGTCTGAATTTATCCAGAACTTGAAAAATCTCGAAACGCCAATCGTCGAGGGAGACACGCTCGATTCGGCCGGCAAGCAGGCGATACGGGCGCGAGTGCGGACCGAACTGGCCGACCTGGCTGTGGAATTCGCCAATCAGGTGAGCGCCGAAGCCGATCTCGACGGTGGCGTGCATGCCCGACCCGAAGAGTTCTACAACGCGAGCATGGGCGCCGGCAGCACCACTGCCGCGTTTGCGACAATTGCGCAGCGACGTGCTACGGAGCAATGCGGACCGCCGGGATCTCGGCCAGGGAGTTCTTCCACGCAGCAACGGGTGATCTGGCTGGGCGCGCCAGAGTACCGGAAGCACTAACCCGGTTCTCCGATAGCCCATGCGTGCGATTCGAGCGGGTCGCCCGTCGTCACTGCCGGTCAACAGCCGGCTTTGCGGTAGCCTTGGCTGCGGCGCGTTCATCCCAGCTTTCGGCTTCGCGACTGCGTCCCTCGGCGCGATGCAACTGCGCCATCCGGGCCGCGACATCGCGCGTATCGGCATTGTCGGCGCCGAGTTCTGCGACACGCGCGTCCCATGCCCACTGCAACTCGGCTTCCGCGTCGTTCCAGCGCTGCAGCGCCAGCAGCGCTTTGCCGGAGGTAAAGTGGAATTCGCTGAGCACCACCCGGTTGTCGGGGAGGGACTTCGCAGCCCGCGTCAGCACATCGCGCATCAGCGTGGCGGATTGATTTGCCTTGTCCACATCAATCAGGTAGTTCGCATAGTTGTTTTCTGCAATCAGGGTGCTCGGATTGTCCGGGCCTGAGCGCGCCAGGAATGACTCGTAGGCACGCTGGTAGTACGGTCCCGATTCGGCGACCTTGCCTTGCATTCGGAGTGCTCCCGCCATGTTTGAGACAATCATCAGCACCTGAAGATGGTTCGGCCCGTAGATCGCTTCGGACAAAGGCAGGATTTTGCCCAGTTCATCGGCCGCATCGGCGTAGCGGCGTTCCTGCAGGGCAAGCACGCCGACACTGTTGCGCGCAGAGAGCGTGCGTGGATGACCGGCGCCGAGTACCTTGGCGAATCCTTCCACCGAGGAAGCGTAGGCCGTGCGCGCCAAATCGAAATGGCCCGAGTCCGATGCCGCCACGCCGAAGCGCAGTTCTGCATCGAGCACGTCGAGATGCTCGGCGCCGAGCAGTTCGCGCAATCGTTGCGTCGCGGGTTCCAGTTCGGCAAGGGCGAGTTTGAAATCGCCGGTCAGATAGGCCTCCCAGCCCACCGCGAGCCGGTCGCGCAGGGTTTCCACGTCGTCGGCACCGAGCGCGGCCCGTGCGCGCGCATGCAGATCCTGCGCGGACTTCAGAGCCTCGGCGTATTTCCCCGATTCACTCGCCACACCCACCAGCAGGCGCTCGGTTTCCAGCGTCGCGCGATCACTGCTGCCGAGTATCGCGCGTCGATGCTGCAGCGCGCGCTCGAGAAAATCCCGGGCGCGATCCGTTTCATCCAGCGAGCGATAACTGCGGCCAATCGTCGCCTGAATATCCGCGAGCAGCGCAGGATCTTCGTGCAGCGTGCGATCGGCTTGCGCGCCGGCTTCGTCGAGGACCAGATGCATCAGTGTCTTGTCGAGACTCTTCGCCCGCTCCGGATCAACGCCGCTCAGCACGTTTGCCAGAAAGTCCGCCATCTGGCGGCTGCGCCGCGCTTCGGTCGTGGCAGTGATCGCCGCCTGCTCGGCGCGGGCGCGTTCGGCGCGCGCTTGTACCAAACCGTACAATGTTGCAACGAGGCCGAGCAGGAGTGCGGCGGCGATGCCGCCCGAGGCGAGCAGCGCATAGCGGTGCCGCTGGATGAATTTGCGGGTCAGGTAGGGGCGAGTGCGCGGCACGGCTTCAAGCGGCCGCATTTGTGCAAAACGCTGCAGGTCGTCGGCAAACGCCTGCGCCGATGCATAGCGCTGGTCATGATCCAGTGCGGTTGCACGCGCGATCACCAGGCGCAGCTCGCGGGGAATCGTGCGCGACGCCGGCAATGACAACCATTCGGTTGCATCGTGCCGCGCCGTCGATGCCTCGTCCTGGGTCAGCAGCACGCGGCTCAGTCGGCTCGCGCCAATGCCGCGTTCGCGCAACGCATCCAGGGTACCGTGCGGCGCGAGGACTTCGAGCAGCATGACTCCCAGCGAATACACGTCGCTGCGCACGTCGACGGTCGCGTCGCTGATCCCGGCTTGCTCGGGGCTCATGTAGATCGACGTGCCGGCGTAGTCGGTGTCGCTCTTCGCTGCGTGCTCCACGCCGATCGCGATGCCGAAATCGATGATTTTCGGTAGCGCCCGTCCATCGACTTCGGCGATCAGTACGTTGTCCGGCTTGAGATCGCGATGCACCACGCCGCGCTGATGCGCATGCTGTGCGCCGAGCGCGATCTGGCGCATCAGTTCAAGGCGGGTCGCCAAGTTTGCACGACGTCCTTGCAGGTAATCACCGAGACTGCTCCCGTCGATCCACTCCATCGCGAAGAACGGCAGCCCCTGAGGTGTCGTGCCCGCCTCCAGGACCTTGGCAATCGCCGGATGATCCATGTGCGCCAAGGCTTGGCGTTCCACCTCGAAGTAGGCTTCAGCGAGGCTGTCGCGAAAGGTCGGCTGGATCAGTTTGAGCGCAACCGGGCGGTGAACCGGCTCGACCTGGTCGGCCAGATAGACCACGCCCATACCACCGCGGCCGAGCAAACGGCGCACCACGTAGCGGCCCAGGCGTGCGCCCGGCGCCAGTTCACCGGCATCCGCCGTCGGGTCATGGGCGGATTCGCCGCTGGCGCGAGGATCGCTGCGCCACGTGGCGTCGACCGGATTTCCGCTCATGCACCGCCTCCTGCTGTTTGCGCACGGCAGTCCGCGCGCCGCCTTGCATAGCGCTGGATGAAGCACAAACGCATCAGCGAGTTTCCTTGCCGCGAGGCTGCCGCTATCCTTTACCTCCCTTCCTGTCTGTTGCCACATCGGATTTCCGGTGTCGGTGGCTGTCGCCAACAAGGTTTGCCATGTCAGCCGTCGCCGCTCCGATTCCCGCACGCCACAAAAACGTCAACCGCGCCGAAGTCTGCGATCAGAATTTCATGGAGTTCGTACGCGACTGGAACGATCAGGTCGGTGCGCGACCGGCGGCGGATCAGCCGATCCTGGCGGGCAGTCTGTGTACCGCCGCCGATTTCGCCGCGCTGCTCGAATCGCAGCTGATCTCGCGTCATCTGGACCTCATGGCGCGCGTGCTGCGCGTGAAAAACAAGGTTTTCTATACCATTGGATCTTCCGGACACGAAGGCAACGCGATGGTTGCGCGCCTTACGCGGCACACCGATCCCGCGTTCCTGCACTACCGTTCCGGCGGCTTCATGGCCGAGCGATTCCGCAAATTGCCCGGTATGGATCCGATCATGGATTCGGCACTGTCCTTCGCGGCAAGCAAAGACGATCCCGCCTCCGGCGGCCGCCACAAAGTGTGGGGTTCGAAACCGCTGTGGGTTCTGCCGCAGACGTCGACCATTGCCTCGCATCTGCCGAAAGCATTAGGCACCGCGGTCGCGATCGAACAGGCGCGTCGCATCTCGCACAAGTTGCCGATTCCTGACGATTCCATCGCAATCTGCTCGTTCGGCGACGCTTCGGCGAATCACGCCACGGCGCAGACCGCCTTCAATACGGCGGCATGGACGGCCTACCAGAAGTTGCCAGCGCCGGTACTTTTCGTGTGCGAAGACAATGGCATCGGCATTTCAGTGAAAACGCCGACCGACTGGATATCCGCCAGCTTCAGCCAGCGCCGTGACCTGGACTATTTCACCGCGAATGGCCTGGATATTGCGGAAGGCTACGAACAAGTGGCGCGCGCCGTGTATCACTGCCGCACCACGCGCCGGCCGACCTTCCTGCATCTGCGCACGACGCGCATCATGGGCCACGCCGGTACCGACTTTGAAATCGAATGGCGCAGCGTCGAAGAGCTGATGTCCGTGGAAAGCACGGATCCACTGCTGCGTTCGGCACACATTGCGCTCGCATCGGGCCTGTACAACAAGGAAAGTCTGCTCGCCAAGTACGAGGCAATCCGCCAGAAATGCTTCGCCGCCGCCGATGAAGCGGATCGACGTCCGAAGCTGACCGATCTGGCGGAAGTGATCGCGCCGCTCGCGCCGTATCACCCGAACCAGGTCAACGTCGAAGCGCGCCGTGCCGATTTCGCCGAGCGACGCCTTGCGATCTTCGGCAGCGCCGAAAAGCTGCCAGAGAAGATGCCGGCGCGCCATCTGGCGATCCAGATCAACAACGCCCTGCACGATCTGTTCTGCAAATACCCGGAGAGCCTGCTATTTGGCGAGGACGTCGCGCAAAAGGGCGGCGTGTATACCGTCACCAAGGGGCTCAACAAGAATTTTGGTGGCAAGCGCGTGTTCAACACGCTGCTCGACGAAACCATGATTCTCGGGCTAGCCCAGGGCTTCGCGAACATGGGCATGCTGCCCATGCCGGAAATCCAGTATCTGGCCTATTTCCACAATGCCTGCGACCAGATTCGCGGAGAAGCCTGCTCGCTGCAGTTTTTCTCCAACGGGCAATATCGCAATCCGATGGTCATGCGTATCGCATCGCTCGGGTACCAGAAGGGATTTGGCGGACATTTCCACAACGATACGTCGATCACCGCGCTGCGCGACATTCCTGGCCTGGTGGTCGGTTGTCCCAGTCGCGGCGACGACGCGGCGATGATGCTGCGCTCGCTCATGGCGCTGGCAAAGGTCGATGGCCGCGTGTGCGCGTTCCTCGAACCGATCGCGCTGTACATGACCAAAGATCTCTACGAGCCCGGCGATGGCCAGTGGTTGACCCATTACCCGAGTCTGGATCAGACAATACCGCTCGGCGAGGAACGGACCTACAACCCTGGTGCGAAAGACCTGGTCATCTTCTGCTACGGCAATACCGTGCCGATGAGCCTGCGTGCGGCGCGCATCCTCGAAACGCGGCGCGGCTGGAAGACGCGCGTGGTCGACCTGCGTTGGTTGCAGCCGCTCAACGAGGCCGCGATCGCGCGACATGCGGGAGATTGCGCCCGCATCCTCGTCGCCGATGAAGGTCGGCGCAGTGCCGGCGTGGGGGAAGGCATCATCACCGCGGTGGTCGAGGGCGGCCACGGCGCAAAACCGCTCAAGCGCATCGTCGGTGTGGATACGTATACGCCGCTCGCGGGCGCGGCCCTGTTGGTCTTGCCGGGCGACGACGAAATTGTTGCGGCGGCGGAATCCCTGGCCGGATAAGCCGCGGCGGCGTTGCACGCGTCGCCATTTCGCCGAATCCGGAACGCCGGCGTAGGGCCGGGGAGTGGCCCTGCTGGTGCGCCGTGCCGGGGTCGGCGGTGGTGCATCGGCTCAGCGTGGGGCGCTGGCCCTGGCAGGTGCATCCAGTCAGCTCACCCTGAGCGGATCGGAGACTATTGTGGGTTCGCGCCTCGCTGCCGTCTGGAGCACTTCGTTCGAATCGCCTATGATCCGGATCAGATGAGTCAACGCCAGCCACTCACCATCGTCTTTGCCGACGTCTCGGGCAGCACGCGCCTTTTTGAAACGCGCGGCGACGAGGTTGCGCGCCGTATCGTGGCCACGGTGCTGGGCGTGCTTGCGGAAATCGTGCAGCGTCACGGTGGCCGGGTGGTGAAGACCATCGGCGACGAGGTGATGTGTACCTTTCCCGGGCCGATCAATGGCCTGCTCGCTGCGACCGACATGCAAAAACGCGTGTCCACCGATCCGATATTCGTCCGCGACAATCTCGGTATCCGCATCGGCCTGCATCATGGGGACACCCTGGTCGAAGAAGGCGACGTATACGGCGACGCGGTGAATACCGCCGCTCGTATGGCATCGCTGGCCAAGCGCGAACAGATCGTCGCGACTGCCTCGACCCTGCAAGGCATCACCAACGTGGGCCCGCTGCGCACGCGCTCGCTGGGCACCGCGCGCGTCTCGGGCAAGCTGCTGCCGATCGAGATCGTCGATGTGCAGTGGCAGGAGGACACCTCCAACGTCACCACCGTGCAGCGCGTCGTGCGCCTCGTGGAGGCTGAGCAGCGCAAGGCACGGCTGGTGCTGCGATACCGCACTCAGACCTTCGAAATTGACGAGCTCGCCCCGCCGTTCTCGCTCGGGCGCGAGTCGACCAACAACGTGACGGTCGATGCGGAGTGGGTCTCCCGCACCCATGCAATGATCGAGTACAAGCGTGGCCATTGGGTGCTCGGTGATCGATCGACCAACGGGACCTGGGTCAAACTCGGCGATGCCGACGAATTGCGCCTGCACCGTGACGAGATCCATCTGCGCAAAACCGGCACGATCAGCCTTGGGCAGGACACGGCGCTGAATCCCGACTACGTCGTGATGTTTCAGTGTTTCGAGGCGTAGCGGTCGTATTTGCCGATCGTGCGTGAGAGACGATGCCCCGCAGATGCCAGCGGTTTGTCAAGGCGGCGCAAGCCCGAACTTTGTCTACAAGTGAATTCTAGGCGGTCCGGTACGGATCGGTGATCCCCAGCGTCGCCAGGGCCTTGCGTTCCAGCGCTTCCATCCGCTCTGCGTCTGCGTCGATTTCGTGGTCGTGGCCCAACAGGTGCAACACGCCATGTATCGTCAGGTGGGCGTAGTGATCGCGCACGGACTTTTCCTGTTCTCCCGCCTCCCGCTCGACGACCATTGTGCAAATCACCAGATCGCCGAGTAGTGGAAGTTTCACGCCAACTGGCAGGTCGGCAGGGAAGGACAACACATTGGTTGCGTAGTCGCGCTGTCGATAGCGCTGGTTCAAATCGCGCCCTTCAATGTCATCCACCAGGCGCAACGACAGCTCGGCGGCGCGTCGATACCGCGCCATGCTCAGAGCGGCCGCGATCCAGCTTTCAAAACTCGCGCGCTGCGGGAGGCCCCGGGGCGACAGTCCGGCGCCACGCGACAGATGAAGGAGCAGGCTCATCAGCGTTCGAAATCGTCGGTGAACAGGGCTGCTTCGCAGCCGCTGGCGACGAGCGTGACCTGTCCCGCGCCGGAAACCGCTTGCGGAATGGCGACCTCGCCACTGCGGTTGCTGAAGTCGATGTCGGCCGGCTTGTTCAGCCCCGGTGCCACGACGCTCGCGCTGGACGTCAGCGAAAACGGAGGGTCGATGCGGATCAGACAACCACCACCGACGCAGGTCCATGGGGTGAGAAAGAGGCTGCCGTTGCAGCCGAGCGTGATCCCGTCGATGTTGCTGTAGCCGGTCACATTGACGAGCACGCCGGGTGCGGTGGCGGCAGCAATGTCGTAGCTGAGAACAGCTGGCGCGGATCCCCAGGTCGAGATGAGCAGGCGATTGACGGCGCGATCGAACACCACGCCATTGGGTGTCTGGGTCAATGTCGCGAGCGGCGTCTGCACGGGATTGAGCAGGTCGGCGACGTCGACACGGATCAGTTTCTTCGCGGAGAAGTCCGTCAGGTACAGTCGGTGATCGCCGTCCGACGTAATGCCGTTGAGAAATGAAGCTCCGGCAATCGTGACGTCGAGAACCTTGACGGACGTGTCAATGTCGTAGCCCTTCAGGTGGCCGCTGTCCACCGCGTAAAGCACGCCGTGCAGCAACTCGATGCCGTATGGGGACGTCGGGTCGCTGGTAAAGGTGCTGAGCGCGCCATTGGTCGCGCGCCAGAGTATTTCGCCCGCGGCCTGATTACTGACCAGCGTGCGCCCGCTGCGTGGGTGGAACTCCACGCTTTCCGGGGCATTCAAGGATTGCGCCCTGACGTCCGGCAGGACGCCGCAGAGCAACAGGAATCCAATCCATACCGTTGAAACCTTCATGTTTTGGCATCCGCTGCGCGTTGCTGCTGAGCTTCGTAGGCGCGAACGATTTTCTGCACCAGTGGATGGCGCACCACGTCGCTGGAAGTGAAAAACGTGAAACTGATGCCGTCCACGTCGCGCAACACTTCAATCGCATCGCGCAGGCCGGAATTGACGTGACGCGGCAGGTCGATCTGGGTCACATCGCCAGTGATGACCGCGACCGAACCGAATCCAATGCGGGTCAGGAACATCTTCATCTGCTCGACGGTCGTGTTCTGCGCCTCGTCGAGTATGACGTAGGAGTCGTTGAGGGTTCGGCCGCGCATGTAGGCGAGTGGAGCAATCTCGATCACGTTGCGCTCGATCAACTTTGCAACTTTTTCAAAACCCAGCATTTCATATAATGCGTCATACAGCGGGCGCAGATAGGGATCGACTTTCTGGCTCAGGTCGCCAGGCAGGAATCCGAGTTTCTCGCCTGCTTCCACCGCGGGCCGAACCAGGATGATGCGCTGCACGCGATTGTCTTCCAGTGCGTCGACGGCGCTGGCAACGGCGAGATAGGTCTTGCCCGTGCCTGCGGGGCCTACGCCAAAATTGATATCGTGCGCTGCGATCGCGTGCAGGTAACGCGCCTGGTTGGGACCGCGCCCGCGGATCACGCCGCGTTTCACGCGTATCGTCACGTCCTGGGCGGTCGCATTTGTGTCCGCGGCCAATTGGTCAACACCGGATTCCTGCAGTTGCAGGTTGATCTGCGCCGCTGTGAGGATGCTGTCTGAGGTCTGCTCGTAGAGCGCCTTGAGCAATTTTCCGGCGATTTTTGCGGCGCGCGGTTCGCCCAGTACGCGGAAAAGATTGCCACGGTTGTTGATTTCTACACCGAGGCGCAGTTCGATCTGGCGCAGATGTTCGTCCAGCGGTCCGCACAGGTTGGCGAGCCGCTCGACATGATCCGGTTCCAGGGTGAAATCCATTGGCTTGATGGGTGTCATAGGCGCGCGAGGGTAGCGCGCGCGACGGCGGTCGTCACGCGCACGCCGCGGTTTCCGTCAGCGCATCGCGAGAAAGTCGGCACTGCATGCGAAGCGCACCGCATCGAGGCGCAGTCGCGCCTTGGGCAATGCGGCTCCGATCGAGTCCAGCTCTTCCTGCGTTGCGCGGACTTCCTCCTCACTGACGCCGGGGTTGATCTCGCGCAGCGCTTTCAGGCGCGCGAGATCGGCGCCGAGCGACGCCTGCAAGCGCGCCTGGGCTGCCTCGATCTCGCGTTGCGCCCGCGTGCCGACCAGTTCCTCGCAACGCGCCAGCATCGGCGGCACCAACTGGGCGAGAAATTTGCGATAGCGACCGTAGTCGATGGCGCGGTCCGCAGCTTTCGACAGAGCCGGGCCGCTGGCCTTGTACTCGCGCTGCTGCAGTCGGGTATCGACGGCGATGCGCAAGGGCAGGGCGGGCAAAAACCGATCCACCGCGAGACTGCGCTCGGCGACGCACTCAAGGACATAGATCGCTTCGAGCAACACCGTGCGTGCCGGCAATGCGTCATCCACCAGGAATGCGGCATTGCCGTGCTCGCCTTCGAGCATCAGGTCCAGCGCTCCGAGGACCATTGGGTGATCGCTGCGCAGCAACGGCAACTCCTCCCGGGCCAGGGCGATGGCGCGGTCAAAAGTCACCTGCTGCGGGCCATCCTTGAGGCCACTGAAACCCTCGGTGCTCAGGTATTCCGGATCGAGCACGTAGGTGCGCGGACCGGTCTCGTCGTTCTCGATACCGAATTGTTCAAATAGCCGCAGGATGAAATCTTCAGCATCCAGGTCCGCATCGCCGGCCAGCAGTGCTTCGCGCAGGATTTCCTCGCGCGCTTCGCGTGCACTGGACAATTCCAGCAGGCGGTCGCGACCCGAATGCACGAGGCGGGAAAGCTCTTCGTGCACGGCGCGGGTTTCTGCGATCAGCGCGTCGATTTCCTGGTCGGGATCGGTGCCGACCCGCGCGTGTTCAATCGCCAGTTCCGCCAGGTCCGATCCGAAGCGCTTGTACAGCTCGCGCCCGTCTGCGGGGCTCACGTGCAGTGCGTCGAGACCATTCTCGTACCACCGCAACAACACCTGTTGTGCCGTGCCGGCGAATGCCGCGGCGTGCAGCACGATGTCATGTTTCTGTCCGATGCGGTCGAGACGACCGATGCGCTGCTCAAGCAGATCCGGATCCAGCGGTACGTCCCACAAGATCAAATGGTGCGCAAACTGGAAATTGCGACCTTCCGAGCCGATCTCGGAGCAAATCAGCAGGCGCGCGCCTTCGGGGTCGGCGAAATACGCGGCGTTGCGATCGCGATGCACGATCGACAGTCCTTCGTGGAAGCGTGCGACATTGATGCCACTCTTGGCGCGCAGCGCCTCTTCCAGGGCAAGAACCTTGGACTGGCTGCGGCAGATCAGCAGGAACTTCTCGCGGGGATATTCGTCCAGCACGCCAAGCAACCATGGCAGGCGCGGGTCCTCGGCGTAGTGATATTCGTGCAGCGTCGGCGGTTGCTGCAGGTCTGACTGGAATTCGGCAAGCAATCGTTGGCGCTGATCTTCGGTCAGGTCGTCGCCATCGAGAATGACGATTTCCGGCAGGCGGCGCGGAAAGCCGCCGACGACGGCTCGGCGATTGCGAAACATCACGCGACCGGTACCGTGGCGATCGATCAATGCATCGAGCAACGCGCCGGCCGCCGCAGCAGGTTCGGCGGCATCAAGCAAGGCCAGGCTTTCGGTATCTCCGGCCAAACGGGCACGCAGTTCTGCTTGATCTGCCTCGGTCAACGATTGCTGGTCCTGCAACTTTGCGGCGATCTGGGACAGTCGCAGATAGCCGTCCGCTTCGGCAGCGTAGCGATCCATGTCCTGATAGCGTGCCGGATCGAGCAGGCGCAAACGTGCGAAATGGCCGGTGCGACCGAGCTGTTCCGGCGTCGCGGTCAGCAGGATCACGCCCGGCGTTTCCGCAGCGAGTCCTTCGACCAGCAGATAGTCGATGCTCGCTTCTTCCGGCGACCAGGACAGATGATGCGCTTCGTCGACGATCAGCAGGTCCCAGCCGGCGTCGAGCACCTGACGAGCGCGCCTGGAGCTACGCGTCAGGAAACGCAAATCAGTGATCACCAACTGTTCGTCTTCGAAGGGATTGCGCCCATCCCCTGCCAGTTCGATCGCTTCGCAGCGTTCCTCGTCGAAAATGGAAAACTGCAGATTGAAACGACGCAACAGTTCCACAAACCATTGGTAAACCAGTGGCTCCGGCAGCAATACCAGGACGCGCTCGATGCGACCCGACGCGAGCAGCCTCGCCAGAATCATTCCGGCTTCGATGGTCTTGCCCAGGCCTACCTCGTCGGCGAGCAGCACGCGTGGCGGTCGGCGCGAGGCAGCGATCTGCGCGACGCGCAGCTGATGCGGAACCAGGTCGATGCGCGCGGCGGCAAGGCCGAAGTCAGCGGCGCGGCGCGTGTCGGCCCGGCGCATCAGGGCCTCGGCGCGAAAATCGAATCGGTCGGCACGATCCACGCGACCCGACAGCAGGCGTTCATCGGCCTGCGACAGGCTCTGGATATCGTCCAGCTCGCCCTCGCGCAATTGTGTGCCGGCACCGTGGTAGTGCATGAGCCCTTGCACGTTTTCGATGCGCTCAATGGCAAATGCCAGACCCTTGCCGCTGATCTTCTGCCCCACGCGGAATTCGGCCCGTACCAGGGGCGCCGCATGCGCGGCGTAGTGCCGCATGACGCCGGCCTTGGCGAATAGCACTTGAACGCTGCGGCCTTCGAGGCGCAACACGGTGCCGAGGCCCAGTTCGGGTTCGGCGTTGGAAATCCAGCGTTGGCCGGGAACGAAAGCCATCAGCGCATCCATGACGAAGGGGCGCGGATTATCCGCTGATGGTCGCGGCATGCATAGCGCGACGTGTTGCGGAGGTGGCCTTCAGTCGAAACCGTTGGCAAAAATGCGGTTATTCGCATAGGCCACGAAGACGCCGCTGCCCCATTCGACAGTCGGCTGGCCCGGCGGGCGCAGCGCTGCGACAAAAGCCACGTCGCCACGCTCGTTGATAGCCGGTGCACCGCCAAAGACGGCGTCCGATTCATTGTCCTGGCCGACCTGGCCAGTGCCAAGATCGGTCATCAGCAAATCGTTCTTGCCGACCACCCGCACCAGATTGGCACCGTCGCCGACGTAGATTGCCTGACCGCCAGCATCGAGAGCGCGAAACACGACCTGTCCCACGCTGTTCATGCCGGGTGGGAAGAATTCGATTCCGCGGATGGTGCCGACCGGGTCGACCACGGCGATTTCAGTCAGGCTGACGCCATCGGTTCGGTATACAACGCGGCGATTATCCAATTGCCGCGTCGCCACAAAGGCGACACTGCCATCGCTCGCCAGGGCCAAGGAATTGTCGAACTGCTTGATCGGCGAATTCGCGTCCGTGCCGCGATTCGCGGCCAGGCGCACCGAACTGCCATCGGCCGCGAAGCGGCGGATCTGCGTGCTGCTGACCAAGTCGGGTGAGGTCGCGACCTTGCCCGCGATCTGACGCAGGTCGTTGAACGAAGGCGAATACAGATAGGTGTAGGGGCTTTCGGGAATCAGCCCGACATCTCCCACGTGCATCGCGACAATACCTGCAGAGCGTGACGCCCAGGCGCGACCCGCGGAAAACGTCCCCTGGAAGCCGATTTCGCCGGCCGTATTGATCTGAACATTGCTGTAGCTGCTCGGAAACAACGGTGCGGTGCCGACGCGCGCCGTGTTGTGTAAAACGGGGTCGTACGAATAGATGCCATCCGCACTGCCGGTATCGCTCAGGGTGAACACGACGGTTCCCAGCGCGTTGATGGAGACCGCGGAACTGATCGATGCGTCGACAGGTCCATTGTATACAATGCCGCCCGTTCCGTTCTCCCCGGACCACACGCCGGGATTGCTTGAACCGCCATTCGGCACAACCTGCACAGGAAGCGCAATGTGCGTTCTCGAATTTATCGCGGGAGTGATGCTGTTGAAAGACGATCCCGGCGGCAGGTTCCAACCGTTGTCGTTGACCAGCAGGTTCGTGCGCACCTGCAACTGGACCGCGTCATACGTTGGCAGGGTCGCTGCGACCGCGGCCGACATGCCGAGTGGAATACTCAATAAAATGAACAAAGTCCTGACCATGCGCGCTCCGCTCAGTGGGCTTTCGACGAAAGACGCAGTTTAGCGATTTGCGCCGGGATTTTCAGGCTCACGTAGCCTGTGACGCGGCGGTCGTGCAGCTTGCGCGCTGCGGCGCAAAACACGCGCAAGCTGCACGACGTCTTCGTCAAGAGTGGTGCTGTTGGCGGCAGGAAGGGCTTGAATTTTGGCGCTATGCCGCAACATTCGGCGAACACAAACGGTCCGACGTCGCTGGCACGCAAAGTGCGAGTCCCCCCGGGAAGACAGTGACAACGGCAAGATTTGTGGATTTGCCTCTACCCGATCAGTGCAGGAGTACCGAATATGAGCGATACCAATCACGCCGACGGCGATTTGAATGGCAATTCCAGCGTCAGGGAATCGGCAGCGCGTACCGTGCGGAGTGTCAAATCCGGAGCGGTGCACGTTGCGCATGAAGCGCGTTCGGCGGTCGAGGATGTCGGCGAAACGCTCGGGGAGACCTGGGACGAAATCGCCGGCGACGTCACCGACATCGTGGGCGAGGCACGTGAGTCCAGCGTTGACTGGATTCGACGCCACCCGTTTGGCGCGGTAGCGTCGGCCGCCGCAGCGGGTTGGCTGATCGCGAAAGTGTTCTCGCGACGCTAGACGAACGGCACGAATCGGTCCCGGCCTTGTCCGGGACCGATTGGCGTGGGCGACAACCGTTTCCGTCTCGCTTTGCGTCAGCCCGCGCGGGCGCGCCGGCGCAACGGCTATCATGCGGCCCTGCGCCAGCCTGGCGTCGCGAGATTCGCATGAGCCGACTGATCCTGATCGATTCCGCACCGATACCCGGTGGCGGGGAAATGCGTCTGCTTCAGGACGGCGAACACTATTCCATCAAGGTCGTCGGTGCTGGCGACCTCATGTCGACGCGGACACACGGTTCCGAAGATCAGCTCGGTGATCTGACCTGCGCGCCACTTGCGCGCAAGTCGGATGCGCGCGTCCTGATTGGTGGTCTGGGCATGGGCTTCACCCTCGCCGCCGCACTTCGCCACTTGGATACGAATGCAGAAGTGGTAATTGCCGAACTCGTTCCTGCTGTGGTTTCCTGGAATCGCGGCCCGCTTGGTGCCCATGCGGGATTTCCCTTGCGCGACTCACGGAGCCAAGTGCGCGAGACGGATGTGGCCGCACTGATCCGCGCATCGCGCGAGTCCTTCGATGCGATCTTGCTGGACGTCGACAACGGACCGGAGGGGCTGACCCATTCGCGCAACGGCTGGCTGTATACCGCCAGCGGGCTTGCTGCGATTCGTTCCGCGCTTCGTCCCGCGGGTGTACTGGCAGTGTGGTCGGCAGGTCCGAACGCGGACTTCACGCGGCGGCTGCAGCAGTGCGGATACTCGGTGGATGAGCGCACTGTGCGTGCGCATGCGAATCGGGGTGCACGCCATCGCATTTGGTTGGCGATGCGTCCAGTTGCGGCGAAGGGAGGCTGAACGGGTGTGTTTGTCTGCGCAAATCGATAGGATGCCGGTCAGGTTCAGCGACACAGATTCAGACCCTGGATGAGGTCACAACGAGCTGGCAGGCAGCGCACCATCGGCACAGGGTCGCGTCTTGCGGTCGCTGCGCTGGCTGTGCTGTTCTTGTTCGCGATTCCCGGACATGCGCTGGAAGCGCAGGAGGCGGTCGCCGACGCGATTCCGCGCCACGCGATCGAAACGCGGGCCTTGCAGGAACCCGATCAAGTGCTCGCCGAGCTGCCCGCGCTGATCGTGGAAGCCGAGCAGCGCCATGACGCCGCAGAAGTCGCCTTGCTCTTTCTGGCCAAGGCAAATGCTTGCCGCATTGTGGCTGATTGGAATTGTCAACGCGATGCAGGCGAACGCGCGCGGCTTTCGGCACAACTCGCGCAAAAGCCGCTGCTGGTCATTCGGGGTTTGATCGCGGAGAGTCGCGGAGCCATCAGCTTGCAGGATTTTTCCCACGGCGAGCGGCTCCTTGGCGAAGCCGAGTTACTGCTGAAAACCTCTCCGCTGGCAGACCTTTCGGCCGACGTCTACCTGGCGTACTCGTCGTTGAGTTACGCGCTGGGCAAGCACGCGTTGGCCGCGGAGTACGCCGATCGGGGGCTGGCCGTGCTTCCCGATGGGCAGGCGACTGCCATGCAGGTGCGCTTGCTGCGCAATCGCGCACGCGCGCAAATCGAACTGAAGCAACGCCCCGCGGCGAAGGCTTCACTGGATCAGGCGCAGCAGATGTCCGATGCGCTCGGTGACCCGAAACTGAGCGCCGAACTGTTGGTGGAGTCCGCGCACCTGGCGCATCTGGACGGGGATGTCGAGGCACAGGAGCGCAATGGAAAACGCGTGCTGGAACTTTCGGATAAGTTGAAAAATTCACAACTCAAGGGGCTTGGTCACGAGATCATGGGCATGCTTGCCATCGACCAGGGCCTCAGCGAACAGGCCGCCAGCGAGCTGCGCGCTGCCACCGCGAGTTTCCACGTCATGGGGCAGCAGCGCGACGAATTGCGCGTGCTGCGCGAACTGATTCGTATCGAGATGCAGCAACAGCATCCGCACGCACCGGTAGACGATCTCGTCGGGCGGTTTCTCGATCTCGGTACGCAGATCGAGCGTGATGAGCGCGCCAAGGCATCGGCCGACTTCGATGCGCGCCTGAAATACGCGGAAGGTGAGATTGAGCTGGTGCGCCTCAAGGACGAGGCCGTCCTTGCGCAGGAACGCGAGCGTTCTCTCGCGCACCGCGATCAACTGACGCGGCTGCTGATCGCGTTGGCCTTGGCAGTGGTCGCCGTGCTGATGGTATTTTTCGTCCAGCAGCGGCGCTCCTATCGGCGACTCCAGCAAGCTCTCAGGCGCGCGCGGGACAGTGAGTCGCTGTACCGCACCCTGGCGGATCATTCCAGCGATTTGGTGGTTCGGATGCGCATGGATGGCCGCCGGCTGTATGTCTCGCCATCGGCGCGGGAAATGCTCGGTTACGATCCCGTCGAATTGCTGGAGCCGCGTTGGGAGCTGCTGCACCCCGACGACCGCGAAAGGGTGGTCGCTGCGCTGAAGCAGCTCAGTTCATCGGAGACCCCGATGCTGATTGCCTACCGCGTGATGAGCAAGCGCGGCCACTACGTGTGGGTCGAGGCACTCGCGCGACTGGTTCCCTCGGCGGAACGCCCTGGTGAAAAGGAGATCATCTATTCCGGTCGCGACATCAGTGCGCGCGTGGAGGTCGAGCAGGCACTGGAGGCGAGCCAGAAGCGGCTCAGCGCGATCACCGACAATATCCCGGCCCTGATTGCCTATCACGACCGCGAGGCGCGCTACGTGTTCGCGAACGCCGCATTCGAGCAGATTCTCGGCGTGAACCGGAAAGACCTGATCGGCAAGCATATTCGCGAGGTCCATGGCGAGCAAACCTGGCGCGAGATCGCCGACCATGTCGCTGCCGCGCTGCGTGGTGAACGCGTCAGCTTCAACGGTGAAGCGCGCGTGCGCAATGCGCATTACTACTATCAGGCCAATTACGTGCCTGATCTGGACGACAACGGGCAGGTGCAGGGATTTTTCGCACTCACCTTCGACATCACGCCGCTGAAACGTGCCGAACGGGAACTCGAGCAGCTGACCCGGCAGGACAGCCTCACCGGTCTGGCCAATCGACGCGATTTCGATCAGCGTCTCGACAATGCGATTGCGCGTAGCCGGCGACGCAGTACCGCACTGGCCTTGCTTTGCGTCGACATCGATCACTTCAAGCGCATCAACGATACGTTTGGACATCCCGTCGGCGACCACGTCATCCGCGAGATCGCCCGACGTCTGTGCGCCAGCGTGCGCGAAGGCGACATGGTTGCGCGCATCGGCGGCGACGAATTCGTGGTGTTGATCGAAGATGCGGAATCGCCAGCCGCCATGGAAGTCATCGCGCGCAAGCTGGTGGAAGCGGTGCGTGCGCCGATTTCGACGGACGCTGCGGTGCTGGTCGCCACGATCAGTATCGGCGTGGGATTCAGTCGCTCCATTGCAAACGCCGATGCGTTGATGTCGCTTGCGGATCAGGCCCTGTACGCGGCCAAGGCGGCGGGCAGGAACACGACTCGTACCCTCAGCGACGACGCGTAGCACGCGCACCGGAGCGCCGCGCGCAATTCGTACATGTGGAGCAATTCCCTGAGCGATATGACGAACTGCGCGCTTCGGGATCCCCAAACGCATCGTCCCGGCTTGCGCCGGGACGATGGAATACTCGCAACCGCTACACTTAGAGCGCGGCGTCTTTCAGCTTCTTGAGTGCGCGTGCCTTGATCCGCACGGTAGCCGGCTTGGCCGGGAACCAGCGCTCCGCGCCAGTAAACGGATCCTTGCCGAAGCGCTTTTTCTTCGCTTCAACGGACTGGGCGGTGATCTTCACCAGGCCCGGGAGGGTGAATTGACCGGCGCCTTTCTTGTGGATCGCGCCGAGAACGGTCGCTTCCAGTGCGGCCAGAACCGACTTCACGGTCTTCGGCTCGACGCCGGTCTGCTCCGCCAGATGGCGGGCCAGATCGGACTTGGACAGCAGATCCTTGATCGGCTTGATGGCCGCTGGTGCGGCGGCGGGCTTGGCGGCCTTCGGGGCGGCGGCTTTCTTGGCTTTTGCAGCAGGTTTCTTCATGGCCATGGGTAGTATGGTCTCGGTGGCAGTGGTTCGTACGCACGATCAGTCGGCGCACGGCCTGTTGGCGGCGCCAACTCTACGACAGTAGTGTCAAAACGCCTATATCCCCCCTGAAAATAGATGTTTCCGGGTGTCGGTCAGGTAGCGCACTTGACAGCAGCGACGCGCCGTAGCAGTGCGGGCCGGCAAATCCGGGCGTTTGCGACGGCAACGGCTCTGCTCTGTGGACGTGTAAAATCGCCCTGCGGACGCATCGAACGTGTGGAGGAATGTATCTTGGGTCAGATTGATTTTTTAGGCATTGTGGACGATGACGCGTTGGAAACCTTGTTTCTTCCTTTCGTCTCACATGCCCTGCCATGGCCCGTCGACGCGGACGTACTGTTTCTGCGCGCGCGAGCGGGTGTGCCGCTGTTTGGCTATTCCCGCGCAAAACTTCTCTGCGAGCAAAGTTTTCGCCCGCACGCCGATGCATTGATGCGTGCGGGCTTGACGGTCGGAACTCCGGCTGATGCGCACTATCGCTTGGTGCTCGTGCTGCCACCGCGCCAGCGCAGTGAAGCGCGCGCAGTTCTCGCGCGCGCGCTTCGACATGCAGGTTCCGGCGGTACGGTGGTGGCCAGCCTCGGCAACACCGAAGGCGCGCGCTCAGGCGAATCCGATTTGCAGCGTCTCGCAGGGTCGGTGCAGAGTCTGTCGAAAAACAAATGCCGCGTATTCTGGAGCGAAGGCGATGCGTCGAATCGCGACGACGCGCTGATCGACGAATGGGCGGAGCTTGATCGGCCGCAGCCTATTTCAGATGGTCGCTATCTCAGCCGCCCGGGACTGTTCGCCTGGGATCGCATTGACCCGGCATCGGGCTTGCTGGCGCACTGCCTGCCGGCGGATCTTGCCGGGCAGGGCGCGGATTTGGGGTGTGGATTCGGATTTCTCGCGGATCAGGTGCTGAGTCGCTGCCCGGGGGTGCGCGGCATGGATCTCTACGAGGCGGAGGCGCGTGCTCTGGATCTGGCGAGAGTCAATCTCGCGCCACGCGAGGAATCCGTCGCGCTCGAATATTTCTGGCACGATGTGACGCAGGGGCTGCCGCGCCGCTACGATTTCGTCGTCATGAATCCGCCGTTTCATCAGAGTCGCGCCGACCAACCCGATCTGGGTCGTGCCTTCATAAAAGCAGCCGCTGCCGCATTGCGGCCCGGCGGGCGTTTGCTGCTCGTGGCGAATCGGCATCTGCCTTACGAATCCACCGTGAACGAGGGGTTCGAGGACCTGCGCAAGCTGGCCGACGCACACGGATTCAAGGTGCTGAGCGGGATCCGGAAAACGCCATGAAACTCCTGAAACGGATTGCGAATCTTGGCTACGGCAGCCGACGCGAAGTCGATGCAATGTTCAAGGACGAGCGGATAACCTCTGCCGATGGAAGTATACTGATCGCAACATCCAGTATTCCACATGAAGAAATCCGCATTGACGGCGAAGCAGTCGATCCCGCACCAGGCATGCTGATCGCATTGCACAAGCCGGTGGGATACACCTGCTCGACCAAGGACGCGGGGCGCCTCGTCTACGATTTGCTGCCGACGCGCTGGCGCGCGCGCGATCCCATACTCGCCACTATCGGCCGGCTTGATCGCGATACGTCGGGACTCTTGCTGCTCAGCGACGACGGCGCGCTGCAGCATCGGATTACCTCGCCGCGCTCCCATCTCAGCAAAGTGTATGAAGCGGTGCTGGCGGGCGACCTGCGCGGTGACGAGGTGACGATATTTTCCAGCGGCACATTGATGCTGGAGTCCGAGAAAACCGCACTCTTGCCCGCTGAAATGGAGATGCTCGGGCCGCGTCTCGCGCGCCTGACCCTGCATGAAGGTCGCTATCACCAGGTACGCCGCATGTTCGCGGCGGTCGGCAATCACGTGACGGCACTGCACCGGACGCGGATCGGCGGATTCGTTCTTGGCGATTTGCCTTCCGGCCATTGGCGGCTGCTCGATGCGGAGCAGCGTGCCAGGATTTTTGCCGCGGCGGCCGATGATGCGCACTCCGCCAGTCACACAGCGGCGCTGCCGGGGGACTCTGCATGACGCGTTCAACGTTGCTTAGTGGATTTGTGCTGGTTGCGGCAGGACTTCTCGTCGCCGGGAGTCCGCTGCGCGAAGCCCAGGCCCGTCATCATCGGCATCGCGGCGACACGCCGGCAAGCAATGCCGGGTCTGGCGCTGCCACAGGATTCGACTATTACCTGATGGCCTTGTCCTGGTCGCCCGGCTTCTGCGCCACGCATCCGCGCGAAGCCGAGCAGTGTGGCAGCAAGGAATACGGCTTTGTACTGCATGGCATCTGGCCGCAGTACGAGCGCGGTTACGGACCGCAACATTGTGCCGCGGAGAACGGACCTGACGCTGCGACCGTGGCGCGCATGTTGCCCATCATGCCGAGCCGACACCTGATTCAGCACGAATGGGAAACCCACGGCAGTTGCAGTGGGCTGGGCGCCAGTGCGTATTTCGACGTGGCGGCACGCGCGTTCACCTCGGTGCGAATTCCAGCCGCCTTGCAGACGCCGCATTCCCCGCCGAGATTGACCGCAGGGCAGGTGCTGACCGGCTTCGCACAGGCCAATCCGGGTATGCCCATGAACGCGCTGAGCGTTCATTGCAGCGGCAACGAACTCGCCGAGGTTCGCGTGTGCCTCGGTCCCGATCTAAGCCCGCGCCGATGCGGTGCCAAAGTGGATTCGAATTGTCCCGCCAGCGTGTTACGCATTCCCGCGACCCGCTGATCAACCAGGAACGCGGCCATGCGCGAAACCGGTTCCGTCGGTGTAGGGGTTTTGACTGCAACGGCCAGTCGGCTGCAACTCCCTCCCGGTCCGTGGGCCACGCTGATCGACGGCCTTTGCGCGCATTTCTCGCGCGTCGAGCGCGCGCAGTGGGCCGAACGTTTCGATGCCGGCCGGGTACTCGATGCAGACGGCCGGCGTCTGGATGCCGCAATGCCCTACCGTAGCGGCATGACTGTGCAGTACTTCCGCGAGGTCGCGCAGGAACTACATGTTCCATTCATGGAAAAAGTCGTTCATGCGGATGCCCATTTGCTGGTGGTCGACAAGCCGCATTTCCTCGCCGTTGCGCCTGCCGGAAAGTTCGTCGAAGAAACCCTGCTGCGCCGCCTGATGCGACGTCTGGGATTGCGCGACTTGGTCCCCTTGCACCGGCTTGACCGTGCCACGGCGGGCCTGGTTCTGTTTTCCGTCGACCCCGCCACGCGCGACGCATACCAATCCCTGTTTCGCGAACGCCGGATCCGCAAGGGCTATGAAGCGGTCGCCGCGCCACTGCCGCAGATCGCTGCATTTCCACACCAACGTCACACGCGCCTGGACGCCGGCGACCCGTTTTTTCGCATGCGGGAAATCGATGGCGAGCCGAACGCGCTGACGCAGATCGATGTACTGGCTCGTGGCTCGACATGGTGGCGCTACTCACTCGAACCGGTCACGGGTCGCAAGCATCAATTGCGCGTTCATATGGCCGCTTTGGGTGCACCGATCCGTCACGATGATTTCTATCCGCTACTCGCGGAGAACGCGGGCGATGACTGGCAGCGCCCCTTGCAACTGGTCGCGCGCAGGCTGGAATTCGTAGACCCTGTCAGCGGAGAGCCGCGTCGATTCGAGAGCGGGATGGCCTTGCTGCCCCTGGATTGATGGCGAACGCCATCCGCCGCGGCATGAAACACAACGATGATTCGGACTGGAAGGCATCGGATCCAGCTCTGCGGCGGACGGTGCGATCAGGATCGTTGGGCGTCTCGCGACCAGACACGCTCAGAAGCATCGAGTTGGCATAGTTTATTTTGCAACGATCCCGCATATCTGACGGGATCGTTGCGCGCGATGATCGGCAGACAGTCGGAGTTACCGGCGCGCCGATTCATGTTCCCGCGGGAGCCGCGCGTAATCGCCGCTCAGGCCTCGCCCAACGGCCGCATCATTTGCCGGTACTGGCGCGGCGCAAATCCGGTGACTTGCCGAAATTGCCGTGACAGCGCGCTTTGATCGGAAAACCCGGCGTGCTGAGCGACTTCGGCGATCGCCATGTCGGTCGAGGCGAGCAGGCGCGCCGCATGGTCGATACGGGCCTTGATCAGGTATTGGCCGGCGGAGAGCAGGAAAATCTTCTTCATGCGGCGTTCGAACTGCGCCTGCGACAGGCCGGCGCGCTGCGCGAGTTCTTCCATGCGCAATGGCTGGTCGTAGTGGTCGAGCATGTAGTCGACCGTGTCGGCGAACGCCGCATCGATCAAGCCGGCACGGCTGGGTTCGATCAGGTCCTTGGAAATGCAGGCCAGCCCAACGATGCGCCCCTGTGCGTCGTACAGCGGTTCTTTGGTGGACAGACACCAGCCCGCGCTGCCATCGCGATAGATCGTCAAATCCAGATTGTCGACGATGGGTTTGCTGGTGCGGAACAGGCGTTCGTCCTGGCGCGTATAGCGTTCGGCCATGGGGCGCGGAAAGAGATCGAACGCCGTCTTGCCGATCGCGTCCTGTTTGCGCTTCAGCCCACAGCGCGCGACCGCCGCCTCGCTCATCGCGACGTAGCGGCCATTGCGATCCTTCACCGAATAGATGATGTCCGGCAGGCGATCGAACAGGTTTTCGACGTAATGCAGCGAGGCGATGCGCGACATGAAGGATTCACGCCAGCGTGCCAGTTCGACATTCATGCGGCACCCCGGGAGCGATCGTGCGGCGCTGAGTCGTACGACATGATGGGTACAAAGTGGAAAATAGTCATCGTTCCCCCTGCGCGCCAGCGTGTGAGCCGCGCGGTTTCCCGTGATGGCATGTGCAGATTCGGCCCATTGTGCGGATTGTTACGTGCGCATGACCGAAAGCTGCAAGACCGCAGTGGCGGTGCATCCCTAGCATCCGTCCTTGCAATACGGAGGAGGTGGAGACGGTTGCGTTGGCGCGCAACCGTCTCCGGTTTGCCGGGCCCATGGGTGGTTCAGACACACAAGCGCGACATTCGGGAGACAAGCATGTATTCGTTCGAGTCATTTTTGCAAGCGGCCAGACGGCTGGTCACAGGATTGGTATGTATCGGCGTGCTGCACTGCGCACAGGCCGGGCCTTCGGAACCGTGGCGAACCACGAATGCGCCGCGCGCCGCAACCGAGGTAGTGGAAGATGGGCATGCACAGCGGGAGCGCATCGACGCGGGTCGACGCCCGCCTTTGCCCGCTTCGCGCGCGCATCTGTACCGTGACTATGACAGCCCGCAGACAGAATCGGTCGCAGCAGTTTGCGACAACTCCCTGTTCTCGGCGGCCAGCGGCAGCACCCTCGTCGCAAACGTGCGCGCAGCCGATACGAGTTGCATCAATGCTTTGTTCAATCTGACCGGAACCATTGCGGGTCAAGTTTTCGGCGAAGCCAAGATGGTCAGCATCGCGAACGCGCTGCAGACGCAGTCCGCCAGCTACCCGGGCAACAACAGCACCGCGATGCTGCAGCTCGTACTCTATTTGCGCGCGGGTTTATATGTGCAGTTTTACCATCCCGCCGATGTCGGTAACTATGGCGCGAGCTGGTCAAACGCGGTGCGCCCGGCGCTGGACGCTTTTGTTGCCAATGCACACTTCCAGGACGTCAACGATGCGCATGGGGCTGTGCTCAGCGAATTCATCACATTGATCGACAGTGCCGCGGAGAACGCGCATCAACTGGCGACGGTACGCGGGATTCTTGACCGCTACGGGCCGAGCTGGGCTGCTTCCTACTACATGAAGTCGGCGACCAACAACGTATTCACTGTGCTGTTCCGCGGCCATTACAACAGCGATTTCCAGACCCTGGTGCAGGGCAGCGGCAGCGGGGTGGTCGATACCCTGGCGGATTTCATCACGCGCAATCGCGTCGCCGATGTGGGTACCGATCGCGAATACCTGTTGCAGAACGCTGGCGGCGAAATCGCCCGCTTCCTCCAGTACAGCGGCTCGTTTCATACCAATCTGCACCCAAAGATCAAGGCCGTGCTGGATGCATTCGGCATGAGCGGCCCGGGCGCTGGCATCTACGTGCGCGTTGCGGACGTGACTGACTATCTGGATCACGCGCATTGCAGCTATTTCAACCTGTGCACGTTCTCCGCGGATCTCGAAGCGCAGACGCTGCCAGCGGCAAACGCGCGGGATTGCAGTGCGACCCTGCGCGTGCGCAGCCAGTCACTGACGTCGACCCAGCTGGATACGGTATGCAGCACGGTCGGCGGTGAGGAAGGCTACTTTCACACCACGGCGCAGACCGGCAATGTTCCGGTCGCCAATGACAACAATACCAAACTGGAAATGGTGATTTTTCATTCCAGCACGGATTACGAGACGTACTCGGGGATCATCTTCGGCAACGACACCAACAATGGTGGAATTTATCTGGAAGGCGATCCGTCGCAAATCGGAAATCAGCCGCGCTTTCTTGCCTATGAAGCCGAATGGCTGCGTCCGAACTTCGAGGTCTGGAATCTCACGCACGAGTACATCCACTATCTGGACGGCCGTTTCAACTGGTACGGCGCGTTCGGCGACATGCCGCTGGACGCTCCGTACTCGGCGGTCTGGTATATCGAAGGGTTTGCCGAGTACCTGTCGTACTCGTACCGCAACCTGGTCTACGCGACGGCCGTGACTGCGGCGGCAAACCCGAATTTGTTCACGATGAACCAGTTGTTCGACAGCGAATACAGCACTGACTACGCGCGCACCTACCAATGGGGCTACATGGCGGTGCGCTTCATGTTTGAACGACATCGCGACAAGATCGCCAACCTCTATGCGCTGTCGCGCCCGGGCAACTATTCACCGGGCTACCACACATGGCTGGACGCGGTCCGCAACAGCTACAACACCGAGTTTCACGATTGGGTGGTCTGCTTTGGCAGCCACAACGGTGATACATCCAGCTGCGGCGGCGTCGCCGCGGATGCGATCTTCAAAAACGGATTCGATGCCGCGATCGTCCCGGAATGTACTTCGAGCAACGCTGGCGAGCTGGGCAATGGCTGCAAGCGCAGCAATCTTGCGGCCGCAACCGCGGGTGCACGAGTTTATCTATATGTGCTGGTGCCGGCTGGCAGGAACAGCCTGAATCTCAGCATGAGCGGCGGCACTGGCGATGCGGATATCTACGTGCGCGCGGGTGCCTGGCCGACTGACGCGATTTTCGACGTTGCACCGCAACTGGTTGGCAGCCAGGAAAGCGTGACCATCGCGAACCCGGTCAACGACTACTACTACGTCATGCTAAAGCCGCACGAATCGGCATTCAGCGGCGTGCAGGTGCAAGCCGTCTGGCAATGAAGGTTTCGCCCTCTCCCGGGAAACCGGGAGAGGCGCGGCGAAGACAGGATTGGGCTCCGGACCGATCCGATCGCAGCAGCACGGTGACTTGCTGTTGCGATGCTGAATGCCGGGTGGTTGAAGGGCTCATTTCTTGGAAGCGGGAACAGACATGCGCGTCATCGACAGTCATACAGCCGGCGAGCCGACCCGCGTTGTGATCGAAGGCGGCCCCGATCTGCGTGGCCTGGATTCGGCCGCGGTGCGCGACTGGCTGCAGTTGGAGGGCGATCGATGGCGTCGCGCAATCGTCTGCGAGCCGCGCGGCAACGACGTCATGGTGGGTGCGTGGTTGTTGCCTGCGACCCGAACGGATTGCATCGCGGGTGCGGTATTTTTCAACAATGTCGGATGCCTCGGCATGTGCGGCCATGGTGCAATCGGTGTTGTCGAAACGTTGCGTCACCTAGGACGCCTGCAGGTTGGCGAATTCGGACTGGAGACACCGGTCGGCGTTGTCAGAGCACGTCTCAACGAGGATGGTCGCGTCGCGATCACCAACGTGCCGAGTTACCGCCACGCGGCGAACGTCGAACTCGAGGTTGAGGACCACGGTGTCGTGCATGGCGACATTGCCTGGGGTGGAAACTGGTTCTTTCTGGTCGACGACCATGGTCTGGAAATCAACGCGGCGAATCTCGCCCTGTTGACCGATAGTGCGGTGCGCATTCGTCGCGCGCTGGAAAGCGCAGGCCTGCGCGGTCGCGATGGCGCGGTGATCGATCACATCGAATTGGTGACAAAGTCGCCGACGCCTGGTGTGGACGCGCGCAATTTTGTGCTGTGTCCCGGACTGGCCTGGGATCGCTCGCCGTGCGGTACCGGCACCAGCGCAAAGCTGGCGTGCCTCGCCGCCGACGGCACGCTTCAGGAGGGCGCACCATGGCGTCAGGAAAGCGTGATCGGCAGCGAGTTCGGCGCGTCCTACCGGCATTCGGCGGACGGCACGGTCGTCGTCGAGATCACCGGACGCGCGCATATCGTGGCCGATTCGACGCTGCACTTCGACGCGCACGATGCATTCGCATGGGGCATACCGTGAGTTTCGATGTGCTGATCGTGGGTGGCGGGATCATCGGCTGCGTCCTGGCCGACCGGCTCGCACGGTCCGGAGTTGCGGTAGCGCTGGTTGAGCGCGACTGCATTGGCGGCGCAGCGACTGCGGCATCGATGGGACATTTGGTTGTGCTCGACGACGACCCGGCCGAACTTGCGTTGTCTGCGTGGTCCTGCGAGCGCTGGCGCAGCGAGCGCGACGATCTGCCGAGCAATGTGGACTATCGGGCAACCGGAACTTTGTGGATTGCCCGCGACGCCGATGAGTTCGCGCTCGCCGAGGCGAAATGCACCCGCCTGGGTGCGGCGAACGTGGCCAGCACGCTGCTGGATGGTGCGGCATTGCATGCGCTTGAACCGGCCTTGCGTGGCGACCTCGCCGGTGCCCTGCGCGTGACCGGAGACGGCGTCGTGTATCCGCCGCTCGCCGCTTTGCACTTTGCGCGCCGCGCACAGGCGCATGGTGCGCAGATCGTCACCGGCGTCGCGGTCGACGCCTTGCAGGAGGGCACTGTGCGACTTGCGGATGGCCGCGAATTGCACGCCGGCGCCATCGTGCTGGCCACCGGCTGCGCGGCGCCGGATTTGCTGCGTTGCGTACCGATCCGCAAGCGCAAGGGCCATCTGCTGATCACCACCCGTTCCGCACCTCTCATCGCGCATCAGCTGGTTGAGCTGGGCTACGCAAAAAGTGCACTCGGAAACGACGTGGAATCGGTTGCCTTCAATGTGCAGCCACGTCCGACGGGTCAGTTGCTGATCGGGTCGACGCGTCAGTTCGATGACAATTCGGCGGAAATCAATCCGCGCTTGCTGGAGCGCCTGCTCGATCGTGCTCGAGAATTTCTGCCCGGGTTGGGCGACCTGCAGGCGTTGCGTGCCTGGACCGGCTTTCGACCCACGACGCCGGATCACCGGCCGTTGATCGGCGCCTGGCCGGGAAAGCCCGGACTGTGGATCGCCTGTGGCCATGAGGGGCTTGGCGTGACAACGGCGCCGGGTACGGCTGAGTTGCTCGCGGCCCTGCTCGGATTGGCGCCACTGCCTTTCGATCCTGCGCCGTTCTCGCCTGCGCGCTATGCGCCGGAGTTGCCGCGTGCCGCCTGATTGCACGCTATCGATCGATGGAACGCGCGTCAGTGTGACGATTGGCAGTACCGTCGCGGCTGCCGTGCTTGCCGCAGGCGTGGCCATGACACGGCGCGCCCACGACGGCAGCGCGCGCAGTGTCTGTTGCGGAATGGGCATGTGTTTCGAATGCCGCGTACGTATCGATGGCCGGGTGGCGTTGGCGTGCCTGACCCTGGTCGCCGATGGAATGGAAATTTGCACGGATGCGTGAAGTACACACTTCCTTGTTGATTGTCGGCGCCGGTCCCGCCGGCATCGTAGCCGCAGTGACCGCTGCCGAGTTTGGCATCGACGTGTGTCTGATCGACATGCAGGCGCGACCCGGCGGTCAGATTTGGCGTGGTCAATGGGAGCAATCGCGCGACTCGCGGGCGCGCCACTGGATGCAGGCCTTGCGCGCGTCCGGCGTGCGTTGTGAATTCGGTGCGCGGCTGATCGATGCGCCTGAGATCGGGATCGCGCTGGCGACGACAGCGGATGGCGGGCTGTTGATTCACTACGACTACGTGCTGATCGCGACCGGTGCGCGGGAGCGCCTGTTGCCGTTTCCTGGGTGGACACTGCCGGGTGTCTGCGGTGCCGGGGGCCTGCAAGTACTGGTCAAGGACGGTCTGCCGATTCGCAACAAGCGCGTCGTGGTTGCCGGATCCGGCCCCTTGCTGCTGGCTGTCGCTGCGACCTTGCGAGAACGGGGTGCGCAGGTGCTCGCCATGGTCGAGCAAGCTGGCTGGCGCGCACGCTGGACGGCGCTGCCGACGCTGTTGCGTTCGCCTCGTCTGCTGCACCAGGCAATCGGCTATGCCTGGACCTTGCGCGGCATTCCGATGCCATGCAACGCCTGGCCGGTGCGCGCCTCGGGAGTGGATAAAGTGCAAAGTGCAATCATCAGCATCGCGGGAAAAGAGCAGCAGTTCGATTGCGACTATCTGGCAGCCGGATTTGGCCTGATTCCGAATCTCGATGTTGCCGCATGTTTCGGATGCCGCATCGAACAGGGTGCAGTGTCGGTTGACCAATCATTCGTGACCAGTGTTCCTGGCATCTATTGTGCGGGCGAGGGCACTGGTATCGGCGGTGTCGACCAGGCGATCGCGCAGGGGCTGATCGCGGCATTCGAGATCGCGCAGCGCGAGCCGGGTCGTGCCGTGCGGCGTCGTGCACGGCTTGCCCGCAACAGGGCGCAATCGCTACTTCGCCACACCGTGCCGCGCGCCGAATTGCGCGACAGCATCAATCCGGAAACGTTGATCTGCCGTTGCGAAAATGTGTGCGCCGGCGCCTTGCGCGACTGCTCATCGGCGCGCGAAGCGCGCTTGCACACGCGTTTCGGGATGGGCCATTGCCAGGGACGCATTTGTGCTCCGATCGCCGAATTTCTGCATGGCTGGGCGTGCCCGCTACCACGCGCGCCATTGGCCCCAACGCCGGTTTCCCATCTGGATTTGTCCACCCTTTCAACCCTGCAACGAGGAACTTCCCCATGAGCAGCATCTGGACCGGCGTATTGCCGGCCATCACGACACCTTTCGACGCCCAGTTGCGCATCGACTTCGATTTTCTCGCCACGCACCTGAACTGGCTTATCGGGCATGGTTGTCGCGGCATCATCCCGTGTGGCTCGCTCGGTGAAAGCGCGACCTTGGACTTCGACGAAAAATCCGCGCTCATTCGTCGTTGTGTCGAAATAGCCGACGGTCGCGTGCCAGTAATTCCGGGTATTGCCGCATTGTCGACGGGCGAAGCCGTGCGACTCGCGCAGGCGGCGCGCGATGCCGGCAGTGCCGGATTGATGGTGTTGCCACCGTATGTCTATTCCAGCGATTGGCGCGAAATGCGCGCGCACGTATCTGCCGTGATCGCCGCGACCGATCTGCCGTGCATGTTGTATAACAATCCACCGGCTTACCGAACCGACTTCAGTGCGGAACAGGTTGCTGACTTGGCCGAAGAACATGCCAATCTTGAGGCGGTGAAGGAATCCAGCGGCGACTCGCGACGCGTCACCGCGCTGTGTCAGCGGCTGGGTGCGCGTATCCGCGTCGGCGTCGGACTGGACGACATGGTCTGCGAGGGCGTCGCGGCCGGCGCCGAGTTCTGGGTGGCGGGAACTGTAAACGCGTTGCCGGCAGAATCCGTCGCGCAATTCGAGCTGGCTCGGCGCGGACGCTGGGATGAGGCGGCGGCGCTGTACCGTTGGCATTTGCCGCTGTTGCGACTGGACACCCAGATCAAGTTCGTGCAACTGATCAAGCTGCTGCAAGAGGAAGTCGGCATGGGTAACGCAAGGGTGCGCGCGCCACGCCTCGCGCTGGTCGGCGCCGAGCGCGACGAAGCACTTCGCGTGATCCGCAGCGCATTGCGCGATCGGCCGAAACTGCCGGTCTGAGAGGTGCGTTGGAGCGCTTCCGGAGCGAATCCGGGCTGGAAGCGCTCTTTTTCAAATGCACTCGTTGTTTAAATGTTGGCTCTGTGGACAAAGCTCATGAGTGGAATGGAACTGCAAGGACTCTCGCTGATTGGTGCGCAACGCGGCGCGCCGGGCGGAGCGGAATTCACGGCTTTCGATCCGGTCAGCGCAGAAGACCTGCCGCTGACCTTTCACAGCGCGAGTGTCGCCGACGCGCAACGCGCCACGGCGCTGGCGTCCACGGCGGCGCCGGTGCTGGCGGCGCTCGATGGTCGCCAACGTGGCGCGTTCCTGTCGAGCATCGCTGCTCACCTGGAAAGCGGACGAGCCGAGTTTGAACATTGGGTGCCGCTGGAAACCGGATTGCCCAGCGCACGCGCCTCCGGCGAGTTGTCCCGCACGATTGCGCAACTGCGATTGTTCGCAGGCTGGGTCGAGGAAGGCAGTTGGGTCGACGCACGCATCGAACACGGCGACCCGACCCGCACGCCGCTGGCCAGACCCGATCTGCGTTCGATGTTGCGTGCATTGGGTCCGGTCGTGGTATTCGGTGCGAGCAATTTTCCGCTCGCGTTTTCGGTCGCCGGAGGCGACAGTGCAAGCGCCTGGGCGGCGGGTTGTCCGGTCATTGTGAAAGCTCATCCGGCGCATCCGGCTAGCAGCGAGCGGGCTGGGCTGGCGATTCGCGCGGCGATCAAACAATGCGGTTTGCCGGAAGGGACTTTTTCCCTTTTGTTTGACGCGTCGCAGGCGATCGGCAGCGCATTGCTGCGCGATTCGCAGGTGCGTGCGGTCGCTTTCACCGGGTCACGACGTGGTGGGCGAGCACTGCTGGATATCGCGGCGGCTCGCCCGGATCCCATTCCTGTTTACGCCGAGATGGGTAGCGTAAATCCGGTCTTTGTCATGCCGCAGGCCCTGGCTGCGCGCGGCGATGCCATTGCCGCCCAGCTGCACGCGTCGGCGACCCAGGGTGTTGGACAATTCTGTACAAATCCCGGCGTGATGGTCGTACCGCACGGTGTTGTGGGCGATGCGTGGGTGGTGAAGCTCGCCGGGTTGTTTGCCGGCACGCCGGTCGGCAGCATGTTGACCCGGCCAATCGCGGAAAGCTATCTGGAAGGCATCCAGCGACTGGCGAGCAGCGCCGGCGTGCGCTGCCTGCACGTCAAAGCGGCAAGCGCGACTGGCGGTGTGCCCTCGCTTTTCGAGGTCGACTCCGATTTGTTTCTGAGCGATCCGACGCTGCACGAGGAGGTCTTTGGGCCCTGCAGTCTGATCGTGCGTAGCCAAGACCTCACCGATTCGTTAGACATTGCGCGATCGCTGCCGGGGCAGCTGACTGCCACAGTCATCGCGGACAGCGGGGACTACACCGCGAGTTCCGTGCTGCTTGAGGTCCTGCAAGAGAAAGCGGGTCGGGTGCTGATGAATGGCGTGCCGACCGGCGTCGAGGTCAGCCACGCGATGGTTCACGGTGGACCATGGCCTGCAGCGACGGCACCGTTGACGGGCTCGGTCGGTACAGCTGCGATGCTGCGCTTCTGCCGGCGCGTATGCTGGCAGGATGTTCCCGATGCTTTGCTTCCCGCGGCACTGCAGGAATCCAATCCCGCGGAACTGCTGCGTCTGGTCGACGGACAGTGGCGACGCTGATCGGGTCGCCACCGTCGAATCGTTTTTGCTGCAGCAGGTTCCTGATCAGGGCAGGATCGAATCCGGATCCTGCGTGGGAAGTGCATTGGTATCTTCCGGCAAGTTGTCCACAAGCCGCACGTCGACGCTTTGCAGGTTGCCGTTTCCGACGTTCACGACGGAATGGGCATGCGATAAATCGTCCGGCTCGGAGCGGGCACTGTTGCCTTCGATGGTCACTTCCCGCAGCGAAAGATCGCCCAGATTGAGCAGCGCCGACGCCGTAAGCACGCTGCTGCGCCGACCGGTCACGGTATTGCCTGCCATGCGCGAGCGCAGCAGATCCATGCGGCCGTAGTTCAGCACAATCCCTGCATCGCGCTGAGCGGCGAGGACGGAGTTGTGACTGATTTCGCTGTCCGCGGCGCGCAAAGTTCCATAGTTGACAACGATGGCATTTGCGCCATCGGCGGTGCTGTCGGTGACCCGCACTCGATCCAGATGCAGGATGCCTCGATTGATGATCGCGCCGCGTGCACCTTCGGCGATGGCAAGATTTTCCAGCGCAAGCTTGCCTGTGTGACCGACGCCGACAATCGCGAACTCGCTGTCCGAGTAGCGCCGGATCTCGCTCCCGTTGCCGATGATCGTGACCGCTCCGCTAACCAGCGGCAGGCCCAGGCGACGCGCAGCGTCGGCGGGTTCCTTCAACACATAGAGCCCGTGTGGTGCGAGTTCGATGCGATCGGATTCGTGACTGCGCCCCGCAGCGCGCAACGCGTCGACCAGGGCCTGACTGTCATGGTCCGGTATGGAATACGTGGCCGCGTGGCCTGCTGCGCTGGCAAGTATGGCAACGATGCCCATGGCGATGAAACGAAGGTGTTGCATGGAAATTCCCCCAGGGCGATAGCGGTATGGCGGTGCAAAAGTGATCGACTAAGCTAGAGTTAACCGCCTAACCCGGTCGACTGGCGTGATCGACCTCGCGACGCGTCGATTTTGCCGACGAACGGTCCTGATCATTGGGATGAATGCGCCCTCCGGTACCCGCTTGCCGGCTTGTGCACCCCCTATCGCGCGTGGGATCGACCGGTCAGAATCGCGGTCCGTCTCCTAGCGAAGTCGTTCATGTCCCGTCGCATCGTTGCTCGTCGTTCCCCGATTCACGGCAATGGCGTGTTCGCAAACGCCGCCATTCCGGCCGGCATCACCCTGATTGAATACCGCGGACGTCTGCTGACGCATGCCCAGGCCGACCGCCACTATCCGGGAAATTCCGGCAGCGGTCATACCTTCCTGTTCACTCTCAACGAACGTTACGTCATCGACGCGAACGTTGGTGGCAGCATTGCGCGCTGGATCAATCACAGTTGCGTGCCGAATTGCCAGGCGGTGCTCGAGGAGGACGGCGATGGCGATCGCCGCAAGGATCGGATTTTGATCGAATCGATACGTCCCATCGAAGCCGGCGAAGAATTGTTCTACGACTATGGGATTACTCTGGCGGAGCGGCACACGGCCCGCCTCAAGGCGATCTGGGCTTGTCGCTGTGGCGCGAGCGACTGCAGCGGTACCCTGCTCAAGCCGAAAAGAGCGAGTTCCGCCGCGTCGCGCAACGCGTAGAATGACGTCGCGGGCAGCACGGCCGAGAACGGTTGTGCGACGCGCAAAATGAAGGCGCGCCCGTCGGCTGCGCGGTATTCGGGTTTTGCGGTTTGCGCATTCCCAACACGGCAACAGGGGAGGTGAGGTTCATGCGCAACGACAAGAACATCGTCGTAATCGGCGTCAGCGAAGAAGATACGGCGCATTTGCGCCTGCTGATCCGCCAAGCCGGTGCGCGGCTTGCCCAGCGCTGGCGCTGGGGTAGTGAGTCTGGCGCGGACCTGGTCGTCGTCGATCCGGGGGTTTTTGCCGGCCAGATGGCGCGAACGCGCGCGCTGGCGAGCGGCATGCGTTGTGCAATTGTTTCCAACGAGCCGTCGAGCGGACCGGAATTGGTTTTGCATCGCCCCTTCAAGCTCGACAATGTCGTCACCGTGCTCAACGCGGTGGGTGGTGGTGGCGTC
This sequence comes from Tahibacter sp., assembly GCA_039934615.1. Taxonomy (GTDB): domain Bacteria; phylum Pseudomonadota; class Gammaproteobacteria; order Xanthomonadales; family Rhodanobacteraceae; genus Tahibacter. The sequence goes on from JBDTLV010000020.1 coordinate 48,334, forward strand.
ATTGCGCCAACCATGAGTCAGCTCAGCACCGATGAATTCTTTTTCGACGACGACGAAAGCGGTGCGATTGCGGCGCCGGACTTGCTGACCCGCATGATGGAAGAACGCGCCTCCAGCCAGGCATCGCCACGGGATCGTTTCGGCACGCCAGCGACGGGACTGGATGATGTTCTCAAACAGGATGCCGCGGCCGAAAGACCGCTTTTTCGCGTTCCGCAAAATGTGGGTGGCGAGACTCTGGTCGAGGGGACACTCGGACCGACCCGGCGCAGCGAAGTTCGCATGAACGATGCGCCCCACGCGCAATCAGGCAAGGCCGCAACGCCTGGACCGAATACCTTGCCGCCAGTCAAGCGCGGTGCGGTCGTCGACAACAGCCGGCACGCGTTTTCCGACTACCTCGGCAATACCTTGCTGCGCAGCCCTTCGCAGATCGTCGTCGATGCGCTCGCGCCGCTGACGCTCGATCCGAAGCACGCGGTATTTCACACCAGTGCACCGCTTGCCGCCCTCGAAGCCTATCTGCGTGAACCGCAACCACGCTCGGCGTGGCGCGCGCTGACGACCGCGGAATTGTCTCAGGTGCGCGAGCAGCAACCGGCGCAGCCGTACCAGCGGCTCGTATGGCTCGATGTCCTGTTGAACTCGGGCGGCCGCCTGTCGCCGCAGCTGGATCCCGGTGGCGTCTATCATTTGACCGAATGGCTGGAGGTGGAGCGCGATTACCGGCACCATTTTCGAATCGTGACGGCACTCATGAACCCCGCTCCGCTCAATGAAATCGCATCGACCAGCGGGGCGAGCATGGAAGAAGTGTTCGACATGGTGAACGCCTATCACGCGCTGGGCTTGCTGTACTGTCAGCCACGCGCCTCCCTGCGTGTTGCACCTAAGCCGGCGGACGGAAAGGCTGGCCTGCTCGGGAAATTGCGCCGGCCATTTGGCAAGAAATAGCCAGATCCACTATGCGCAACTGGCGGCGCTGCTGCAGGACAGTACAGCGCCGCGCGGGAATTTGACGCGGCCCGGCCACGCTCTCGCCGGTCGGTCCTCTGTTGTCCGCTCCGTGCCGACCGCGCTGAAACGTCGTGGGGTCGATTAGCGGAGTCGCTGACTAAAGATGCAGTCCTGGAAACAGCCCGAGCAGCCCGATCAGGATCAGATACGCCGCGACGACGAAATTCAGCAGCTTCGGACGCAGCAGGATGAGGATGCCCGCAATCAAGGCGATCAGCGGAGACAGGGCGAATTGAACAGTCATCGGGAGTCCCCCAGTGGCGCGACCGGACGGCCGCACCGCATTGTAGCGTCCCACGGCGTCGTTCAAGCGAGACGAGAGCTGAACGCCGAGCGCAGCGACGAGGACGTGCCACCAGGCAGCGCAAAGGATTCGCCCGCTCACCCGCAAAGGGCACGCGTTACCGATTCCATGCCGTCGCGCGACCATCATCAAGAACCTTGTGACCCGGTCAGTCCTCTTCCACCCGCGGTTTGAACGCATCCACCAACTGCTTCTGCACCTGCGCGGGCACCGCTTCATAGTGACTGAATTCCAGCGCGTAGCGGCCGCGTCCGCCAGTCAGTGATTTCAGCTCGGTCTGATAGTCGGTGACTTCGGACAAGGGCACCTGCGCCTTGATGATGATTTCGCCGCCACGCAGCGAATCGGTTCCGTGGATGCGGGCGCGTTTGCTGGCGAGGGCACCCGTCACATCGCCCATGTGATTGTCGGGTACGAATACGTCCAGATTCACGATCGGTTCGAGCAGTTGCGGGCGTGCCTTGGCGATCGCGTCAAGAAATGCCTTTTTTCCCGCTGTTACAAAAGCGATTTCTTTCGAGTCGACGGGGTGGTATTTGCCGTCGTACACGATCACCCGCAGGTCCTGCATCTGGTAGCCCGCGACGGCGCCGTGTTCGAGAACCTGCCGGACGCCCTTTTCCACAGCGGGCAGGTATTGCCCGGGAATCGTGCCTCCCTTCACAGCGTCGACAAATTCGAAGCCTGCGCCGCGCTCCAGGGGCTCGACCCGCAGAAATACCTCACCAAACTGCCCGGCCCCGCCGGTTTGCTTCTTGTGGCGATGATGACCTTCGGCGTTGGTGCCCACGGTTTCGCGATAGGCAATTCGCGGTGGGCGCGATTTGACCTCGACGCCGTAGCGCTCTTTCATGCGTTCGAGGCTGAGCTTCAGGTGCAGATCGGACAGGCCGCGCACCACGGTCTCGTTGAGTTCCATATTGTGTTCGACGCGGAAACATGGATCTTCCTCGCCGAGCTTGTGCAGCGCTGTGGCCAGCTTCTGCTCCTGTCCCTTGTGGGCGGGTTCGACCGCAAGGCCAAACATCGGCCTCGGAAACTCGAGTGGCTTGAGATGGATCTGGTCTTCGTCGTGCGAATCATGCAGCACGGCGTCAAAGTGTATTTCATCAATTTTGGCAACCGCTGCAATGTCTCCCGGAATGGCCTCGCTGACCTCGACGTGGTCCTTGCCTTTGAGCTTGAACAGGTGCCCCACCTTGAAGGGTTTCTTGCCGTCGTCGATGAACAGCTGGGTGTCCTTGCGAATGGTGCCCTGATACATGCGAAACACACTGAGCTTGCCGACGAAGGGGTCGTTGACGATCTTGAAGACGTCCGCGATCACATGTGCCTTGGGATCGGACTGCGCCTGGATCGGCGCAGCTGCATCGCCGACACCCTTGACGAACAGGGGAGGGTTGCCTTCCTTCGGATTCGGCAGCAGTCGATCGAAAAATTGCAGAAGTTCCCTGACGCCGGCTCCGGTTCGCGCTGACACGAAACAGATCGGTACGAGGTGTCCTTCGCGCAGGCATTGCTCGAACGCATCGTGCAGTTCGGTGCCCGACAAACCGGCTTCGCCGTCGTCGAGATAGTGTCCCATCACGCTTTCGTTGATCTCGACGACTTGGTCGATGATGCGTTGATGGGCTTCGGCGACGCTGCCGAAATCGGCGACGCCATCGGGCTTGAAGAAACAATCCACGACCGACTTGCCGCCTTGCGCAGGGAGATTGACGGGCAGGCATTCGGTGCCGAAGGTTTCGCGCAGTTGTTCGACCAGGGCGCGGCAGTTGCCGCCGTCAATCTTGTTGACGATGAGCACCCGGCACAGGCCGCGAGCCTGGGCGTATTCCATCAGGCGGTGCGTGCTGTACTCGATCCCATTGTGCGCATTTACCACGATGGCGCAGGTTTCAACGGCGGCGAGGGCTGACAATGTCGGGCCCCGGAACTCGGGATGTCCCGGTGTGTCGATGAGATTGATGTGACAGTCGCCGACGTCGATCGAAGCGATCGCCGATGCAACCGAATGGCCACGTTCTTTTTCCATCGGATCAAAATCGGACACGGTGGTGCCGCGTTCGATGCTGCCCTGGGTCTGGATCAGACCGCCCGCTTGCAGCAAGGCCTCGAACAGCATGGTCTTGCCCGCGCTCGCGTGACCCACGAGCGCGATGTTTCGGATGCCATCTGTGGTGTAGGGCATGTGCGTGCCTCCCCTGCTTAAGCATGGTTGCAGGCCGTCACCCCGTCCGCTGTCGGCGCAGCTCCCGCTGATTGCGGGCAGGCGAGGCGGCGGTTATGGCGGTGCGGCGTGATGCGCGATCGCGCCGTCCCCCATAGACTTGCCCCTGGCGCGACAATGGTCAAGCCGCGCTGCCGCACAGCGGCCGTTGGCCCGGTGAATCGGAAGGGAATTCATGCTCGATGTGTCGAACCCGAAGCTCGTTCCGACCCTCGTGTGTTTGCACGGTGCCGGCGGAGGCGGCTGGGAATGGAATATCTGGCGTCGCGTGTTTGCCGCGAGCGGATGGCGCGTACTCGCGCCCGATCTGCAGCCACGCGAGAGCGGCGTCGCTGCGACGCGCATCGGCGATTATTGTGCACAAGTCGTATCGTACTGCGAACCGATTGCCGCGTCGGATCTCGTTATCGCCGGCGCGAGCCTTGGCGGTTTGCTGGCCCTCCAGGAAGCGTCGCGACGTGCTCCTGCGGGACTCATCTTGCTCAATCCAATTCCCCCAGTGCCGATCGTTGCTGCCTTGCCCGCGCGGCCGTCGTCGCCGCCAGTGGTCCGATGGAGCGACTCCTCGCTGGCGTCGACATTGGCCGCGCTGCCTGATGCAGATGCTGCTGCGTGCTGGTACGCATGGCGGCGATGGCGCGACGAGTCCGGGGCGGTAATCGACGGCGCGCGCCATGGCGTCACGCTGAACTTGCCGTCGTGCCCGAGCCTGCTTTTCGCGAGCAGCGAGGATTCCGACATTCCACCGGCCAGCACGCGCGCCCTGGCAGATGCCCTGCGCGGCATATGTATTGATGTGGAAATGGCCAGTCACGTTGGCGTATTGCTTGGTGGAAACGCAGCTGTTTTGGCGGCTAAGGCACGGGACTGGGCGCAACGTGTCCTGGTGGCAGTTCACGCCGCACAACCCGCGCTGAACGTTGCGGCCAGGCAGCGGAGGTGATTAATTCCGAATTCAGTCCTCGGACCGTAAGGTGGTGACCACAAGCGGGCGATGGCGCTCGTTGAGGAGGTACCATGAAACGCATCCCTACCACGGTGGCAATGGCGGTTGGTCTGGCGTTCGCCGGCTCCGCCTTGGCGTGGAACGGTTCCGGCAATCGCTACGAGGAAGCGCGCTTCGACTGGGCTCGCGTAGTCCGCGTCGACCCGGTTGTCGAGCGTTCGCGCGTACCTGTGGCCGATCGCTACTGCTATGACGAACCTGTCGAAGTGTATGAGCCGGGTTATCGCACCCACCGCAATGGCGGCACCGTCGCCGGCGCATTGATCGGCGGCGCGCTCGGCAACCTCGCCGGCAAGGGTGATGGTCGAAAGGCCGCAACCATTGCCGGTGCGTTGATCGGCGGTTCAATCGGTCATGACAGTGATCGGCGTCACGGCGACGGCTATCGCGATGGGCGTTACGCGACCGCGTACGAGCAACGTTGTGAACAACGCACCTCGTGGCGCGGCTCCGATGAAATCGTCGGGTATGACGTGAGCTACCGCTATGACGGTCGGCTCTATCACACCCAGATGAACTACAACCCCGGTAGCCGGATCCGGGTGCGGGTCGATCAGGACGTTACGCCGGCCGGCTGACGGGTGAGCTAGTCCGTCGCGGGACGGGCTTTACGCAGCGTCAGTCAATCGGTGAATAGTCAGCAACACAGGCGGACACGTGCAGTGTCCGCCTTTTATTTTTGTGCAATATGCGCATAGTCTTCGCTGTCAATCATAAATCGGTCAGTGCCGGCAAGGCCTGGCCCAAGTGACGGACGAGTTCGGCCTGTCGGTGAACGCCGACTTTTTCCATTGCCTGCTTGATCTGTGAGCGGACGCTGTTGACCTGTACCCCGCACTCCATCGCAATCTGCTCAGGGCTGTGATCGTCGAGGAGCATCGCGCAGACTTTTGCCTGGCCGGGAGTGAGCGCGAACAGATTTTCCAGCGCGCCATCCGGCAATCGGCGCTGCCAGCCGGGATCGCGAAGGAAAAGCTGCACACAGCCTGCGACGCTGGGGGCTCCCGCCTCGGTTTGCAGGGGTGCCACGATCACAAACAAAGGCTGCAGCGGCGGCGGGCGGCGCAAACGCAACGGAGTGCCTGCGGAAAGACCGCGTCGTACCTGCGTGAGCGCGTCAAGAACACGCTGTTGCTCGCCTACGCCCGCGAGCCGCAGAGTGCGTGGCGACCAGAACTGTTCTGCCGCGACACCTCCGACCAATTCGCGATAGCGAGCATTGGAGTGGACGACCCGGTCGTCCGCATCGAGCACGGCAACGGCATCGAGGAGGCGTTCGGAAATGTTGCCGCGGTAAGTCAGGCGCTGCTGGGTTTCGTGCAAACGCGCACTGAGCTGCGTGGCGCGCAAGATATGTGGAATCAGCCGATTCAGGGGTTGGCGATCAACTTCCTCAAACGGGCCGTGCGCTTTCGCACGCAGCAATTCGAGATGGATCACGGCGGCGCCGGCCAGCACATAACGCCCACCGCAGGCGAAGAACAGGTTCCCCCAGCGTTGCCAGTGTTCGCGATAGAACGCACTGGCGCGCAATGCGCCGTCCGCGACGAAATCTTGCGACAACAATGCGCATTTTTCGCCATTTGCGCGTTTGGCCGGAATTTCCGCCGACAGCGGTCCTAGCCCCCGATAGGACGCCAGATAATCCGACAACCGCGCCGTCGAAGTCGTCGACACGATGCGCTGCGGACCGCCGGGAGCGGAAAATTCAATGAGCAGATCGCACTGGTCGGCGCCTAGCAATTCGCGCAGAGCAGGCGCGAGGGCTTGCCACCGATCCGGCAACTGGATGGCGTCATAAACCGCATCGATCAGTCGATCAATGATCAACGCCGAGTCAAGGTTCAAGCTTCCCCCGATGACCGCTTTTCCAGGCTCGAAACGGTATCCCTGATCGCTCCGCCCGTGTCAACAGCGACTTCTTCGCGATTTGTCAATACCAAAATAGGCAATGCGTCAGGCGCGGTTACCTCGCTACTCTCGAATCGGCAGGAAAACGAACGGGGCAATCGACGGCAACACGTGGGTCAGGGAGCTACGCAACGGTGTCAAACGCCAGCGAGTGAGCTGATCGGCGAGGCATGGCGGGCCATGTTGCACGGGCAGTCCTACAGTCCTGCATGTGCCCCAACTTGCTGCACGCGCGTTGCGAGGCGCGGGCTGGTGCGGGACCAGGGACGGCACTGGAAAGCGGATGGCGAGGATCGCCATCGGGAAGGGATGCCATCAGGATCTCCGTGAGGGGAGGCGACGGAATGCGGAAAGCCCGGCTCAGGCCGGGCTTTTTTTTGGATTTCCCAGCGCCGGATCTGAATCGAGTCAATGACAACCGAACGCCGGGGTGGTGAGAGCGCTTGCGCGCGCAGTTGCGCTCGGCCCCTGCGTCAAGCTGCGGGCAACGACGTTTTTTGCGTCGGCAAGCGAATTCCCCGATAGTTTGGCTCCGGGCGCCAGTCGGGAACGCATCGCCGCTGCGGTTATTTTATTAGTAAATAAATTAATAGATATATAATTTATGGTCGAATCGAATATCGGCGATTTGGTGCGCAGCATCAGACAAACTTCGCGAAAACTTAACTCGCACATAACCCGAGAGGCATTCTGGCGTGCGCTTTTTCATCCGTTGTCTCCCGTTAAGCCAGTCCAGCGGCTGGCCCCCTATGCTTCGCCATCCCGCTAACTCTCGCGTTCCCCATGGCGCAGCGCTCGGCCGAACTTCCCCCGTTGCCCCGCGCTGACGACGATGTCGTGAATCCGGACGATGGCACCAGTGTCGCCTGGAATTCACAAATAGACTATTTGCTAAGGCGCCAAGCGCATTGGCGCAGGCCGGAACACGACAAGCACCGCATGCGAATAGCGCTGGTGGTCGCGTTTGTCCTGCACCTGCTGTTGCTGTTTGTGCTGCGCGATCAGTTCCGTTGGCGTTTTCCACCGGAAGACAGGCGAGACGTTGTGCAGCTCCGCTTGCTGACGCTGGAGCCGGCGCGCCCCGTCCATACCGTCGAAGAGCCTCCGCCGATGGTGGTTCGCCCTGCCCAGACGCCGGCCAAGGCGCAGGGAGCTGATGTTCCGATTGAAAATCCTGAGTCCCTTTCGCGCGCCAGAGCACATCCCGCAACCCGTATCGTGGCCGCTCCGCAGGCTCCGGGTCGAACCGTCTCGCTGGAAGCAAGAGCCCTGACACCGTTGGCTACGCCGGTGGCACCCCGCCTGTATGGCGTGGATGGCCGTCTGCTGGTGGATGCGGATCTCGCAACGCGACCCGCTGCGCCGGGGCCGCGTGATTTCGTCGCGCCGCGTTTCGTTGCGCCGCTTTTGATGCAGCACCGAACGCCGCTGCCCTACGAGGCCACCCGTTTCGACAAGGATTGGACTCCGGACCACGAGACTCGTCTCGGTGAGTTCGTGCGCAAGAACACGCACACGGTATCCACGCGGACGCGGTGGGGAGGCCAGATTACCTGCACCTGGATGCTGTTTATGGGTGGTTGTGGATTTGGCTACGCACCGCCGAATCCGGAAGGATTGAAGCGCATGCGCGAAAATCCGCCGTTCAAGCCCGCGCTGGCTCCGCCTGGAACCCAGCGTGTTTCCGCTCCGGTTCCCGACGACGGAAGCGAGCTGAATCCGCCGGACGCATCCGGCAATGAAGATGGTGATGCGCCGCCAATACCAGCGAATTAGCGCGGAATTAACGTTCCAGCACGCTCGGGCGGCTATCCTTCGCCGTCTTTCCTTGATGTGACGGGCCATGGTGCAGCAAAACGCGGCGGCGCTGAAACGCGCCGATGCGTTGCCAATGCCGTTTGATCCGGTTCGCGAGATCGCCCACATGCCGGGTTTCGATCACGCGGGCCACGCCCTGCTGCGCGAGGTTCGCTGGCGGCGTTACGACGGCGATCGTCGCGGTACGGGACTGTTGTTGTTCGGCGTACTGCTGCTCCATCTGCTGGCGGTTTTTGTGGTTCGCGATCTCATGCACGTGCGATTGCCGCCTGAAGATCGTCGCGATGTGCTGCATATCAATTTGATCGACGTTCCGGATCTGCCGGTGCCCGAACATGCCACGCTCGACTTGCCCATGCTGCGCGTTGACGCGCCGCAGCCTGGTACGGGGGCGAATGCGCCGGCTGTTCAACGCCCGGCGATTGCCGCCCGCCTGGTTGCGCCGCCGCAGCCGCGCGCCGGTGATTCCGAAGCAGTCGTAGAGACGCAGCAATTGCCAAAATTGTATAATGCTGACGGTAGCCTGCGTCTGGTTCCGACGGTGCCCCGCACGGAAGACTCCGGGCCTATGGCGGCTGGCAAGGCGGCAGCGCGTGAACTCGCGACGCGTGGTCATAACCTGGTGCGTTGCCGACCGACGCGTTTCGCGTCGGCTTACAGTCCCGACGAAAGCGTCGGTGACGAAATGGCGCGCAAGTATCTGGCCGTCGTCGGCATGTACAACCCGCACTCGGCCGCTCGAACTGCCGATCGCAAAGCCGAAGCCACCGCCGCCTGCGACTCCGAGGGATTCTGAGCCGCTACGAGGCCATCGATTCGCCGCGATCGACCTGATTCGTCAGAGTCGGCGCTTTAGCTCGGCGAGTATCGGCAGCCGTCGTACGCGCACCGTGGTTGCGGCGTAGATTGCATTCGCAAGGGCCGGCGCTACGCTGGGAATGCCCATTTCGCCTGCACCGACCGGTTCGAGCTCGCTGGGAGTGATGAGCACCTCCACATCGTTGGGCATCTGTACCATCCGACCGACCGGATAATCCGCATAACTGGATTGCTGGATTTGTCCCTCTTTGACAGTGATCGCAAGATTCAGCGCCGTGGAGATTCCGTCGATCGTGCCTCCCATCATCATGGCTTCGACACCCAGCGGGTTGATCACGCGCCCGATATCAATCGCAACAACGGCGCGATGAATCTGCAGCTCGCCGCCTTCAACGGAAACCTCGAAAGCGTGGGCGGCATAGCCACCGAAGGTGAAATGACAGGCGATGCCGACGCCGCGTCCGTCGGTGCGCTTGCGTTTCCACTCGATCGCCTCTGCGCATCGTTGCAGCACAGCGGCGAGGCGGCCCGTATCGAATTTCGGCCCACCGTGGCCGTGATAGTCCAGCTCGCGGGCGTCGCCGAGCATCTTCAGGCGCAGCTCGACGGCGTCCTGCTTGGTTTCGACGGCGATCTCATCGATGAAGCTCTGCACCGCAAATGCGTGAAAGGTGTGCAGCGGTGCCCGCCACCAGCCGCGGGGCAATCCTGATTCGATGGCGAAGAAGCGTTTTTCGAGGTTCGGTATCAGACCCGCCGGAAAATCATCCGGTTCCAGGCAACCACCGAACACGGGGCGATCAGTGCGGCCGGTCCGGTAATAGCGCGGCGTTGCTGCGCAATCGTGCGCGAAACCCGTCACCAGGTTCTTCTTGTCGATCGTCGCCGCCATCCGATGCACACCCAACGGCCGGTAAAAGTCGTGTTGCAGGTCATCGTCCCGCGTCCACATCAGCTTGACCGGCTTGCCGGCTTTCTTCGCAATGATGACCGCTTCGGCCACGTAGTCGTTTTCCAGGCGCCGGCCGAAGCCGCCGCCCGCTCGGGTCATGCGGATCTCGATGCTCTCACGCGGGATGCCAGTCAATGCGTTGATGATTCGAGATGCGCCATCCGGGCTCTGCAGCGCACCGATGAACAGCGCGTGATCGGCTTCCAGCTTGACGACGGCGTGGGGCGGTTCCATCGTCGCGTGTGCAAGAAATGGAACATGGTACTTTGCTTCAATGACCCGTTTGGCGCTTTTTCTTGCCTTGGCCAGATCGCCATCAACGCGCACGGGGGTGCCGCTACCCTTGAGCAGTTCATCGGCGCTGGCTTCCAGGGTGGAATTGGATTCGCTGGCCCAGGGGCCTGGTGTCCACTCGGCGACGATTTTCTGACGGCCTTTCAATGCGGCCCAGGTATTGTCGGCCAGTACCACGATGCCTGCGGCAAGGTTCGCATCGAATGGCGTGCCGGGCTTGGGGCCCTCGATCGCGAAGACATCGCGGACGCCGGATACTTTGCGCGTTTCCTTGTCGTCGAAGCGTAGCAGCGTGCCATCCAGGTGCGGGCAGCGCAGAACGACTGCGGTCAAGGCTCCGCCGATATAGCTGTCAATGCCGAACGTGGCGCGACCGGTCACGATTGCGCGCGCGTCCACCGTCTTTGCCGGCTTGCCGATGATGCGGAAATCGGCAGGTTTCTTCAGCGGCACCGCGTCGGTCGGCGGGAGGATTTCGGCCGCTCGTTCGACCAGCTCGGCATACGGGATGCGCGTTCCATCCGGATGTATGACATACCCGGATTCGGTGCTGAGTCGATCATGTGGCAATTGCCACAATGCAGCAGCAGCCTCGACCAGCAGCCAGCGTGCGACTGCGCCCGCTTGGCGCAGATCCTTCCAGCCATCGGAGACACTGGTGCTTCCACCGGCGCCCTGATCGCCGTAGCGATTGCGCGGCCCGTCCGGCCCGAGCTCGTAGCCATACGGCAATTGCTCGACCTTGACGCGAGACCAGTCCGCATCCAGTTCTTCCGCCAGGAGCATCGGCAGTGACGTCATGACGCCCTGGCCGATTTCGCAGCCACGCGCACCGATGACAATGCGATTGTTGCGCTCGATCCGCACGAAGGCACCTAGTGAGGTCAAGGCATCGCCGAGCAAATCCATCGGTACGGTGGGATGCACTTCCGCGATGGCGCTGCGCACGCCGACGACGAGCGCTCCACTGGCCGTAAGCAGCACACTGATGAATTGGCGGCGAGAAATTCCCGAGTTCATGGTTTCACTCCGGCCAGGGCCGCCGCGGCTCGCTTCACAGCCTTGCGAATGCGCGGATAGGTTCCACATCGGCACAGGTTGGTCAGCTGGCTGATGTCGGCGTCCGTAGGCTCGGGTTTGCGTTTCAGCAGATCGATGGCGGCCATGATCTGGCCGGCTTGGCAATATCCGCACTGAGGCACATCTTCGTCGATCCAGGCCTGTTGAACGGCGTGCAAGTCGCTGGCGCTGGCGATGCCTTCGATCGTCGTCACCTGCTTGCCGACCAGGCTGTTCATCGGCAGCAGGCAGGAACGCTGCGCCTTGCCGTCAACATGGACGGTGCAGGCGCCGCATTGGCCGAGTCCGCAGCCGAATTTGGAGCCCGTGAGATGCAGCACGTCGCGCAGGTACCACAGCAGCGGCAT